>JBFHFJ010000078.1:0-12258 GCA_041583655.1 Haliea sp. | reverse complement strand
CCATCGAGAACCGCGCCTTGCTCTCCCAGGTGCGGTCGAAGCGCTCCGGCCGGGAGCGCAGGGCCGTGCCCAGGCTGGTGCGGGCCAGGTACCAATGCGGCCGCTCCTCGCCCAGGGTCAGCGCAATATTGCAGGCGCACTCCAGGCTCTTGTAGATAGAGCTGCAGCCGGTGACCAGCGCATCGCGCAGGGGAACGCCTGCGGTATCCACTGCCCAGTCGATCTCGCCGTGGGCGCTTTGCAGGCGCAGGACAAAGCCGATCGCGCGGTCCACCACCGGCCACATTTCGCGCAGGAAACCGGTATCGCCGGTAATCAGAAAGTGGTGCCAGACACCAGTGGCGACGTAGGCGACAAAATTGCTTTCCCGGCGGTGGTTGTTGTCGACGATGTCGCCCCGGTAGGACGCCCACCAGCTGCCATCCGGCAACTGCACACTGGCGAGCCAGCGGTAGGCGCGCACAGCTGCCGCATATTCGCCCCCGATCGACAGGCCCATGGCCGCCTCGACATGGTCCCAGGGGTCGGTATAGCCACCGCTGAACCAGGGAATCTCGCCGCTGGGTTTCTGGGTCGCCAGCAGGAAATCCACGGTAGGCCGCAGGAACTCCTGCGGGAACAGACCGCGACTGAGATAAAGCCCACTCACTGGCCGGCCTCCAGGCGGAAATAAAATACTACGCTCTTGCCCATGAACGGGTTCAGCCACTTCTCCAGGGTGCGGGTCAGCCATGGCGCCCGCAGCAAGTCCCACACCAGCAGCTTGTGATACTGCCGTACCAGCCAGTGCTGCTCCCCTTCACGCCAGAACAGGCAGCGCAGCCACCAGTAGGGACAGTGCAGGGCGTGCGCGCCGTGCCGGTGAAAACCCACAAAACCCCGGCGCTCGATCTCTGCCCACAGGCGCCCGGCGCGAAATATCCGCAGGTGTCCGCCAGGGGTCTGGTGATAGCGCCTGCTGAGCGCCCAGCACAGGCGCTCGGGCCAGCGCCTCGGGACGCTGACGCAGAGCAACCCG
Organism: Haliea sp.; assembly: GCA_041583655.1. Lineage (GTDB taxonomy): Bacteria > Pseudomonadota > Gammaproteobacteria > Pseudomonadales > Halieaceae > Haliea. The sequence continues at coordinate 11,240 of JBFHFJ010000078.1, read as the reverse complement.
GCGGGCTTGAGAACCCGGCGAATTTCTTCCAGCGCAGCGCGATAGTCGGGGATGTGCTCCAGCACCTCGGAGCAGATCACCTTGTCAAAGCTGGCGTCGGGAAAGGGCAGGCACAGTGCGGACGCCTCCACCAGGTCAAGCTGCTTTTTCCCGTTGCCCGCTTCCTCAAATTCGGCGAATCGATCCAGCGCCGTGCACAGGTCCCGGTGCGAGAGGTCGACGCCAACCGCATGCACGTCGCCCAGGGCATAGGCGGAGATCACGTGCCGCCCCTCGCCGCAGCCCAGGTCCAGGACCCGCTCGCCCGACTGCAGGGCAAAGTAGCGGAAATCAACCGTTTGCATCGGCAATGACCTTTCGATAGTAGTCTTCCATGTCCCGGGCGCATACCTGCCAGCTAAAGCGGTCAAGGATCCGCTGGCGGCCGGCAACACCCAGCTGCGCGCGGTGCTGCGGATCCTGCAACAGGGACTCGATGGCCTGCTCCAGGGCCGCTGCGTCGCGAACCGGGACAATCACCCCTGCGTCGCCCACCACCTCCGGCAGCGCACCGCCGTCCGTGGAGATCACCGGCACCCCGCAGGCCATGGCCTCGCCCGCGGGCAAACCGAACCCCTCGTAAATAGAAGGCACCACGGCAATACTGGCCTCGGCGTAGTAGCGGACCATCTCGGCAGTGGCTATGCCGCTGACAAAGCGGACATTCGCCGCGATCCCAAGCCGTTTGATCAGGCGCTCGGTACGTCCGCCGGGCTGGAGCTTGCTGACCACCAGCAGCTCCAGTTGCGGGTGCCGGGGCAGCAGGCGGGCGAAGGCCTGCAGCAGATAGCGCAGGCCTTTCAGCGGCGCGTCGGCCGAGGCCGTGGCCATGATTCGCAGCGGGTTGCGTTGCACCCCGGGCAGGGGACGGAATTCTTCGGTGTCGATCCCGTTGTAGACCAGCGCGATGCCCGCCGGCTGCAGGCCGAAATCCCGGGCAATGTCCTGACGCGAGTAGTCCGAAACCGTTACCACATGGTGCAGCTGCTTGATGACCTTCCTCTGCATGCGCAGGAACGAGTGCCAGCGACGGATCATCAGGCGCTGGTACCAGCGCGGCGCGGCGCTGAGGGCGATACGCAGGTCGCTGGTAATCGGGTGGTGCACCGTGGTTACCAGCGGCAGCCCCATGGCCTGCAACCGGACCATGCCGTGGCTGAGGCTCTGGTTGTCGTGAATCAGGTCGTAGTCGCCGCGATGCTGGCGCAGATAGCGCACCGCCCGGCGGCCGAAGGTATAGGGCTCGGCAAAGCCCCCGGTCAACTTGCTGGTCCATTCGATGATATTGCTCAGGGAGCGCAGGTGATGCGGCCGCAATGAACGCAAGCCGTTCTCGTACAGGTCCAGGCTCGGCAGCTTGATCAGCCGCACCCGGGGGTCGACCTCGGGATAGGGCGGGCCGGAAATGACGTCCACCGAGTGGCCGGCATCCACCAGCGCCTTGCTCAGGTACTTGATGTAGACACCCTGCCCGCCGGCATGGGGCTTGCTGCGGTAGCCCAGCAACGCAATGCGCAGCGGGGGGCCTTTCGCGGCCGGTGCGGCCGGACAGGACTCCGACACCGCGCTGGGCGCCGCATCGCTCACTGCTGTATCCAGATGCCTGATAGCGGCGTCCCTTTGTTGGTGGTCTGCGGGGAAACGGGCAGAAAACCTCGCAAGGTAGACAAATGCGCAATACCCGAGCCACGAATTCTAGCAGCCAACTGCGCCACTGCACCAGTCCCGGAACCGGTCAGTACAGGCCAATGCCTGCGGCTTATCGTAATTTGCCGACCTTTTCCCGTATAATCGCCGCTTTTCCTCCAGCCGGAGCAGCTATGGTCGCGACCAACTACAAGGGCATCATTCTCGCGGGCGGCTCGGGTACCCGGCTGCACCCGCTGACCAGTACTGTCAGCAAACAATTGATGCCGGTGTACGACAAGCCCATGATCTACTATCCCCTGGCAACCCTGATGCTGGCGGGCATTCGCGACATCCTGGTAATCACCACGCCCCGCGACCAGGCGGCTTTCGCCGACCTTCTGGGCGACGGCAACCACTGGGGAATCAACATCAGCTACACCGTGCAGCCCAGCCCGGATGGTCTTGCCCAGGCGTTCCTGCTGGGGGCCGGATTCATCGGGCAGGACCCCGTTGCCCTCGTACTGGGCGACAACATATTCTACGGCGGCGGCTTCACCCAGAGCCTGCGCAACGCCGCAGGGCGCGACCGCGGCGCTTCAGTGTTCGCCTACTACGTGCAGGATCCCGAGCGCTATGGGGTGGTGAGCTTCAACGACGCGGGGGTCGCGGTCGAGATTGAAGAGAAGCCGGCGCGGCCCAAATCCCACTACGCGGTGACCGGCCTGTACTTCTATGACAACGATGTTATCGATATCGCCCGCGGCATTCGCCCCTCCGCCCGCGGCGAGCTGGAAATTACCGACGTCAACAACGCCTACCTGGCCCGCGGCGACCTGCGGGTGGAGGTCATGAGCCGCGGTACTGCATGGCTGGATACCGGTACCCACAACTCCCTGCTGGATGCCGCCAACTTCATCCGGGTGGTGGAAGAGCGGCAGGGTCTGAAGATCGCCTGTCCGGAGGAGGTAGCCTTCCGCATGGGCTATATCAATGCCGAGCAATTGCTGGCGCTGGCGGCTCCGCTGGAGAAAAGCGGCTACGGCCTGTACCTGCGGCAACTGCTGGAACAGGACGGGGTATTGAGCAATGACCTTTGAGCCCACCCCCCTCGCGGGGCTGTACCTGCTGCAGCCTAAGGTTTTTGGCGATGAGCGCGGCTTTTTCCTCGAGAGCTGGAACGCCGCGACTTTTCGCGAAGCCGGCTTCGACCTGGACTTCGTCCAGGACAACCACAGCCGCTCTGCCCGTGGCATCCTGCGCGGCCTGCATTTCCAGACCGAACACCCCCAGGGCAAGCTGGTGCGGGTCACCTCCGGCGCCGTGTTCGATGTCGCCGTGGACCTGCGTCGCTCCTCGCCTACCCTCGGTCAGTGGTATGGGGTTGAACTCAGCGCCGCGAACCACCGGATGCTGTGGGTACCGCCCGGCTTTGCCCACGGCTTCTACGTACTCACCGGGCATGCCGACTTCCAGTACAAATGCACCGACTACTATCACCCGGCCAGCGAAGTGTCCCTGGCCTGGGACGACCCCACAGTGGGCATTGCCTGGCCCCTGCCAGCGGGTGAACAGCCGCGCCTGTCGGCCAAGGACGCCGCGGGGCTGGCCTGGGCGGACCTGCCCCTGTTCGACTGAAGGGCCGCCTACGACACACCGGAATTGCATCGACGAGGAGACAGAATGACCAGGGATTATTTCCAGCTACAGGGCAAGACGGCGCTGATTACCGGCGCCTCCAGCGGACTGGGCGCCCACTTTGCCAGCGTGCTGGCGGAAGCGGGGGCAAACGTGGTGCTCGCAGCGCGGCGCAGTGACAAACTCGCAGAGCAGGTTGCGGCCATACAGGGCCATGGTGGCGCGGCCTCGGCGGTGTCCATGGATGTTACTGACCCAGAAAGTGTGGCCGGTGCTTTCACCCGGATTGCGGAGGATATCGGCAACATCGACATCCTGGTCAACAACGCGGGCGTGGCCGACGATCCGATCAGGTTCCTCGACACCGGTGAAGAAGAGTGGCAGCGGATAATCGAGACCAATCTCAACGGCGCCTGGCGGGTAGCCCGCGCGGGTGCCCGGCACATGGTCGCGGCGGGAGTGGCGGGCAGCATCGTCAATATCGCCTCCGTGTACGGCCTGCGCACCGGGGCGATGAAAGTCGCCTACAACGTGTCCAAGGCCGGCGTGGTGCAGCTCACCAAATCCATGGCCGTAGAGCTCTGCCGCGAGCAGATCCGGGTCAATGCCCTGTGTCCCGGCTGGTTCCTGACCGACATCAACCGCGAGTATTTTGAGTCGGAGAAGGGCGAGCGCTATATCCGGACCATCCCGGCGCGCCGGATGGGCCTGATGGAAGACCTGACCGCGCCATTGCTGCTGCTGGCGAGCAATGCGGCCGGCGGCTACATGACGGGAAGCGCGGTCACGGTAGACGGCGGCATTGCCGAATCGCCAACCTGAGCTGTCCGGGTCTCCCTGCTGCGGCTAGCTATGCAGCAATGGCCGCCACCAGTTTTCGTTGGCCAGGTACCAGTCAATGGTGCGACGGATACCGGTCTCGAAGGTCTCAACCGGCGCGTAACCCAGCTCCCGGCTGATCTTGCCCGCATCGATGGCGTAGCGCCAGTCGTGGCCGGCCCGGTCCTCGACAAAGCGGATCAGGTCGCGGGCGCTGCCGCCGCTGGCTGCGGGCGCCTGCGGAAAGCGCCCGGCGAGGGCCGCATCCGCGCTGAAACGCTGGTCCAGTTCGTCGCACAGCAGCTCGACAATCGCCAGGTTGCGCCACTCGTTGTTGCCACCGATGTTGTAGCTCTCGCCGATGACGCCATCCTGCAACACCAGATCAATGCCCCGGCAGTGGTCCTCCACGTACAGCCAGTCGCGGATGTTGCTGCCATCACCGTAGACCGGCAGCGGCAGACCGCGCAGGATGTTGGTCAGGCACAGGGGAATCAGCTTTTCCGGAAAGTGGTAGGGCCCGTAGTTGTTGGAGCAGTTGCTGGTGGTGACCTGCAGCCCATAGGTGTGGTGGTAGGCGCGCACCAGGTGGTCGGACGCCGCCTTGCTCGCGGAGTAGGGCGAGTTGGGCTGGTACTGCTGGGCCTCGTGGAACCCCGGATCCACCGGCGCCAGGGACCCGTAGACCTCGTCGGTGGAAACATGGTGGAAACGGTGGGGTAGTGGCTGCGCGCCGCCCAGCCAGCACTCCCGCGCCGCTTTCAACAGGCTGTGGGTACCCACGATGTTGGTCTCGATAAACGCGTCGGGGCCGGTGATGGAGCGGTCCACATGGCTCTCCGCGGCAAAATGCACCAGTGTGTCCACGGCGTGATCCCGCAGCAGTGCAAGTACCTGCGAATAGTCACAGATATTGGCATGGGCAAAGTGAAAGCCCGGGGAGCCTTCCAGCCCGGCGAGATTCGCGCGGTTGCCGGCGTAGGTGAGCGCATCCAGCGCCACAATGCGGTCATCCGGATAGCGCTGGCGCCAGTAGTGGACAAAGTTGGCGCCGATGAAACCGGCGGCGCCGGTCACCAGCAGGGATCTAGCCATCGCCGTGTTCCTTGAGATCCTGCAACATGGCGCGCAATTGTACCCGCCAGTGTACCGGCGCCAAATCGAAATCCTCCCAGGTCTGGTGCTTGTCCAGAATGCTGCAGGCGGGCCGCCTGGCCGGCGTTGGATACTCGCTGGCGGGAATAGGCTGTATTTCGGGAATGCGGGACAGCAGGCCCGTCGCCAACCCCTCCTCGGCAATCGCAACGGCGAAGTCGTACCAGCTGCAGACGCCGGCGTCGCTCCAGTGGTAGACGCCCTGCAGCAGGGGCCGGTCCAGCGCGGCCCACAGCGCCCCCGCCAGCCCCCTGGCCCAGGTCGGGGTGCCGACCTGGTCGCAGACCACCGCCAGCCTCTCCCGCTCAGTCATCAGGCGCAGCATGGTCTTGACGAAATTGCCGCCGAAGCGGGAATAGACCCAGCCGGTGCGCAGGATCAGCGCCCGCGGGTGAGCAGCCAGTACCGCGCGCTCACCCTCCAGCTTGCTGCGGCCGTAGGCGCCCAGGGGTCGCGCGACTGCGCCGGGGGTATAGGGATGGCCCGATTCCCCATCGAAAACAAAATCCGTGGAAACGTGCACCAGGCCGGTACCGGTGCTGGCGCAGGCCGCGGCCAGGTTGCCGGCGCCCTCGGCGTTGATCCGCAGGGCCAGGGACTCCTCGCCCTCGGCCCGATCCACCGCTGTATAGGCGGCCGCATTGAAGACCCAGTCCGGGCGCAACTCACCGAAAACGCGGCGCACCTCGTCCGCCCTGGTGATATCCAGGGCACCGCGATCGAGGCTGACCAGCGAGACGCCAGCCGGCGCCATCAGCTGCAGCTCTCGGCCCAGCTGGCCACCGGCACCGGTTATCAGGACTGTTGGGGTCACGCAATCTCCTCGACGGGGCGGCCGGGGCCGCAGCGAAAGGGGCCCTATGGTAAAGGCTGCGCCGGGGGATTCCCAGTGGCGGCTGCGCCGGTGCCACGTGCGGCCACTGGTGAAGCAGGCAAGGATCCAATTGCAGTTTCCATGAGGCGGGACTATGCTCTGTGGCTAACGGTCGATAACCAGTCGAGGCAACCATGAAACAACGTAAAGATACTCATTCCTGCCGTCGCTGGCGCCTGGAGCACGCCCTCCTTGGGCTGGCTGCGCTGGTCGCTGGAAATGCCGCCTCGGCGGGCGTGCCCGGTTCCATCACCTACGGCCCGCTGTCAGCCACCGCGGTGCCCACCCTGGGCGGTTTTGCGCTGATCCTGCTGGCGGTGCTGATGCTGCTGGTGGTCGCCAGACTGCTCCGGGACCGGCAGCTCAATGGCACCCAGTTCATGCTCGCGGCGCTGGTCACCGGCGCCATTGCCAGCGGCGCCAGCGGTATCAAACTGGTATCCGAGGCTTATGCAGACTGGGTGCCCAATGCGATTGCCCTCGACAATCCCGCCGGCGGCACGCTGGCCCTGGGCCCCGATTTGAACTGCGTCACCAACAGCACCGGGGTCGCCCAGCAGATCCTCGACATCCAGCTTGCCGGACTGATCGCCAACAACGGCGGCGCCCCGGTCAATGGCGGCATGATGAATGGCGGCGCAGTAAGCTACGACTGCCCCGATGGCTCGATGACCAACGCCGGCACGATACCGGTGCCGGAGTGTTCCGATGCTCCCCCGACGGTCCTGCAGCCGGACGACACCTGCGCTGTCTTCAACTCGACCCTGCTCCCTCCGCCTGGCGACGTCTGATCTGGTCACTGCGCGCTCCCGGTTCAGCACCGGGAGTGCGCTCACTCCCCCGGCGGCAAGCGGAACAGCATGTCATCCGTCGTGAACTGCCAGTAGTGCAGGGTGCTCAACCTCAACTCGTCAATACCGCGATAGTCCGCGTGCAGCCATACCGGCCCCAGATGTGACAGGGGCACCTCGTCCCGATACACCTGCCGACCCTCACGCCGACCCTCCACCAGCAGGGTTTCACCCTCGGCCTGCTCCCAGGCCACGCCGAAATAGGCCCCCACAAAATCAAACAGTTCACCCGGGCGCAGGCTGGTCACCCGGGCCGGATACCCGGAGCTGTTGTAAGCCACGCCCTCACCGCTGGCGAGCACGTTGACGTAGCCCGGCCCACGATAATGCTGGTTGTGGATGGCGAGCAGGTAGTCAAAAGCGAGGCCGCGATAGCCTACCGGAAGCTTTTCGATGACCGAGCGCTCAAGATCGTCGAAATCCAGCACCACGGGTCTCGGCAGTGCCTGGGTGGCAGCGCGATGTGGGTTTAGCGCGCCCAACTGCACCGGGGCATCCCGCACCGCAAACTGGTGCAGGGGGGTGGCCGACGGCCCTGTCGCCGGGATCAGGGCCCAGTCGCCGGGCCGGGCCGGAAAGCTGAACGTGCCCGCCGTATCCACAACTACCGCGCTGCGAATGCCATCCGGCGCCACAGCAACAAGCCCACCCTCGCCTGCGGCCTCACTGCCGCGCACTGTGAGTATCGGTGCCAGCCCGATGACTGGCGGCGGTGCCGTGGTCACCATGCCCGCGGGGGTACCCGGGCGGCGCTCGAAGCGGGCAGTGTGGATACCGGTGCCGCTGGTGACCTCCCAGCCCGGGGGCAGCTGCAGTTCGAACCGGTAGTCCTGGTCCGGCTCGCCGATATCGGCGTCGGCGTTGTCCAGGGAGACACCAAAATTGGCATAACCATTGATGTTGGTACGCTGCATACGCAGGCTGCCGTCCGGCCGCTCGACCAGGATGGCGACCGCGGCCATCGGCGCATCGCCGGGGTCCAGCACGCCGTCCCGGTTGCGGTCGCGGTAAGCGAACACCGAAATATTCATGGTGCCGGGTTCACTTTGCTCCCAGTCGCGCGGCGGATACCAGTCAGTATCGCGACCGATGTCGGCGACAGTGGCCGGCGCGGGAGCCGGCGGCGCAGTCAGCGTCGCCGGCCGCTGCAGAAACACGTACCAGAGGAGGGCGGCAGACGCGGCAAAAACGGCGAGGGCAGCAAAAGGGCGATTCATTCCGGACTCCCGCTCAAACGGCCCGGGACCACGCACGCGGGTGACAGCGGCTCAACTGCGCGCCTGCAACCACCCGGCAAGGTGCTCCAGCACCTGCAGGCGCTCGGGCTCATTGAAAATTTCGTGGTAGAGGCCGGGAAACAGCTGCAGGGTCACGTCCTGCGACTCGACTGCGACGCTGAATCGTTCGGAGCCCGCAGGCGCTGTCATCACATCGGCCTCGCCGTGCATGACCAGCAGTGGCAGGGTGATTTCCCCGCTGCGCGCATTGACCTGCGCCATGGTGGCGAAGAGTGCCGCAACCAGCCCCGCGCTGACCTTGCCATGATGGACCAGTGGATCTGCCTCGTAGGCAGCAACCACCTGTGGATCCCGACTCACCTGGCTGGCGTCGAGTTGGAGCATGCCCATGGTCGGCCAGACGCGGGCGAGGAGGCGGTTGATCCACAGCAGCAGGCGGGACGGCGGCTGCTCCACCGCGAGTGCGGGGCCCGACAGGGCCGCGCCCGCGAACTGGCCCTGGGCCTCCAGCAACAGACGGGCTGCAATCAGGCCCCCGAGGCTGTGGCCCACAAGAAAACAGGGCAGGCCCGGATACCACGTGGCTATGAGTGTACGCAGTTGCAGCAGGGGCTCCAGATACTCGCTGAACCTGCCGATGTGCGCGCGGTGCCCGGGCGACTGGCCGTGCCCGATGTGGTCCGGGGCCACTACCGCATAGCCGCGGGCGCAGAGAACCTCGGCAAAAGACTGGTAGCGCCCGCTGTGTTCGCCAAGCCCGTGAGCCAGGAGGATAACCCCCCGGGGCCTGGCAATAGCGGGCCAGTGGCGATAGAACACGCCTCCCGGCAAGTGTGCTTCCTGCGCCACCGCGAGGGCCATGGCACCGGTTGCAGCGCCGGACTCAGGCAACGGGGGTCAACCACTCCGGGTGTTGCGGCCGGTTGCCGCGCACCGAGTCGAAATACATGGTCTGCAGCTTTTCCGTCAGCGGGCCACGGGAGCCTGTGCCGATGCGGCGACCATCCAGCTCACGGATGGGGACCACTTCAGCCGCGGTGCCCGTAAAGAAGGCCTCGTCGGCGATGTACACCTCGTCGCGGGTAATCCGCTTCTCGCGGATCTCGTAGCCAAGCTCGGCCGCCAGGGCGAAGATCGTGTTGCGGGTGATTCCGTCGAGACAGGAAGTCAGGTCAGGGGTAAACATCTGGCCGTCGCGGACCACGAACACGTTCTCGCCACTGCCCTCGGCCACGTAGCCCTCGTTATCCAGCATCAGCGCCTCTTCCGCGCCGCCGTCCAGAGCCTCCCGCAGGGCGAGCATGGAGTTGATGTAGTTGCCGTTGGCCTTGGCCTTGCACATGGTGATATTGACGTGATGGCGGGTATAGGACGATGTGCGCACCTTGATACCGCGGTCGCGCGCCTCAGGGTCCATGTACGAGGGCCACTCCCAGGCGGCCACCATGACATGGGTCTTGAGGCCGTCAGCGCGCAGGCCCATCCCCTCGGAGCCGAGGAAGCACATGGGCCGCAGGTAGGCTTCACTGAGGCCGTTTTCCCGCACCACCGTGCGCTGGGCCTCGTTCAGCGTGTCCTTGTCATAGGGCATTTCCATGCGCAGGATATGGGCCGAGCGGAACAGCCGGTCCGTGTGCTCCTTGAGCCGGAATATGCAAGTGCCGCGATCGGGTGTCCGGTAGGCCCGAACGCCCTCGAACACGCCCATGCTGTAGTGCAGGGTGTGGGTGAGAACATGGACCTTGGCCTCGCGCCAGGGCACCAGTTCGCCGTCCAGCCAGATAACCCCGTCCCGGTCTGCAAAATTCGGTGTTGCACTCATGTTCAGTCCCGCTGTCCTGTTGGTTCATCCTGTGCCCCGAAGAGGCGCTGCCACACGGCTTTCACACTGGCCCGTTGCTCGCGATAGTCTTCCCCGGCGACCCGGCCCGGAAGCTGCTGTAGCGCGAGTTGATGGGCAACCGACCGGTACGCCAGATAGGCCTCGATCAGCGCCTTGCTCTCGCTCTGCGTCAACAGGCCAGACCCGGACAGGGTTTCCAGAATGCGAATGTTGTCCGACCAGCGCGCCAGCTCGGGCACGCGATGAGACCACGCCAGAACCGCATATTGCACCATAAATTCACTATCAACGATACCACCGTCGCCCTGTTTGAGATCAAAATCCTGGCCCTCCGGTGGCTGTGCTGGCAGCAGTTCCCGGCGCATGCGCTCGCGCATGGCGACCACTTCCGCCCTCAGCGCCTCCTCGTCACGGACCCGGCCAAGGATATCCCGGCGCACGGCATCGAAGCCCGCCCCAACAGCCGGGTCGCCGGCGACCAGCCTGGCCCGCACCAGGGCCTGGTGCTCCCAGGTCCAGGCGGTGTCCTCCTGGTAGCTGCGAAAACCCTTCAGGCTGCTGGCCAGCAGACCGGAAGCGCCGGATGGTCGCAGCCGCATATCGACCTCGTAGAGTTGGCCCAGGGCCATACGGGTTTCCAGGATATGGATGATGCGCTGTCCCAGGCGGGTATAGAACTTGACGTTGTCGATACTGCGCTCGCCATCGGTAACGCCCTGCACGTCCGCGTCATAGATAAACACGAGGTCCAGGTCGGAGCTGTAACTGAGCTCTATGCCGCCCAGCTTGCCGTAACCGAAAATGGCGAAGCCGTAGCCATCGGAGTCGCGCTGTGGCTGGCCGTAACGAGCAGTGAGATCGCTCCAGGCCACGGCCACGACCTGTTCCAGGATTACCTCCGCTATCCAGGTCAGATTGTCGCTGACCCGCATCAGGGGCAGGCGCCCGACCAGCTCGCTGGCGGCGACCCGCAGCACGTGGGCCGCCTTGTAATAACGCAGGGCATCCATCTGCGCCTCGAGGTCGCCCGGCTGCAGACGCGCCACCTGCTGGCGCAGTCCGGTGGCCAGCAGCGCCTTGTCCGGCGCATGGTAGAGACTGGCGCGGTCCAGCAGTTCATCCAGCAGCACCGGGTGGCGCTCCAGCTGCTCCGCAAT
>JBFHFJ010000077.1:0-12319 GCA_041583655.1 Haliea sp. | reverse complement strand
CGCTGGCCCTGCTGCTGCTGGCGGCGGCGCTGGCCCTGCGCGGCAGCGCCAGTGTCTGGCTCCTGTTTGCCGGTACGGCCCTGGTGGGCGCGGCGATCGGCATTGCCGGCACGGTGCTGCCGGTGCTGGTCAAGCGCGACCTGCCCCGGGGCGCGGACCTGATGACAGGGGTGTATACCATGGCGCTGTGCCTCGGTGGTGCTCTCGGGGCCGGCCTGAGCATTCCCCTGGCCGAGTGGCTCGGCAGCTGGCAGCGCAGCCTGGCCAGCTGGTCGCTGCTGGCGCTGCTGAGCCTGGTGTGCTGGCGCCTGAGTGCTCCTCACCCGGTCCCGGACCGTATTTCGCGGCAGCAGGCGCGGCCCGGGCGCGGCCTGTTGCGTACGCCGCTGGCCTGGCAGGTGACTCTGCTGATGGGCTGCCAGTCCTCGCTGGCCTATATCGTCTTCGGCTGGCTGCCAGTACTCCTGCAGCGCCGGGGCGCTGGCGAGGCCGAGGCCGGCCTGCTGCTCGGCGCGTCGGTGTTTGTGCAACTGTTCGCGGCCCTGGCCGCACCCTGGCTGGCGCGCCTGGGCCGCGACCAGCGCCCGGCCCTGGTCGTCCTGCTGTTCCTGATTGCCGTGGGGTTTTACTGCTTGCTGCAGGGGGCGGCGGTGCTGGCCTGGCCGGGCGTTGTGGCCCTGGGGCTGGGGCAGGGGGGCAGTTTCAGCCTGGCCCTGACCCTGCTGGTACTGCGCAGCGCCAATCCGTCGGTGGCTGGCCAGCTATCCGGGATGACCCAGGGGCTGGGTTACTCCCTGGCTGCACTGGGTCCACTCGGGGTGGGTTTCATGTTGCAGCTCAATGCGTCCATGACCGTGATCTGGCTCGCCCTGACGGTGGTGGTGGCGCTGTCCATCGGGCTGGCTCTGCTGGCAGGGCGGCGCCTGGTGCTGGAGGTGGACGACAGCGGGCGGTTCGTCACTCGCCGGCCGCGAAGCTAGTCCTCGGCCAGTTCGCTGTCTTCGTCCTCGGGTTGCTCGAGAGGTTCGGTGTGGCTTTCCTCAGCTACCTGGGTGGCGGCTGCCCCCGTTGCCTTCTTCTCCCTGGATCCGTTGTCGCCACTGTCCCCGCCCGCTGCAGGTTCGCCGGCAACTTCCTGGTCGCTGGCTCCAGCGGCCGGCGCGTTGACCTTGCCCTTGCGCGCGGCGATGCCGATATGGTGAGTGGCAAACCCGGGCTGGACCACCTGGTTCAGGGCCATGCCAATAATACGGCCATTGTAACTGGACACGATCCGGGTGCGAACGTTGGTGATGGGATTGGTGACAGTGCCCAGGACATCACCTTTTTTCACGGTCTGCCCCAGGGTGACGCGGCTGAAGACAATGCCGCCCACCGGCGCCCGCTCCCATACCGAGTTGTAGTACACCGGTTCCGGATCGCCCCAGAGGCTGAAGCGGGCGGTCATGCCAAGGTGATTGAGCAGTGTGCGGACCCCCTTGACACTGTGACTGACGCTCTCCTCGTCGAGCACCGAGGGGCCGCCTGCTTCCATGGTGACCGCGGGAATGCCGGCCTCGACCGCAGAACGGCGCAGGGTTCCGGAAGTGCCCTCACTGTGCACAACCACGGTCGATCCGAAGCCCTTGGTCAGCTCCAGCACCTTGGGGTCGCGCAGGTCCCCGCGCAGCTGTGGCAGGTTGGTGCGATAGAACGAACCGGTGTGCAGATCGACCAGTGCGGAGCAATGGGCGATAACCTCGTGGAAAAAAGAGTAGGCCAGGCGCGAAGCCGAGCTGCCATCCGGGTCCCCGGGGAAGTAGCGATTGAGATCGCGGCGGTCGCTGAGGTAGCGCGAGCCGGCATGGAATCCCTGCAGGTTGACGATGGGCACGCCGATCACCGCGCCCTTGAGTTTCCCGGGGTCCAGGTTGTAGAGCACGCGGCGCACGGTTTCGATGCCGTTGAGTTCGTCGCCGTGGAGCGCTGCGGTCAGGCACAGGGTGGGGCCGGGTTCTACCCCATTGACCACGAGCACCGGCGTGGCGATGTAGATGCCCTCGAAGGACTGCGTGGGTGCCCAGGCCAGCCGCGTCGACGTCCGCGGAGGCACTTCGGTACCCAGCAGTACCAGGTTGCGGCCGAGTTGCTGTTCCCGAACCGTGGCAGGCTCCGGCGCAGAAGGGGCCACGATGGGCTCATCCAGGGGCATGTTGCGGGCCATGGGCAGGTCTTCCCTCCCCGCCTCCCCGGCCTCGGCCGCAGGAATGCCGGGCGACAGGCCTTCCTCTTCCTCTTCGTTCTCCGCTGCGGGGGCGGGCTCCGCTTGCGGTTCCCGCTCGGGTTCAGGTAACTCCGCTACCGTGGCCATCTCCACAGCGTCCGCCCCGTTGTCAGCCTCATCCGCGGCTGGGGGTGATCCGGCCTGCACTGCCGGGTCCTCTCCCCGCGCCAGCACCGGAGCCAGAAGTAGCGCCCACAGGGCAAGGCCTGCGATTTGCCTTGCTGAGCGGGTCCTGCGGGGTGAACTGTGCGTGGAGCGCTGCAAAAAAGTGTGTCCTGTTTGGCCAGGTGGCCAGTCTAGCAGAATTGGCCCCTCGTTCGGGGGGAAAGACAAGGTACTTGCGTTTCGGGCCCCGCAGTGCAAGATTAAGGCAGTGTCAGTGCGCCGGGCATGTCGGCCCGGGCCCGACAATCACAATAATCAGCTCGGGGAATCGACTATGCTAAAGGAATTCAAGGAATTTGCCATGCGCGGCAATGTCGTCGACATGGCCGTGGGGATTATCATTGGTGGCGCCTTCGGGACCATCGTGAAAAGCCTGGTAAACGACGTCATGATGCCGCCGATCGGCCTGTTGTTGGGAGGTGTGGATTTTTCCGACCTGTTCATCACCCTGAAAGAGGGCGCGGTAGCGGGCCCCTATGCCACGCTGGCCAGCGCCCAGGCCGCCGGTGCCGTCACGGTCAGTTACGGCCTGTTTATCAACGCCGTGATCAGCTTCCTGATCGTCGCTTTTGCCGTCTTTCTCCTGATCCGCGGTCTCAACCACATGAAGCGCGAGGAAGAGGCCCCGCCGGCGGATCCCACCGATAAAGAGTGCCCGCACTGCCTGTCGCGCATTCCGATCAAGGCGACCCGCTGTGCCCACTGTACGTCCGAGCTGCAAGCGGCCTGACCGCGAGCTCCCGCGGGGCATCAGCCAGGCGGTGCCGCCTGGCCGGAGCCTCTGCGGCACCAGCGGTATGGAGGTGTTTCCGCGCTGGAGGCCGCGACATATCCTGCGCCCCTCAGGCTGACCTGAGTTTCTCCAGCTGCCTGCGCCGGTCGCGGCTGATACGCGAGATATCCGCCGCGGCGTCCCGGGCGATCCCGGCGACTGCGCCCAGCCAGCGCCCGGCCAGACGCGTGTTGTTGATGGCACAGCGGGGGGCTACGGTCAGCGGTGTTTCGCGCAGGATCCGCAGTGAATCAGTCAGCGAGGCGCGCAGGGCTTCGGTTGTTGCCTGCACGGCCCTGTGATTGGCGCTGCCGAGTACCTCCACGGATTCCAGTATCGCCTCCAGGCCGGTCCACTCCGCGAGCACGCTCTCCTCGATGCGTCGGCGCGCGCCACGACGCAGTTTGCGCCGCAAATTCCTGAACTCGCGGTCGATTTTTGCTCCAAACACCGGGTCGCTGGCCGGGCGCAGGCGGTCGTCCAGCTCCAGTTCCAGCCAGTCCGCTGCCGTGAATACCGATTCAATCCGGGGGAATACCAGTTGCTCTTCGCTGCGCATGTGGGCAGTGCTGTGGTCAATATAGGCTCGCCCGGCGATCACCACCGCCTCGGCCCCGGCGGCGCCTCTGCGCCAGTCCTCGATCAACCCCTGCAGGGCCCGGGCCTTGTCCGCCATGGCATCGTGCTGGCGCTGCAGACTGTCGACATCATCAGCGAGTTGCGGGTCCAGCTCTGCCGCGCGCCCGTAGATCAAATCTTCCCGCGGATGGTGATAGCGATCCGCCCAGTTCACCATGTAGGACATGGTTTCGTAGAGCACATGGCTGTCGGCCACAGCGTCACTGGCAAGGGCGTCCAGCTGTGCGGCCATGAGCTCCATGATTCTGGCCAGGTGCTGATGTTCTGCCAGCAGGGTAGCAATCAGTGGCGGTCTGGCTTGCTCGTTTTTCATCTGCGTTCTCCGGCGTCACCGCCTGCAATCTGTGAGTAGACTAGCGCAATCCGGCGCCCCCCTGCATTGATTTGTCTCATGGGTCCCGGGCGATATGAACAGGGCCGCCGTCCGCCACCACTTCCGCAGCGTCCGGCGCAGTCGAGAGCCGGGGCGGGAACTGGACCAAATGGTGTCGGCCATATCTGCCTGGAATCCGGTATGATCAGGCCTACCGATCAAGGGTTCAGCAAACGGAGTCGCCAGTGACCCGATTCGTAAACAGTGCCGCGGAGGCCGTCGCCGCGATTGGCTCCGGCGAATATCTCTGGAGCCACTCCATGGCGGCCACGCCCACGGTGCTTCTGGAAGCGCTGGTCGCCCGCGCCCAGGAGCTGCAGGACGTCACGATTCTGCAGCTGCACCTGGAGCATGCCGAGGCGCTGGCGGCGCCGGCCCTGGAGGGGCACCTGCGCAGCCGCTGTTTTTTCGCCGGCAAGGTCACCCGCGAGCTGATCAACCAGGGCCGCGCGGATTATGTGCCGATTTTCCTGTCGGAGATCCCGAAACTGTTCCGGCGTGGCGAGCAGCGGGTAGATACCGCCCTGATCCAGGTGTCCAAGCCCGACCAGCACGGGAACTGCTCCCTGGGGATATCAGTGGAGGCCACGGCCGCCGCCTGCGATGTGGCGGGCCGCATCATTGCCCACATCAACCCGAACATGCCCCGCACCCACGGCGACAGCTTCATCAACCTCAACAAAATCGACTACGCCTACGCCGAGGCCGCGCCCCTGCTGCTGCATGAGAACCGGGAAACCTCCAGGGTCGACCAGCGCGTGGGGGAGCATGTGGCCAGCCTGGTAGAGGATGGCAGCTGCCTGCAGATGGGGATCGGCGCCATTCCCGATGCCGCCCTGGCCTGCCTGGGTGACCGCAAGGACCTGGGGGTACACACGGAGATGTTTTCCGATGGCGTTCTCGACCTGCTGGAGAGCGGGGTGGTCACCAATGCCCGCAAGAAGATCGGGCGGGGCAGGGTGGTGACGAGCTTCGCCATGGGCTCGCAGCGCCTGTACGACTACGTCAACGACAACCCGGAGGTGGCGTTCCTGGATGTGGAGTACGTCAACAACCCGGTGGTGATCGCGAAGAACAAGAACGTCATGTCCATCAACAGCGCCATTCAGGTGGATCTCACGGGCCAGGTTTGCGCGGACTCCCTGGGCTATCGGATCTATTCCGGTGTAGGGGGGCAGGTCGACTTCGTGCAGGGTGCGATGTATTCGGAGGGGGGCAAGTCGATCATCGCCCTGCCCAGCACGGCCCAGCACGGGGCAGTGTCGCGACTGGTGGCAGCGATAGAGCGCGGCGCCGGGGTGGTGACTACCCGCGCCCAGGTCGACTACGTGGTGACGGAGTATGGCGTGGCGGAACTCCGCGGTCGCTCCCTGAGTGAGCGGGCTGCGGATCTGATAGCGATCTCGCATCCGGATTTCCGTGAGTCACTGGCACGCGAGGCGCGGGACTCCCTCGGGCTTCGGGTGTAGAGTCAGAGCGCCACACCTGTTCGACCCGCCAGGCGTGAGGATGCGGCACCCCATTCCGCCGCGAGGGGGCTGCTGGCACAGGCACCAAACTGCGTACCGTGGTAGCCTCACCCGGTGACACCACGCGTGCGCCCCCGGGCAGGCCGGGCCGCCGTTATCTCCAGTCAGAAGAGGACCCAAGCATGAGTAAGAATGTGGACCCCACCCGCGAGCAGTTTGACCAGTTCAAGGCCCTGCCGCGGGATACTCCGATCATGATGCTCAATCTGATTCGTCTCAATGTCAGCGGCAGCTATCCCGGCGGTGAAACCGTAACCGGCGCGGAAGCCTACGCGCGCTACGGGCGGGAAAGCGGCCCCATTTTCCAGCGCCTGGGTGGCACGATCCTCTGGCGCGGCCGGCCAGAGTGCGTGGTGATCGGGCCCGCCGAGGAACACTGGGACATTGCCTTTATTGCCCGCTACCCCAATGCTGGCGCTTTCATGGCCATGGTGACGGATGAGGACTATCGCAAGGCCGTGGTGCATCGCCAGGTGGCGGTTGCGGACAGCCGCCTGATCCGGATGGCGGATGCGCCTGCAGGAGAAGGTTTCGGTGGCTGAGCATCCCGGTGTGATGCACGCGCACAAAACACGACAGGGGAGCGGTATATGAACTGGATCGTTGCAAATGCCGACCGCGAGCAGACCATGGGTCGCCTGCCCGCCATAGGCGCGCACTTCCAGCGCCTGTACGCCAGCTTCTACCAGCTGCCGCAGCTCCCCCCGGAGACCGTCGAGCTGTGTCGCCTGCGCCTGGCGCAGCTGCACCGCAGCGAAGCGGACTTTGCCCTGGAGGAATATCCGCTGGCCCGCGCCAGGCGCGAACAGTTGCGGGACTGGCACCGTGCAGAGTGCTTCTCTGCGGGTGAGCGTGCCTGCCTCGAACTTGCCGAGGTGCACGCCATGGACTGCAGCGCAGTCACGGACGCCCAGGCGGACGCGGTGAAGCAGCACCATGGCGAGGCCGGCCTGGTGGCGCTGTTGCAGGCGCTCGGAGTGTTTGATGGCTTTATCCGGCTCGGTCTGATCTGGCGGGCAGCGCCCGCGGGAGGCAAGCAGCATGACTAGTGCGGCAAGGGTGAGTCCGCCCGCCGGCAATACCGGTAATGTGATCCGCGATTCGGCGCTGGGTATCGTCCCCGAGACTCTCGACCATTACCTGGCGCTCAACGCGGCGATCTGGGACGCGGGGCCGCTCAGCGCGGCGGAGGTCGAGCTGGCCCGCCTGCGCAATGCCCGGCACACCGGCTGCGTGCTGTGCCAGGCCGTGCGCTATGACGTGGCAATTGCCGACGGACTCACCGAGGACAAGGTGCAGGTCATTCGCCAGGACGATCCCGCTGCCGGCCTCAGTGAGCGGGAGCGGCTCATTGTGGCTTTCGTCGACCAGTACAATCTTGACCCCGGCGGCATTCCCGGGCAATTGCAGCAGGCACTGCTGGGCGCATTTCGCCAAGACGAGCTGCTGCACCTGTCGCTGCTGGTGGCCTGGTTCAACGGGTCTTCACGCTGCGCCGTGGCGCTGGGGGGGATGCCGGAGACAATGCCCCGGCTGGAGATCAGTGTGCCCCGCTAGGGGTGCTCGGGGGCAGGTCGCACTGTGTTGGATTCGGGGAATGCAACACAGCGGGACCTGACCCCGGGGAGGCTTACGCCTGGTCGAGGAAGTGGCCGTACTTCTTCATGGCCGCTTCGCGCTGGGTGGGCGTGTGGTAGGTGGGGAACAGGCCCGGCGCCGGCTTGTAGTCACGCAGCACGGTACGCGCCACGGTGATCTTGTGGACTTCCGAGGGGCCGTCGACCACGCCCAGTTCCGGAATGTTGGCCCACATGGTCATCAAGGGCACCTCGTCGGACATCCCCAGGCTGCCGTGCAGGTGCATGGCGCGGTAGATGACTTCCTGCAGCACCTTGGGCGTCGCCGCCTTGATCGCGGCGATTTCCTTGCGCACTTCGCGGTTGTACTCCTTGTACTTGTCGATCAGCCACGCGGTGTACAGCACGTGCAGGCGGTACTGCAGGATCTGGGTGTAGGAGTCCGCGATCTTGTCCTGGGTCATCTGCTTGTTTGCCAGCGGCTCGCCCTTGGTGGTGCGGCTGAGGACGCGTTCGCACATCATGTCCATGGCTTTCTTGAGAACGGCGACACTGCGCATGGCGTGGTGTACACGGCCGCCACCGAGGCGGGTCTGGGCGACCAGGAACCCCTTGCCTTCCTCGCCCAGCAGGTTGTCTGCAGGTACCCGGCAGTTGGTGAAGCGGATGTAGGCGTGTACGCCGTCACCCTGTTCCACATAGGGGCCTACCGCTGAGTTGCGCAGGATTTCCATGCCGGGAGTGCCCTTTTCCACCAGGATGATGGAGGCGCCTTCATGGATCGGGACGTCGGTGTTGGTGACGACCATGACCAGCAGGAACTCGGAGAAGCGGGCGTGGGAAGCAAACCATTTCTCGCCATTGATGACCCACTCGTCACCGTCGCGGGTGGCGGTGCAGGTAAACTCCGCCGGGTCCGCGCCGGCCTGGGGCTCGGTCATGGAGTAGCAGGAGGCAATATTGCCGTCCAGAAGCGGCTGCAGGAAGCGCTTCTTCTGGTCCGCGGTGCCGAAGTGGGCGAGGATTTCGGCGTTGCCCGAATCCGGTGCCTGGCAACCGAAGACGCTGGGGCCAAAGCGGCTGCGCCCGAGAATTTCGTTCATCAGTCCCAGCTTGACCTGGCCATAGCCTTCTCCGCCCAGTTCCGGGCCAATGTGGCAGGCCCAAAGCCTCTTTTCCTTGACGATGGCCTTCAGCGGCGCCATGGCTTTGGCGGCGGGTGAATCCGGGTCCCAGGGATCGCCTGGGCCGCGGAATACGAGGTCCAGCGGTTCGATTTCTTCCCGGGTGAAGGTTGCAATCCAGTCCAGCTGCTGCTGGAATTCAGGGTCAGTCTCAAAGCTCCAACTCACGGTGGTATCCTTTTATTGCGGGTTTGTAAGTGCGGGCGCCGGGTGGCTGTGAGCCTCTGACGCCAGTCCTGTGACCGGCGTAATGTCACCGGCACTGTTTCTTTTGCTTGACTTGAGCGGGGCCTAGTTTAGACTTGTTAGATGCAAACAAGCAAATAATAAACTCACTCAGGTTGATTCAATACAATGGTAGACCAAAAAATCTGGTTCGTTACCGGGGCATCGCGCGGCATCGGTCGTGCCATCGCCGAAAGCGCGCTTGGCGCGGGTGACAAAGTAGCTATTCTGGCCCGCGGGGCGGATGTCGAAGGCCTGGCAAAGGAGCTGGGCGAAAACTGCATGGCCTGCCGTGCCGACGTCAGTGACGCCGAGGCGGTTTCTGCAGCAGTGGCGGCGGTCGTCGCCAGGTGGGGCAGGATTGATGTGGTGGTTAACAACGCCGGGCTGCACCGCGGTGGCCGCATCGGCCGCATCGCCCTGGATGACTGGGACAGCGTGCTGGATGTGAACCTGCGCGGCGCGGTCAATGTGATCCGTGCCGCGGATCCGCATCTTGGCGCGGGCAGTGCCGTCATCAATGTGGGCGCGGTGGTCGGCTTCCGCGGTTTCCCGGGTGACTCCGCCTACGCGGCATCCAAGGCGGGCCTTGCCGGGCTGACCCGGGCGCTGGCGATCGAGTTCGCCGCCCGCGGCATCACCGTCAACCTGGTTATCCCCGGCCTGGTGCTGACGGAGATGACCGGCGGTTTGTCCGACAAGGCGCTGGAAGCCATGCGCAAGACCATACCCCTGGGGCGCTACGGTGAGCCCGGGGAGATCGCCCAGGTCGTCGAGTGGGTGGCGCGCTCCCGCTATATGACCGGCGCCTTCGTGCCCGTGGACGGAGGGCTGCTGAGCAGCTTTGGAGTACCGGGATGAGTGAGCACCCGTTCGACAAGCCGCTGGCGTCGTGGATAGCCGCGGAAGTGGGCATGCCGGGCGCCAGGGTCGCTCGCGCACTCAGTGGCGGCAACGCCAACCTGACCCTGCTGCTGGAAACGGACAGTGGGCCCCTGGTGCTGCGCACGCCGCCGGAGAACACCATCTCGGCGAC
Source organism: Haliea sp. (assembly GCA_041583655.1). Classification (GTDB taxonomy): domain Bacteria; phylum Pseudomonadota; class Gammaproteobacteria; order Pseudomonadales; family Halieaceae; genus Haliea. The sequence goes on along the minus strand of JBFHFJ010000077.1, from coordinate 2,556 downwards.
GGCGCACCGCGGCATCGAACGGGAAGCCACGGTCCTGCGCGCGATCCAGGGCCACGTCAAGGCGCCGCGGGTGATGGGCTGGTGTGAGGATCCCGCGGTTATCGGCCGGCCATTCCTGCTGGTGTCCCACGTCAACGGCGTTGCTATCACCGACACCCTGCCACCCGCGTATCGCGACACTGCCGACAGCGTGAACCGGCTGGGCGAAGACCTGGTCGATGAGCTGGCGGCCATCCACCGCGCGCCCTGGCGCGATATCGGGCTGGAGAAATTTGGCAATCCGGAAAACTTCCTGCGCCGGCAGATTACCCGCTGGCAGGCGGTACGCGCCGAAGAACCGGTGCGGGAGCTGCCGCTGTTGCAGGAGCTCGCTGACTGGCTGCTGGCCAATCTTCCCGCCGGTGGCCCGGTGGGGCTTGTGCACGGCGACTATCACCTCGACAATACCCTGTCCCACCCGGATCGGCCCGGCCTCGCTGCCGTCATCGACTGGGAGCTGGCGACGATTGGCGACCCCCTTGCGGATCTCGGCCTGTTCCTGATGTTCTGGGGGCCGCGCGAACTCGACCCTCCCGGGTTCCAGCATATCCAGGCGGTGAGCCGGCGCGAGGGGATTATCAGCCGGCGAGCGCTGGCGGAGCGCTGGGGAGCGGCCACCGGCTACCCCCTGGACAACCTGAATTACTATCTGTGCTTCGCCTTCTGGCGGCTGGCCGCCATTGTCGAGGGCGCCTACGCGCTCTATCGCCAGGGCAAGGTGGATTCGGCCTATGCCCGCGGTCTTGAGTACGATGTGCCGGCCCTGCTGGCCGAGGCGGAAGCGGCGGCCAAGGGTCGCTGGTAAGGAGACGTTTGAACATGATGGCGACAATGATGCACCTGCCGATGACGGTGCGGATGATCATGGAGCATGGCGCAGCCGTGTTCCCCGACAGCCGGGTAGGTGTGTTCGACGGCAACGAAACCCACTGGACTCCCTACCGCAAGGTGGCGGAGCGCGCGGAACACCTCGCCCTGGCGCTGCGGAGCCTGGGGATTGAGCGGGGCGACCGGGTCGCCACCTTCAGCTGGAACAACCTCGCGCACATGGAGGCCTATCTGGCCATTCCGTCCATGGGCGCGATCATGCACACGGTCAATATCCGGCTCTCAGCGGAGCAGATCGCCTATGTGATCAACCACGCCGGCAACCGCGTGGTGATCCTCGACGCCAGCCTGGAGAAGTTGTTTGAGCCTGTGGTGCCGATGCTGGAGACCGTCGAGCACATCCTGCTGGTGGGCGGCCCGGACGGTGACGTCGGCGGTATCCCTGCCAGCGACTACGATGCGCTGCTGGCGGCCCAGGCCGGCAGTTTCGACTGGCCCGAGCTGGACGAAACAGCCGCGGCGGCTGTCTGCTATACCAGTGGTACCACCGGCAATCCCAAGGGTGTCGTTTACAGCCACAAGACAACCTTTGTCCACTCGCTGGCCTCGCGGGCGACCGACACCTTTGGCATCAACGAGCGCGATCGCATCCTGCTCCTGCCGCCGATGTTCCATGCCAATGCGTGGGGCCTGCCCTACAGCGGCTGGATGAGCGGTAGCGACTTCATCATGCCTGGGCCGCACCTGCAGGCGCCGGGGATCGAGGCCATGATCCGTGCCAACCGTCCCACGTTCACCGCCACCGTGCCCACGATCCTCGGTGATCTGCTGCGCGCCTCGCAGCAGGGCGAGCTGGACATGACCAGTTTCCGCATGCTGGTCTGTGGCGGCTCCGCTGTGGCCCCGTCGCTGATTGATGCGGCGCGCGATCGCTGGGGCGTGCCTGTGCTGCAGGGTTGGGGAATGACCGAAACCAGCCCCCTGTGCCATCTTTCGCATCCCCCCCGGGATCCTGGAGCGGGCGGGGAGACGCCCTGGCGAGCCAAGAGCGGGCGCCCGGTGCCGGGCATGCAGGTCCGTGTGGTGGATGCCGAGGGCCGGGAGTTGCCGCACAATGGCCGTGATGTCGGTGAGTTGCAGCTGCGCGGGCCCTGGGTGACGGGCGCTTACTACAAGGACAGCGCGCCGGACTCCTTCACCAGTGACGGCTGGTTGCGCACCGGCGATGTCGGCCATATCGATGACAAGCATTTCGTCCAGTTGACGGATCGGACCAAGGACGTCATCAAGTCAGGTGGCGAGTGGATATCTTCGGTCGACCTGGAGAACGCCCTGCTGTCCCACCCCTCCGTGGTGGAAGTCGCGGTGATCGCCACCGATGACGAGCGCTGGCAGGAACGGCCCCTGGCAATCGTGGTGACGGACAGCGAGATCGGCGCCGCAGAGCTGCGCGCGTTTCTCCAGGACCGGGTCGCGAAATTCTGGATTCCCGAGTACTGGGCGTTTGTCGCCGACATACCGAAGACCAGCGTAGGCAAAATCGACAAGAAACTGTTGCGCCTCCAGCACGCCGCCGGAGCGTTCGATATCGAAACAATAAAATAAGTGCAACCTTTGCCCTGAAGGTTGCTATCGGGGAGAGCAGTTGATGAAACCACAGGCAAAGGGGCCGGAGGCGTCAACCCGGCG
>JBFHFJ010000076.1:0-12373 GCA_041583655.1 Haliea sp. | reverse complement strand
TCACCAGTGGCTGAGAAAATCAGCGGGGTTCAGTACTGGCAGGTTCTTCGGGCTGCCGTCTCGCGTACCCAGATAAAGGAAGGCAACCACCTCCTCGTTGCTGTCCAGGCCGAGTGCGGAGCCCACATAGGGGTCAAACGCTGCATTGCCGGTGCGCCAGATTCCCGCATAGCCCAGCGCTTCTGCCGCCAGAAGTATCGCGTGCGCGGCGCAACCGGCAGACAGGCGCTGTTCGTCAGGAGGGACTTTGGGATGTTCCTGCAGGCGGGCGACAACCACCAGCACCAGTGGCGCCCGCAGCGGCGCCTCGCGGGCTTTTTCCCTGGCCGAGGGGCCGGCCGCCGGATCCCTGCGCAGGAGGCAACGCTCCAGCACTTCGCCAAAATCATCGCGCCGCTCGCCTTCGATGGCGATAAATCGCCACGGCCTGAGCCAGGCGTGATCCGGCGCCCGCAGTGCTGCCTGCAACAGTTCGTCGAGCTGCTCCCGGGAAGGGGCCGGGGTCACCAGGCGTGGCGCAGAATTGCGGGTTTGCAGATGTTGCAGGACATCAGACATAGGACCAGGGACACAATGTTTACTTGGGAGGATCGCATCATACCAGCGGGCCGGGAAAACCGCGAAGTCCTCCAGGGCGGCGTTCCCGCCCCGGCAATTTTTCCATGCGATGGTCTACCATCCCGGCGCCAGTATGTTTAAAGTGTCAACTTGGCGAAACCGCAAGTAAATCTGCGGTAATAATCCCGCTTGTTCGACCTTGTTAAAGACACCACAATTTAACCGAGGATCAATAACAGCGCAGCGCACGCTCGGGGGACAGGCGCACAACGATGTATCAGCAGTAACCAAATAATTAAAAGGAGCTCCAACCATGCAATACAACGCCCAACCGCAATCCCTGCAGAAGAACCCGCTGGCAACGGCTGTCGCCGCCCTCTTGGGAACAGTGCTGGCTACCACCTTTGCCGCCGGCACCCAGGCCCAGGACGCCCGGCGCAGCACCTCAGCCCTGCTGGAAGAAGTTGTCGTCACCGCCCGAAAGCGCGAAGAAGGCTCCCAGGAAGTGCCCATGGCCATTTCCGCGCTGGGTGCTGACCAACTGGAATCACTGAAAATCCGCGACCTGACCAACCTGTCCGTACGCCTGCCCAACGTGGCGCTGGACGATGTGGGAACCGCTCGCGGCACGGCGAACTTCGCGATTCGTGGCCTCGGCGTGAACAGCTCCATCCCCGGTATAGACCCGACCGTTGGCGTGATTGTCGATGGCGTCTATATCGGTCTCAACAACGGCATTCTCTTCGACACCTTTGACCTGGAAAGCGTGGAAGTCCTGCGCGGCCCGCAGGGCACCCTGTTCGGACGCAATGTAACGGGGGGAGCGGTGCTGCTGAACAGCAAGAAGCCGGGTGATGAATTCGAGTTCACCGCCCGCGCCGCCATCGACCAGGGCCCGGACGGCGGCCCGAGCCGCTACATCATGGCCAGCGTCGGCGGCCCGGTGAACGACTGGCTGGCCGCCCGCGTGACTGCCTACCACAACGATGACGACGGCTTTATCGAAAACAAGTTCGACGGCGAGGATGTCGGCGCCATCCGCCAGACCATGTTCCGGCCGGTCGCGGTCATTACCCCGAACGACGCCCTGGAGCTGATCCTGCGCTACGAGTACAGTGAAGTGACCGGCGACGGCCCCATCGGCCAGAGCCACACCAATGGCTCCGGCGTGCCGGGTTTCCCGGTGAACTTTGATCGGGAAGAGTTCGACGTCTCCATCGATGAACCCGGGTTCCAGGACAACGAAACCAACGCTTTTACCGCCCAGGTCAACTACGACGTCGCCTTTGGTGACGGCACCATCACCAACATCTTCGGCTGGCGCGACTACACGTCGCAGGGCCTTGGCGATATCGACGCGCAACCGGTGTGGATGTTCCACGCCCCTTCCTGGCTGGACTACGAGCAGGTCAGCAACGAGCTGCGCTACAACGGCCTGTTCAACGAGCGCTACAACGTGACCACGGGTGTTTTCTACTTCGACAGTGAGATCAACTACCACGAGCGCCGCGAGTTACTGGGGATCGCGACCGGCGGCGTGGCGCCCGCGGCCCAGTTTGACGGCGGCGGCAACCTGCTGACCGAGACCTGGGGTATCTTTGCCTCGGTGGACATCGACCTCAACGACCAGTGGATCCTGAGCCTGGGGGCCCGCTACTCCGAGGAGGACAAGGAGACCGAAATCGCCTCCCTGAGCCGGAACATCAACAATCCCTGCAATATCGTCACCCTCGGCAACTGCGCCTTTGACTTTGTCGACGAGGACTCGTGGGACAGCTTCTCACCCAAGATTGGCCTCACCTACAACATGTCAGACGATGCTTTCATCTACGGCATGTACAGCCAGGGTACGCGCTCCGGCGGCTACAACATGCGCAATACCTCATTCAACCCCGCGGACACCCCCGGACCCTTTGACCAGGAGACCGTCGACAGCATCGAGATCGGCTACAAGTCTTCCTTCGGCGGCCGCGGCATCCTGAATGCTGCCGCGTTCTACAACAAAATCGATGACATGCAGCGGGAGATCAACCTGCCCGGTCCGATCGGCGTGATCCAGCTGGTGCGCAACACGGCAGAAGCCACCATCATGGGCGTGGAAGTGGACGCCACCTGGGGCCTGACAGACAGCCTGGTGGCGATCGCCTCCGTGGGCATCCTTGACGCCAGCTACGACAAGGTTCTCTTCGACCTCAACGGTGACGGCGTCATCGACGGAATCGACAAGGACCTGGACCTGCCGCGCGCGGCGGATTTGACCTGGACGGTTGGCCTCAACCACGACCTGGAACTGGGCGGCTGGGGCTACATGGGCTCGCGGATCAGCTACTCCTACCGGGACGAGTCGGCCTACACCGACAACAACCTGGGTTTCATCAATGAACAGAGACGGGTGGATGCCGGCCTGGACTTCTACAGCAACGACGGCCACTGGGTATTCTCCATCTATGGTCGCAATCTGCTGGATGAAGTGCTGAATGGCAACGATACCCAGCTGCCGGCTACACTCTCCGGAATCCCCCTGGGTGGCACTTTTGCACCGCTGTCGAAGGGCCGCCGGGTGGGCCTGGAGGTCACCTACAACCTGTAGGTCGGGCCTGTTTTCCCCTCAAGGCAGCCTTCGGGCTGCCTTTTTTGATTCCGCTGCGCGCGGTTTTTCTCGACTCAGGGCTGCATGTCGTCGTACGGATTGGCCAGGTCGAGGTCAATGCGGTAGCTGCCCACCTGCATGTCCCGTGCACTGATGCTGACGTCGGCATCCCCCAGCACACCGAAATCGAAACGGTAGGTCGGTGCGACATCGCCCGCGATCATCGCGGTGTCGTAGGCCGCCTGGCGCTCGCGGACGGCCTCGTTGGCGCGCTCCCAGGCCTTCCACTGCCCGGCGCCGTGACGCGCCTGCAGCATGCGTGCGGTGACACTGGGGCTCAACAGGGTCGCCGAGGCATTGTTGCCGCCAAAACCCTTGGAGTTGATGATGGCGTAGGCCTGCCGGTCGCGATCGATTTCCCGGTGGCGCAGGGTAAACGCCAGGTTCTCGCGGCACACATCCTCCGCCAGGGTATCAATGGTGCTGATGCCGGGGATGATGCCGTCGGCCCAGATACCGAGGGTTGCGTTGACCTGGTCCCCGGAGGCAGAGCCAAGGGAATGGCCGAGGTAGCATTTCAGCGCCGCTACCGGCCAATCCCGGATCCCAAACGCCTTGGCGGTTGCCGACAGGATCTGGGACTCGGTCACCCGGTTCTGCGGGGTACCGGTGCCGTGGGCCTGGACCAGCCCGCCCTCGCGGACCGCCTGCTCCCCGAGCATGGCGCGCACTGCTGCCACCGATTTGGCCATGGTGATGTAGTTGCCGACCCCGGGACCGGAGATGGACTTCTTGTAGCCGTCCGCGTTGACGAAGACATCCGTCGCCGAGCCGTACACTGTCGCGCCCAGCTCCATGGCCAGGGCATCGTCGAACAGCACAACCATCTGCGCGGATTCGGCGATGGTAAAACCGCAGTTCTCCGCAAATGGACGACAGGCCCGCCGATGGTCCGGCTCGACGTCGTGCGCCAGGCCGTCCAGTTCACGCAAGCCCTTGTCAGAGGCCAGTGCACCCATGGCACCGTAGCCCTCCATCACCTCCGGGTTGATCGGCGCTTCCGATGAGCCGATAAACGCAACCCGCGCCCTGCCGCTGCGAATGTCTTCAATGCCGAGGCGCAGGTTGTACAGAAACGAGGCGCAGGCCCCGAGGGTTGCACCGGTGGCGCCGAGGCTGCCAAGAACATAGGCGTTGACAAAGTCCGCCGGCATTTCCGCGAGCGATAGCGGGCAGAACTTGGAGGTAACCCGCTGGCCATTGTAGCGGGCCTTGAGCATGCCACCGGCGCCGGCATTGTCAAGCTGGCCCATGGCGCTGCCGGCGTAGACGCTGATCTGGTCCGCCGCCACGCGCTGCTGGATATGTTCCCAGGAAATACCCAGGCTGCCCAGGGCATCGGAGGCCGCATAGACCATCATTTGCAGGCCCCGCGGATGGTTGCGGGACTGGTAGAGCTTGCCCGGATCGAAGCCCGTCGGCAGCTGCCCCGCAGCCTTGATCTCGAACTCACGCAGGCTGGGCAGGAGCATGTCCAGCGCGCCGTCGATCCGCACGGCGACCTGGGTCTCGCTCAGCGGGGTCACGGTCCAGGTATCCGGGATTACAGCGGGCAACTGCTGTTTGCGCAGGGTCAGTTGCAGCGGACCGGCGTCCCCCCGGGCGACGAGACGCTGGTTCCAGCTGACCGCGTCCGGGTCGAAATGGTTGGCCTCCACGCGACGGATCAGGGTGTGCTCGAGAATATAGGCGGCACTGGCCTCGGCGTCCTCGACCCCCATCAGCTGCGCCAGCGCCGCGAGAGAGCGCTGGCGGGTCGCTGTGGGTAGCGCATCCTGGACCAGGCGCCGGTACGCGTGGTGACCCGAGGCCCGCCCCGCCCCGGTGATTCCCCCAAACCCTACAATCACCGGTAACCGCGCCTGGCCCATTCAACCCTCTCTTGTACAACTGCACCAACAATGCGCGCAGTGTACTGGGACAGACTGCGTATTAACATGCTATTTTTGCCAGTTGTTATGCATTTTCCGCCATACCAACCGGATGCCACCCCATGTACACCGTCGCCGCTCTCGTCTATCCGGATGCGCTCGCCAGCAGCCTGACCCTGCCCATGGAAATACTCGGCGCCGCCAGCCAGACCGCATTGGGGGAGAACCGCCACGCGCGCCCGCTCTCCTTCCTGCTGGCCGCCGAGGCGCCCGGTGCCGTCACCCTGGCCAGCGGACTGACCCTGCACGCAACGGACTCCCGCGCCAGCCTGCCGCCGCTGGACCTGCTCATTCTCCCGGCCATCTGGCGCACCCCTCTTCCCACCCTGAAGGCCTGCAGCGCGTGGTTGCCGGATCTGTGCCGTATCGCAGCGGCCGGCACCCGTATCTGCAGTGTCGGGACCGCCAGCTGCATCCTGGCTGAAGCGGGCCTGCTTGCCGGACGCCCGGCGACCACCCACTGGAACTGGTTTGACCGTTTCGCCAGGCGCTACCCCGACGTCAACCTGAAAACCCGCCACCTGATCACCCAGAGCGACAACATCTATTGCGTGGGCAGCGTAAACTCCATAGCCGACCTGTGTGTGCACATCGCCGAGGACTGGTACGGCAGCCGTGTCGCCAGGGCTGTAGAGCACCAGTTTTCCCCGGAAATCCGCCAACCTTTCCGGGCCGCGGCCTGGCAGGACCCGCCGCGCAGCGCCCATCACGATGAAACCGTGCTGCAGGCGCAGCAGTGGCTGCAAAACAGGTTGCACCAGGCCGTGACCCTGCGTGACATGGCGCCGGCGCTGGGGGTAAGCGAACGCACCCTGCACCGGCGCTTTCGCCAGGCAACCGGCATGACCCCGCAGCAGTACCTGAACACCTTGCGCAACAACGGCGCCCGCGACCTGCTGCGGCGCAGCAACCTCAGCATCGGCGAAATCGCCTGGCAACTCGGGCTGCAGGATGCCAGCCATTTTTCCCGTCAGTTCCGGCGCCAGAACGGCATGACTCCGGGGCAATACCGCGCCGCGGTGCGGGGCAAGCTGTTCGACCCCGGCTGAGGCAAACGTAACAGGATGCCGACAGCGTGGCGCAGGTACAGGAGACAGCCCGCACCCGGCCCGCTGGCCAGTGGCGCTGCGGCCACTGTGGCAAACGAGGACAGCAGCGCCAACTGAATATCCGTGCCGGTTCCTGTACCCACACCCGTACTGGCCGCTAAAACCCGCCCGACATAATTGCAAAGGCCGAACGAATCTCGTAACTTCAGCCAGGACTGTCCGGAGAAAAGCGGCGCACGACACGAGCCTGCAGGCCGCATCGGCAGCTGGCGTTGCCCCGAACAGAATCTGTCGGCAATCAAGCAGTCCGTGGTGCAGATGACATCGTGAGGCCCGCAATATCGTCATGAATGATCCCGCGCCGGACGCTCTGGCAGTCATCCCTACCCTGCTGGTATTCACCCTTGCCATCTGGAGCCGCAGACCCATTGAGTCCCTTGTCTGCGGCTCCCTGCTGGGACTGCTGATGCTCCATGGCGACGGCTTTGTCGGCGGCCTCGCCGAAACCTCATTGCGGGTTATGACCGATGAGGATGTCGCCTGGGTTATCCTCGTTTGCGGTTTCATGGGCAGCCTGATCGGATTGCTCATCCGCACCGGCGCGACCCGGGCGTTCACGGTCCGCCTGACCCGGCTGGTCCACAGCCAGAAGTCCGCCCTTTATACGACCTGGGGGCTGGGTATCTTCATGTTCGTGGATGACTACCTGAACTCCCTCGCAGTGGGCGCCGCGATGCGCAACATCTCGGACAAATTCCGTATTTCCCGGGAGAAGCTTGCCTACGTGGTGGATTCCACCGCAGCGCCGATCAGCGTGATCATTCCCTACTCCACCTGGGGTGCGTTTTTTGGCGGCCTGCTGGTAGCCAACGGCGTGGCGGAGGAAGGCCAGGGCCTGAGTGTCTACATCCAGTCGATTCCCTACATGCTCTACGCCTGGATCGCGGTCCTCCTGGTGCCAGTGGTCATTGCCGGCGTCCTTCCGGCGCTGGGATCCATGCGGGCCGCGGAGAAACGCGCTTTTGAAACCGGGGTCACGGTGCCACCCGAGGCGGGAAAGATAGAACAGGCCAACAATGCCATCGCGCCGCGAGAGGACGCCAACCCCGGCCTGGCGCTGTTCGTGGTGCCGATGCTGACCCTCGTTTTCGCCACCATGTACTTCGATAACGACTTCCTGATCGGCATCTACCTGACGCTCGGCGTCACGATTCTAGCCATCCTGGGACTGCGGATACTGGACCTGCACGATACCTTTGACACGGTTATCGACGGCTTCAAGACCATGCTGGAGCCACTCGCGGTGCTGGTGGCCGCATTCATCCTCAAGGATGTAAACGACGCACTGGGCCTGCCAGCGCTGGTGGTGGCCACCGTCGAGCCACTGTTGACCCCCGAACTGCTGCCCGCGATCATCTTTGTGAGCATGGGGCTGGTGTCGTTTATGACCGGCTCCAACTGGGGCGTGTTCGTGATCATCCTGCCGATTGTCACCGCCCTCGCCAACAACCTCGGCGCTGACATGACCCTGGTGATCGGCGCCACACTGTCCGCCAGTACGTTTGGCAGCCACGCCTGTTTTTACTCGGACGCCACGGTCCTCACCGCGCAGGCCACCGGCTGTACCCCGCTGCAGCACGCGCTGACCCAGCTCCCCTATGCACTTATCGCTGCTGCCATTACGGTAGCGGGCTATCTGGCCATAGGCTTTCTGTAGACGATCCGCCCGGGAGAACAAGCCCGGGCAAGCTCTCCCCGCCAGCCAGGAGCGGCCGGCTGCCTTGAGTCACGCGGCAGTCTGTGGCCTAATGTGCCCCCGTTTCGGGGGGCAGACGGCCGCGCCTACTGCGCCCTACCGCACTAACCAGCAGCCGGAAACTACGCTATGAGCAATGATTCTGTCGTAATCGTCAACGGTGCCCGCACCCCCATGGGTGGCCTCCAGGGCAGCCTCTCCACAGTCACCGCCACCCAGCTCGGCAGCACGGCGATCGCCGCGGCGCTGGAGCGCAGCGGCGTTGCGGCTGCCGATGTACAGGAAGTTTTCATGGGCTGCGTATTGCCTGCCGGCCTCAAGCAGGGCCCCGCCCGGCAGGCCGCCCGCGGCGCGGGCATTCCCGATGCCGCGGGTGCAGTCACCCTGAACAAGCTCTGCGGCAGCGGCATGCAGGCGACCATATTCGGCTATGACAGCATCGTCGCGGGCACCAACGAGGTGGTCGTGACGGGAGGCATGGAGAGCATGAGCAATGCCCCGCACCTGCTGCCCGGCGCCCGCGGCGGCGTGCGCACTGGCCACGCCAAGCTCCTCGACCACATGTTCGTTGACGGCCTGGAAGATGCCGACAGCGGTCGCGCAATGGGCAGCTTCGCCCAGGAAACCGCCAATTCCCGCGGCCTGACCCGGGAACAGATGGACGCCTTCGCCGTGGAGTCCCTGACCCGCGCCAAACGCGCCATCGAAAACGGCTCCCTGAAGGCCGAGACCGCTCCCGTAACGATCAGCACCCGCGCCGGGGAAACCGTGGTCAGCGACGACGAACAACCGCACAAGGCCGCGATCGAGAAAATCCCCAACCTGCGCCCGGCCTTCGCTGCAGACGGGACCATCACGGCAGCCAACAGCAGCTCGATTTCCGACGGTGCCAGCGCTCTTGTACTGATGAGCGGCAGTGCCGCGCAGCAGCGCGGGCTCAAGCCCATGGCGCGCATTGTGGCCCACTCACGCCACAGCCAGCACCCTTCGGAATTCACCATCGCCCCCATCGGGGCGATCAACAAGCTGTTCGCCAAGACCGGCTGGACCGCCGCCGATGTGGACCTGTTCGAGATCAACGAAGCCTTCGCCATGGTCACCATGCTGGCCATGCAGGACCTCGGGCTGGAGCATGCCAAGGTCAATGTCAACGGCGGCGCCTGCGCCCAGGGCCACCCCATTGGCTCCACCGGCTCGCGGATTATCGTCAGCCTGATGTATGCCCTGCAGCAGCAGGGTCTGAAGCGCGGCGTGGCCGCCCTCTGCATTGGCGGCGGCGAAGCCACCGCGGTTGCGATCGAACTGATCTGATACCCAAGCGGCGGGCGCGCGCCCGCCACCTCCGAGGCGCCCGATGGCACTGAGCAGCATTCCCGACATACTCGACGACATTCGCGCCGGGAAGATGGTCATCCTCATGGATGACGAAGACCGCGAGAACGAAGGCGACCTCATCATTGCCGCCGAGTCGGTTACCCCCGAGATCATCACCTTCTTCTCCAGCGAGGCCTGCGGCCTGATCTGCATGCCGATCACCGAGGAGCGGGCGCGTCAGCTGCAGCTGCCGCTGATGGTGCGGGACAATCGCTCACAGCATGAGACCAACTTTACCGTATCCATTGACGCCGCCGAGCGCATGGGGCCGGGGATCAGCTCGGTGCAGCGCGCACACACCGTGCGCAGGGCAGTGGCCGCGGATGCCAGGCCCGCGGACATTACCCAGCCAGGGCACATTTTCCCCCTGGTTGCCAAGCCCGGCGGCGTCCTGCGCCGGGCTGGCCACACCGAAGCGGGGGTGGACCTGGCGCGGATGGCCGGATTCGAACCTGCCGCCCTGATCGTGGAAATCATGAACGAAGATGGCACCATGGCGCGGCGGCCGCAGCTGGAAGAGTTTGCCGAACGCCACGGCCTGCGCATGGGGACCATCGCAGACCTGATCGAGTATCGCTCGCTGCACGAGCAGTCCATAGAGCTGAGCGATACCAGGACGGTAGGAACTGAGTTTGGCGATTTCCAGCTGCACACCTTCAGCGACCTGATCGACGACACCCTGCACTACGCCCTGACCATGGGCACCCTGCGGGAGGACACAGACACACTGGTCCGCGTGCAGACAGTAAGCATGCTGCGCGATGTGATCGGCACCGTGATCAAGGACCAGGCCCCGGGCTGGACCTGCCGCCGCGCCCTGGAGCGTATAGCAACCGACGGTTGCGGCGCGCTGGTCCTTATCGGGCAATCCGTCTCGGCCACCGAGGCGCTGGCCGACGTCGTGCAGTTTCCGGACCCGCCAATCATCACCGGCAGCAGCACCGGCGGTGTCGGCAACTATCGGGTGATTGGCACCGGAGCGCAGATTCTCAAGCGCCTCGGGGTCGGCAAGATGCGCCTGATGTCGGCGCCGGTGCGCTTCAACGCCCTCTCCGGCTTCAACCTGGTCGTAAGCGAGTTCGTTCAGCCCTGAACGTCGCGCAAAGGCACCGGTGCCTGGACGGGCCGGGAATCAGCTGAAGCGCGGCGCGCGTTTCTCGAAAAAGGCGGTAAGCGCCTCGATGTTGTCCGCCGAACCTGCCTGCCGCGCCATTGCTGCCTGCTCCGCTACAAAGGCGGCATGGATGCCCGGCTCGTGGTGCAGCCGCAGACAGCGCTTGATCTCGCGCAACGAACTCACCGGCCACTGGGCCACCGCCTCGGCGCGTGCCATGGCGTGCTCCAGCAGCGCCGCGTCCGGCAGCACCTCCGCCACGATGCCCAGCTCCCGGGCCCTGGCAGCATCGATCCAGTCAGCGGTGTAGAACAGTTCCGCAGCACGCTGGGCGCCAATATTGGCCTGCAGCATGTAGCTGCTGGCCCATTCCGGCACGAGACCCAGGGCAGCAAATGGCAGCCGCAGGCGCAGGCTGTCGCCGGCGTAAACCATGTCCGCGTGGAACAGCACAGTGGCGCCGCCGCCAACGGCCACACCCTTCGCCGCGACAACCAGCGGCTTGTCAAAGGCTGCCACCGCCCGGGCCGCGCTCTCGAAAGGATGCGGTTCTTCGCCCGGCGCAGCGCCAAAGCTCGCCAGATCGACGCCGGCACTGAAACTGTCGCCCGCCCCGGTCAACAGTACGCAGGCGACCTGTGGATCTTCGGCCGCCGCGGTGAACGCCTCGCGGATAGCAATCCAGAGTGCGTCGTTGATCGCGTTCTTTTTGCCGGGCCGGTTCAGCGTGAGCACCCGCACACGGCCGCGCTGTTCCTGCAAGAGTACGGAATCCATCGCGCGATCCTCAGCCGTGAAACACCATGAAGTCATCCAGTGGGGCCCGCTCGGTGACGCACTGATTGGCGGCGGCTGCCGGATCCGGGTAGCCAAGGGAAATACCGAACATCAGCTTGTGCGAGGGGTCGACCTGCAGCGCAGCGCGCACTTGTTCCGCCTGAAAACCCAGCGCCGTCTGCGGGCAGGAACCGAGGCCCCGGGCAGTCAGGGCCAGCATCAGGGTCTGGGCAAACATGCCCAGATCGCAGGCTTCGCGCAGGCCAAAAGGCTCAGGTAGAAACAGGAAAGCGACATGCGGCGCGTCGAAGAAGGTGAAGTTGCGCATGAACGCTTCCTGCCGGCGGGCCTTGTCCTCACGGGGTATCCCCATGGCATTGTAAAGGGCCTGCGCCGATGCGTATTGACGGCTCTTGTAGACTCCCTCGTAGCTGCCATCGTAGGGGAAATCCATGCTGATCCGCCCCGCCAGGAATTCTCCCGGCAGAGTCTGGCGCAGCTCCTCCAGCTTGCTCCCTGAAACCACGTGCACGACCCAGGGCTGGGTGTTGCAGTTGCTCGGCGCCCGGGCGGCCTCCTCGAAAATCGCCTGCAGTTCGGCAGGGGGAATCGGGTCGGGCAGGAAGGCGCGCAGGGAGCGACGCTCGCGAACTACGGTGCTAAAGGCGGTGGCAAGGTCAGACATCGAATGTGTTCCATGTGCGGGTGGGTCCTCATTATGCGCAGCGGGGCCCGCGCGGGCCAGAGCGGGAAGGTGCCAGCGAACTGCAGCGGGCGTTATTCGCCGCGGAATCGCGCCGGGCGCTTGTCGCGGAACGCGCGCATGCCCTCTTTCGCATCGGCCGAGGCGAACACTGGGCCGGCCAGGGCGTCCGAGGCCAGCATGGCCTGGTCCTCGGCCATATGTTCCTGGTGTTCGCGCAGGGAACGGGTCACCGCCGCCACGGCGAGGGGCGCATTGGCGCAGATCCGCGCGGCATACTCCCGCGCCACCGCCAGGGCCTGGCCCGGCGGCACCAGCCGATTGACCAGGCCCCAGTCCAGCGCCTGGCGGGCGCTGACATGCTCGGCACAGAGCAGCATTTCCGCCGCCAGACAGTAGGGAATCTGCCGCCGCAGGCGCACAGTGGAGCCACCCATGGGATAGAGGCCACGAGCGACCTC
>JBFHFJ010000075.1:0-12530 GCA_041583655.1 Haliea sp. | reverse complement strand
TGGTAGCGCAACTCCAGCTCCCCGTTCTGCATGCCGTGACGCAGCTCCTCCTCCATTTTCAGCTGCTCGACCGCCTTCGCGTTCATTTCCTCGTTATAGAAACGGAAACAGGCGCGGCCTTCGGCCTTGGCGACATACATCGCGGTATCCGCATTGCGGATGAGGACGTCGGGGTCCTCGCCGTCCATGGGGTAGATGGCAATCCCGATGCTGGGTGTGACCACTGGATTGTGTGATTGCAGGGCGATGGGGGCGGACAGGCTGTCGAGGATGCGGCGGGCGATACTCTCAACGTGGGCGGTATCCGGCACGTCGGAGAGGACGACAGTAAACTCGTCGCCTCCGAGGCGGGCAATCTCCGTGCCGCCATCTTCCGGGTCGACCTCCTTGTCCCCAAGGAAGTTGATGGCATCGTCCTCGCGCAGCTCCAGGGTCAGGCGCTTGGCTATCTCCACCAGCAGACGATCGCCGCGGCCATGGCCAATGGAGTCGTTGATGCGTTTGAAGTGGTCGAGGTCAATGAACATCAGCGCGGCATAGGAGTTGCGGCGCTGGCTCCGCTTCAGGATGCGCACCAGCTGCTCATTGAAACTGCGGCGGTTGGGCAGGTTGGTCAAGGGGTCGTAGTAGGCAAGGTAGCGCAGGCGATCTTCCTGGCGCTTGAGGGAGTTGAAGGCCTGGCTCGCCCGGAGCATGTATTGCACGTCCCTGCCCAGGAGTGACCAGTTCACCGGCTTGGTCTTGTACTGGGTGGCCCCGGCATCAAAGCCCTGGTCGATGGACTCGCGGTCATCCGAGCCGGTCACGATCATGATGGGGATGGTTTCGCCCTGCGGCATCTCGCGGATCCGCTGGCACACCTCCAGCCCTGACATCCCGGGCATCTCCACATCAAGAAATACCAGGTCGGGTCGCTCGCGCACAAACATTTCCAGTGCTTCGTGGCCGTTGCTGGCCTCGACAACGATCATGTTTTCCGCTTCCAGGCATTGCCGCGTCAGCATGCGCACTATCTGGTCGTCGTCACTGACCAGAATTTTGGCGCGCATTGGAAAGGGGGCTTTATCAGACATCAAAGGGCCATGCGCAGGTGCGAAAAGTTATCAGTACAGGCTACCACCACCGGCAGCGGTCGCCTAGTACCTGCGTTGGCCCCCGGGTTTGGGCAGGGCGGCGCGGATCGGCCGTTCAGGATAGGATGCGCTCCCGGGTCTTGAAGCGTTGTTCCATGACAAACCGGGGCAATTGCTGGAGTGGAATTGCGGGACTGTAGTAAAAGCCCTGCACCTGTTGGCAATTCTGGTTGCGCAGGAATTCGATCTGCTCGTAATTTTCGGCGCCTTCAGCCACGACCTCGATATTCAGCCTTCTGGCCATCTCGATGATCAGGCAGCACACCGCTGCCTGCTGGGGATTGTGGGGCAGGTCGCGGACGAATGCCGCATCCACCTTGAGGGCCGTGATTGGCAGTTCGGTGAGGTGCGAGAGCTGGGAGAAGCCGGTACCGAAGTCATCCAGGGAAAAGCGGATGCCCAGCAGCCGCAGCTCATCCATGCGAGCCTTGATGGCGCCGGGGTCTTTCAGAATCGTGGTTTCGGTCAGCTCGAATTCCAGGCGTCCCGGGTTGGCCCCGGTGCGGGTGAGGGTGTCTTTCACCGCAGTCACGAACCTGTCGTCCTGGATTTGGGAGAACGAGATATTGACCGCGACGACGATGTCGTCAAGGTGCTGGTCAGCCAGCCAGTTCAGGGCGTGACAGGCGTGCTGGATGATCTGGTGGCCAATGCTTTTCATCAGCCCCATGTCTTCGCACTCGGCGATAAATTCGCCTGGACAGACGAGCCCGCGGTCCGGGTGGTTCCAGCGCAGCAAGGCTTCCAGACCGGCGAGCTGGCCGGTATCCAGGGCGATGCGTGGCTGGTAGTGCAACTCAAACTGGTTTCTGCGCGCCGCCGCCCGCAGCTCGGCAGCAAGCGTGTTGATGCCCGCCATGTCGAACTGCAGGCGGTCACTGAAGGGAATGAATTTGCAGCCCACAATCGACTTGGCCTGCTGCATCGCGCTGCGTGCGTGCTCTACCAGTTCGCTGAAGTCGCGGGCGTCATCGGGATACAGCGCGCCGCCAATGCTGGCATCGACCTGTGCGTGCTGTCCATCCAGGTCCAGCGGAGCGGCGATGGCCTGCAGCATTTTCTCCGCTATTCGCGCCATGTCGGCTGCCGAGCTGACATCCTCCAGCACCACGGCGAATTC
The DNA here is from genome assembly GCA_041583655.1 of Haliea sp. Taxonomy (GTDB): domain Bacteria; phylum Pseudomonadota; class Gammaproteobacteria; order Pseudomonadales; family Halieaceae; genus Haliea. The sequence continues at coordinate 10,277 of JBFHFJ010000075.1, read as the reverse complement.
GTCGCCGCCCAACCGCGCAATACTGTCGCTGCTGCGCAGTTTGCTGGCCATGCGCCGGCACAGGCTGCGGATCAACAGGTCACCGTTGCTCTCACCAAAGTGATCGTTGATGCTGGTGAACTGATCGATATTGATGTAGAGCAGGGCGGTCTTGAAGTTGTAGCGCTGGGAGCGCTGCATTGCCCGCTCAAGGTGGGCGCGAAAGGCGACCCGGTTCAGTGCACCGGTCAGTATGTCCCGGTTGGAAAGCTCGCGGATGGCCGACCGCACGCGCTTCAGTTCGATGCTGTAGTCCAGGATCCGGTGGACCAGGGCGTCCTGCAATTGACCCCTGACCAGGTAGTCCTGGGCGCCACTCTCGCGCAGCTGCGTCGCCGCTGCGCTGGTCGGCGCTTCGTCCAGCAGCAGAATCACCGGCAGTGAGGGGGCGCTTTTCTGTGCCAGGCGAAGCAGGTACTCGGTTTCCGGGCCTGCGGCCATGAACAGTGCGTCGACTTCCGGATTCAGCAGCGTCTCGAGCGGGCGCTCCAGGCCTTCACTGCTGAGCAGGCGAAAGCGGGGTGGCGCGGCCCGATTCAGGCAATCCGACAGGACCAGGTGATCGGTCTTGTGAGCGGAAAGTACCATGACAGTATGCAGATCCACGAAGGTTCCGGATTGTCCCATAACTGTGTCTGCCGCATTGTCTCCCAGCTGGACCGCGTGGTACAGCTTTATTCCTGATATTACATGAGGTTGTGTGCATTATTTCAATGAAATTCTAGAGATTTTCAGGGAAATGCGCCGCACTCGGGGGGCAATGGCCCCCAGGCATGCGGGCTGATCGCCCCGGAGCGCCCGGTTTGCGCATGGCACAGGGTAATTTGTGCTAGAATTTTGTGCCGTATTTTTGATCCCTGCGCTATGAGCATCGCCTCCGACAAACTGGAATCCATCCGCCGGCAAGTACAGACCCACCTCGATAATGCCGAACATCACAAGCTCAGCCCCGCCCAGGAGGAGGCGCTGACGGCCCGTATCGCGGCGCGCCTGCAGGCGGAAAACGCGGTGATGGTCGCGCATTACTATACCGCGCCAGCCATACAGGCGCTGGCCGAGGCCACCGGGGGCTGTGTCTCTGACTCCCTGGAGATGGCCCGCTTCGGTCACGATCATCCGGCGACGACCCTGGTCGTGGCCGGGGTGCGGTTCATGGGTGAGACGGCTAAGATCCTCACCCCCCACAAGCGGGTCCTGATGCCGACCCTGGAAGCCACCTGCTCTCTGGACCTGGGCTGTCCCGTCGACGAGTTTTCGGCCTTTTGCGACGAGCACCCCGATCGCGAAGTGGTGGTGTATGCCAACACCTCGGCCGCGGTCAAGGCGAGGGCCGATTGGGTGGTGACCTCCAGCATCGCGCTCGATGTGGCCGAGCATCTGTCGGCCCAGGGCAAGAAGATCATCTGGGCCCCGGACCGCCATCTCGGCGACTATGTCCGCCGGCAGACCGGTGCCGATATTCTCATGTGGGACGGTGCCTGTATCGTGCACGAAGAGTTCAAGGCGCGCGGCATAGCCGACCTGAAGCGGGTCTATCCCGACGCTGCGGTGCTGGTGCACCCGGAGTCCCCGGCGGCCGTGCTGGAGCTGGCTGACCGGGTGGGTTCGACCACGCAGATCATCCGCGCTGCCCAGGAATTGCCGAACCCCCGCTTTATTGTCGCCACTGACCAGGGCATTTTCTACAAGCTCCAGCAGCAGGCGCCGGACAAGGAGTTCATCATCGCCCCGACCGCGGGCAATGGCGCCACCTGTCGCAGCTGTGCCAATTGCCCGTGGATGGCAATGAACGAACTGGAAGCACTTGACCAGGTGTTCGACCGCACGGACAACGAAGTGTTTGTCGACCCCGACATCGGTGAGCGGGCCATGGTGCCCCTGCGGCGGATGCTGGACTTTGCCGCAGGATTGCGCAAGGGCGTCATCGGCAACGCCTGACCGGCGCGTTCCCTGTCAGATCTCCATGCGCTGGCGCAGTGTCGCCACGTCGCGCAAGCGCTCGTTGATGCGCGCGGCGGCCACATGATCGCTGCCCACCAGTTTCATCGCATAATTGAGTTGGCGCTCGGCCTCATCCATGTTGCCGGTGAGGATAAAGTATTCGGCGCGCGACTGGTGGAGGCCGACGATGTTCCCTGACAGGCCCTGTACCTCGGCCAGCAGGTACCACAGCGCCGGGTCGCCGGGCCTGTTCCTGCTTTGCTCCAGCAGTGCGGCCTCTGCCAGGTGTGGTTTGCGATCCTGCATCAGCGCTGTGGCATAGGCCATGGTCAAGGGGTGGTTGCCCGGCGTCAGCCTGAGTTCCCGGGAAAGCAGTTCCGCGGCCTTGCCCGGCTCGCCGCGGGTCATCAGGATTTCCGCATTGGCCAGCTTGTACTCCAGTCTGTCAGGTTTTTGCGCCCAGATACTGTCCAGTTCCAGCGCGGCCTGGTCGACCCGGCCAGCCTCGGTCAGGGCCAGTACCAGGCCATAGGTGGACGCCTCCCGCGAGCGGGTGTCGCCGTCCAGCTCACCGCGGAATTTCTGGATTGCCTCCTCCGGTGTTGCGGCCAGGTGGTTGATGACCCGGGCGCGCATCAGCTGGTATTCGGTGTCGTCGCGCAGCGGGGGCCGGGTGTACTGGCGGGCGCGGTTGCGGGTGTCGGCGATGCGGTTTTCCGACAGGGGGTGGGTGCGCAGGAATTCCGGTATGCGGTTGCCGCTGGCATAGCGCGACGCCTGCATCATCCGCTCAAACATGGAGGCCGCAGCGTGGGGGTCCATTCCCGCAGCGGCCACGGTTTGCATGCCAACCCGGTCGGCTTCCGACTCGTTGCTGCGACTGTAGCGCAGGGCCGAATCCTGGGCCGCCGCCTGGGCAGCGGACAGCGCTGCCATGCCGGCCTCGCCGCCAGCGGTGGCCAGCAGGACGAAACCGGCCAGCATGGCGGCCAGGTTGAGGGGTTGCTGGCTGCGCTGGAACTCCACCCGGCGCGAGAAGTGGCGCTGGCTCAGGTGGGCGATTTCGTGAGCCAGCACGGTGGCCAGCTCGTCTTCGGTCTGGGCGTAGAGGAGCAGGCCGTTGTTGACGCCAATCACGCCGCCCGGCACGGCAAAGGCATTGATCTCGGGGCTGTCCACGATGACCAGGTCGATCCGGCGATCCTCGAGCTGGCTGTGGGTCGCCAGGCGGTAGATGAGGTCCTCCAGGTAGTCGAAGAGCAGCGGGTCGTCGACAATAGGCGCCCGGTTGCGGAAGATGCGCAGCCAGGTGCGTCCCAGCTGGTATTCGTACTCCGCCGAAAACAGGCTGGTGCTGGACTCGCCGAGATTCGGCAGCTTGAGTCCCTCGGTTGCGCGCAGGTGTGTGCCCGGCAATAGCAGGGCCAGCAGTAGCGCCAGAGTCGTGGCGTACAGTCGGGCGCGCTTGGTGGGACGTAGATTCATACCAGGAGTGTTCACCGCAGATTGGTGCCGGAAACCGTCCGGCAGGGTCCGTATTGTACGCCAGCGGCCGGTCGTCGGCCCAGTGCCGGTGCTGGGCATGGGATGTCGCCAGCGCGGAAAAGTTCAATCCTGTTTGGGGTTGCAGGCAGCGAATGGATATACTCGGCGCCACATCGGCAGGAGACAGGTACCAGGGTGACAGTTGAAGTGACGGTGGAGGTGGATGCCTGCGGGTTGCAATGCCCCATGCCTCTGTTGCATGCCAAGCGGGCCCTGAACCGGATGCAGCCCGGAGAGTGCCTGCGGGTGCTGGCTACTGATCAGGGCTCGGTGCGGGATTTCCGGGTATTCGCGGAGCAGTCAGGGCATACTCTGCTGGCGTCAGAGGAGCGTTCTGGCGTGTATATTCACCTTTTGCAGAAGTCCTAGACACCGGGATCGAGTCCATGCTGGATATCTTCAATAAATGGTACAAGCGGTACCTGTTCGAGGAAGAGTCAGTCCTGTTGCTGGTGCTGCTGATCGTCGCGGTCCTGCTCCTGATGACCATCGGCAACATCCTCGCCCCTGTGCTGGCATCCATTGTGCTGGCATACCTCATGCAGGGCCTTGCCGGGCGCCTGCAGGCAACAGGATTACCCTCGTGGGTCGGGGTTACGGTCGCCTACGTGTTGTTCATTGGCATCTTTTTTGGCGTGACCCTGGGCCTGCTGCCCCTGGTCTGGCGCCAGCTGGTGTCCCTGGCGACAGAAATGCCGCGGATGCTGGAACAGGGCAAGCAGTTGCTGGCGGTGCTGCCGGCGCGCTACCCGGAGATATTCAGTCAGCAGCAGATCAACCAGATGATCGGTCTCGCCCAGGCGGAAATGGGTGGTATGGGGCAGAAGCTGGTGACCCGCTCCCTGGCGACCATCCCCAGCATTCTGACCGTGCTGGTCTACATGATCCTCATTCCGATCCTGGTGTTTTTCTTTCTCAAGGATCGCCAGTTGATCCTGTCCTGGCTGGGTACGTTCCTGCCCACGGAGCGGCCTCTGCTGCGGCGCATCTGGACGGAGATGGATACCCAGGTGGCAAATTACGCCCGGGGCAAGGTACTGGAAATCCTGATCGTGGGCTCGGTCAGTTACCTGAGTTTTGTCCTGCTCGACCTCAACTATGCCGCCCTGCTGGCTCTGTGCGTCGGGTTGTCGGTGATCATTCCCTATCTCGGGGCGGCTCTGGTCACCTTCCCGGTCCTGCTGGTGGGATACTTTCAGTGGGGTTTCACCAGTGAATTTTATTACCTGGCGTTTGTCTACTTTGTCATCCAGGGGCTGGATGGCAATGTTCTGGTGCCACTGCTGTTTTCCGAGGCAGTGAACCTGCACCCGGTTGCCATCATCCTGGCGGTGCTGTTTTTCGGCGGCATCTGGGGGTTGTGGGGGGTGTTTTTTGCCATCCCGCTCGCCACTTTGATCAAGGCTATCATCAATGCCTGGCCCACCCCGACGGAGGGGGCCAGCTACAGCAAGAATCTGGAGTAAGGCATGCAAGCAATATTCTTCGGCCGATGGCTGCGGCCGCTGGCCGGCAGCCTTGTGCTGCTTTTTCTGGTGGCCTGTGCCACCACCATCCTGCCCGGCGCAGGCACGCAGCCAGTATCAAGCCCGAATGACGATTATGCCTACCGCCACCTGGTGCTGGACAATGAGTTGCAGGTGCTGCTGATCTCCGACCCGGGGGCCCCCAAGGCCGCCGCCGCGCTGGATGTGCTGGTTGGCAGCGGTGACAACCCGCCCGGCCGCGAGGGGCTGGCGCATTTTCTCGAGCACATGCTGTTCCTCGGTACCGACAAGTACCCGGAGGCCGGCGATTACCAGCAGTACATCGCCGAGCACGGCGGCAGCCACAACGCCTACACCAGTTTCGAGCACACCAACTATTTCTTCGACATCCAGGCGCCGTACCTTGAGGACGCACTGGACCGGTTCTCCCGCTTCTTTATCGCACCCCGCTTCGATGAGGGTTATGTGGGGCGCGAGATGAATGCGGTGGAGGCCGAGTTCCAGATGGGCCTGCGCAGCGACCCACGCCGGGGGCTGGACGTGCTGCAGGCCGTGATGAATCCCGAGCACCCCTTTAGCCAGTTCACCGTTGGCAGCCTCGAAACCCTCGCCGACCGGCCCGGGGCCCCGATACGGAAAGACCTGCTTGAGTTCTACGAACAGCACTACTCTGCCAACAAGATGCGGCTGGTGGTGTTTGGTGCTGAATCCCTGGATGAACTGGAGGCGATGGTGGTGCCCCGGTTTGCCCCGGTACCGAACCGGAATATTGAAACCGGGGAGATTGCCGCGCCCCTGTTCGCCCCCGACACGCTGCCCCTGTTGGTCCAGGTGCAGCCCCAGGCGACGCTGCGCCAGCTGGAAGTGTCGTTCCCGGTGGCGGATTATCGCAGTGCCTACCGCAGCAACCCGCTGGGTTACCTGGGTAACCTGGTCGGGCATGAGGGCGAGGGCAGCCTGCTCGCCCGGCTCAAGGAAGAAGGCCTGGCGGAGAGCCTCGGTGCGGGCTCGGGCCTTGGCTGGCGCGGCGGCGCCCTGTTCAGCGTCAGTATTGGCCTGACCGAGAAGGGCCTGGCGGAAAAGGACCGCGTGTTGCAGCTGTTGTTCGCCTACCTGGAGATGCTGCGCCAGGAGGGGCCCCAGCAGTGGCTTTATGAGGAGCAGTCGCGCCTGGCGGAGCTGCAGTTCCGCTACCGGGAGAAATCCGAACCGATCAACTACGCCAGCGCGCTGGCCAGTGGCATGCACTACTACGCCCCCGAGGACATCCTCCGCGGCGGCAGCCTGATGACCGACTACGACCCAGCCATGCTGGAGGAGCTGCTGTCCCGGGTGGTGCCTGGCAATGCCCTGGTGACCCTGAGCCACCAGTCGGTCGAGGTCGACCGGGTGTCGCCCTTCTACGCTGTGCCCTACAGCGCCGGGCCGGTGACCCCGGAACTGCTGCAGCGCTGGACCGCCCCGGTGCCGGATGCCGGCCTGGCCCTGCCGCCTCCCAACGAATTTATTGCCGAAGACACCAGCCTGGTGTCGGCGACGGTGGTTGCCGGCGCACCAGCGAAGGTGCTTGAAGAAACCCGCCAGGCAGTCTGGTTCGGGCAGGACACGGAATTCGGTATCCCGCGCGGTGCGCTCTATATCAACTTCCGGTCCCCCGAGGTGGGGGAGGGCGCGACCCAGGCAGCGGCTGCGGTGCTGTATACGGCGCTGCTCAAGGACGCTGTCAATGAGTTCACCTACCCGGCGCAGCTGGCGGGGCTCAACTTCGATGTCTACAAGCACGCCCAGGGTATCAGCCTGCGGGTCAGCGGCTATAACGACAAACAATTGTTGCTGCTGGACCGCCTGCTGGATGCGGTGCAGGCATCGTCCTTTGCCGAGCAGCGTTTCGACAACATCCGCGCGGACCTGATCCGCAACCTGGAGAACAGTGTTGCCAAGCGCCCCAGCAGCCAGGTGATCGACGACGTCCGTGAAGCGCTGCTGCACGGCGAGTGGGGAGAGCAGACCCTGGTCCAGGCTCTGCAGGTCATGACACTGGCCGAGCTTACTGCCTGGGTCGAGGCCTTCTGGGCGCAGGCAACGGCCGAGACCATGCTCTACGGCAACTACGAGGCCGATGTTGTGCCGAAGCTGGCGGCGCGGGTCGGCGAGCTGCTCGCTGAGGGCGAGCCGCCCGCCCTGCCGCCTTTGCGGGTGACCCGTATCGCGCCGGGAGAAAGCCTGCACTATCCGGTCGAGGTCGACCATGACGACGCGGTAGTCGGCTGGTATCTGCAGGGTCGTGACCGCAGCTGGCGGGATCGGGCGGCGACGGCGCTGACCGCGCATATCATCAAGACCGGGTTCTTCCAGGAGCTGCGTACCGAGCAGCAGCTGGGTTACGTGGTCAGCGCATTCCCATGGCCGCAGCTGGATATCCCGGGCCTGATGCTGTTGATCCAGTCGCCCAGCGCGTCTGCGCCGGAGGTGACCCGGGCGATCGACGCCTATATGGACGGGGTGACAGGAGGGCTGGATGAAGAGCAGTTCCTGCGCTATCGCAAGTCGCTGGTGGCCGAGATCCAGCGCCCGGACAAGAACCTGTGGGAGCGGGCAGAATTCTACTGGCAGTCCATTGCCAAGAAAGAGTTCGCCTTCGATGGTCGCCTGCAATTGGCGGATGCGGTCAGCGGCCTGAGCCTCACTGACTGGAGCGACTATTTCACCGACGTGTTTCGCGAACAGCGTCACTCCCTGCTGGTGGTGGCGCCGGGCAGGGAGAAGTCCTTGCCGGAGGGCTACGGGGAGACGGTTGAATCTGCAGGCGCGCTCAAGGCCCGGCAGGCTTTCTATACCATCGACTAATATGGGTCCTCTTTTGGTCGCGCACGGCGGACATTGGGTTCTATAAAAGAACTGGCAGTTTGTCATGCGTCCTGACTTGGTGTAACGTGCTTCTGCTGTTTTTACTGGCCCGGCTCAGGTTCGCGCAAGAACCGGAGCCGGCGTCTATACTGTCGGCGGCGGGGGAGCCCATAAGGGTTCTATTTTGAAACTATAAAATCACCCCGCTTCCCAGCCTCAACCTCTCGTCAGGAGCGATAGCCGCATGACCGAAGACAAGGACCCGACTGAAACCCGGGAGTGGATGGAAGCGCTCGACGCTGTGAGCAAATACAGCGGCCCCGAGCGCGCTGCCGAGTTGCTGGTAGAGCTTGCCAAGCATGCCACGGAAACCGGGGTCAGGCTGCCGACCGCCATCACCACGCCGTTCCGCAATACAATCGCCCCCCAGGACCAGAAAATGATGCCCGGGGACCTGTTCATGGAGCGCCGCATTCGCTCCCTGGTGCGCTGGAATGCCCTGGCCATGGTCATGCGCGCCAATGACAACGACGAGGGGCTGGGCGGGCATATTTCCAGCTTTTCCTCCAGCGCGACCCTGTACGATGTCGGTTTCAACTACTTTTTTCGCGGCGCAGATGGCGAGCATCCCGGCGACCTGGTGTTCTATCAGGGCCACAGTGCGCCGGGCATGTATGCCCGCTCCTATCTGGAGGGGCGCCTGAGCGAGGAGCAGCTGGACAATTTCCGCCGGGAAGTGGACGGCAACGGCCTCTCCTCCTACCCGCACCCCTGGTTGATGCCCGACTACTGGCAGTTCCCGACGGTGTCCATGGGACTTGGGCCTATCCAGGCCATCTACCAGGCCCACGTCATGAAGTACCAGCAGAGCCGCGGCCTGCTGGACCACGGCGACCGCAACGTCTGGTGTTTCCTCGGCGACGGGGAGTGCGATGAACCCGAGTCACTGGGCGCCATCTCCATGGCCGGGCGCGAGCGTCTGGGCAACCTGATCTTCGTGGTCAACTGCAACCTGCAGCGCCTGGATGGCCCGGTGCGCGGCAACGGCAAGATCATCCAGGAGCTGGAAGGCGTTTTTCGCGGCGCCGGCTGGGATGTGCTCAAGGTTATCTGGGGCCGCAAGTGGGATCCGCTGCTGGAAAAAGACACCAGTGGCCTCTTGCAGCAGCGTATGGACGAAGTCTGTGACGGCGAGCTGCAGAACTACAAGTACAACGGCGGCGCCTACACCCGCGAGCATTTCTTCGGCAAGTACCCCGAGCTGCTTGATCTGGTCAGCGACCTGTCCGACGAGGACATCATGTACCTCAATCGCGGTGGCCACGATCCCTACAAGGTTTACGCGGCCTACGCCGAGGCGGTGGCCCAGCACGAGCGGCCCACGGTGATTCTGGCCATGACCGTGAAGGGCTACGGCACCGGCGAGGCGGGGGAGGCCAACAACGAGACCCATTCCCTGAAGAAGCTCGACCTCGACAGCTTGAAGGCGTTCCGCGACCGCTTTGGCATTCCCATTTCGGATGCCGAACTGAAGGACGTACCCTACTCCCGGCCGGCGCCGGACAGCCCGGAGATGCGCTACATGAAGCAGCGCCGGGAGGAGCTGGGAGGGTTCATCCCCGCCCGGCGCAAGGACATGGAACTGCTGGAAACTCCGCCATTGGCCTCTTTCGACAACCAGCTCAAGGGTAGTGGCAAGCGCGAGATCTCCACCACCATGGCGTTTGTGCGCATCCTGTCCACCCTGGTGAAAGACAAGAAGATCGGCGAGCGCGTGGTGCCGATCGTACCGGATGAGGCCCGCACTTTCGGCATGGAGGGCATGTTCCGCCAGCTCGGCATCTACTCCTCCATGGGCCAGCGCTACACGCCCCAGGACGCGGGGCAGATCATGTTCTACAAGGAAGACCAGAAGGGGCAGATCCTGGAGGAGGGCATCAACGAGGCCGGGGCCTTCTCGGCCTGGATCGCCGCGGCGACGTCCTACAGCACCAGCGGCTACTCCATGGTGCCGTTCTATATTTTCTATTCCATGTTCGGTTTCCAGCGCATTGGCGACCTGGCCTGGGCTGCGGGCGACAGCCAGGCGCGCGGTTTCCTGATCGGTGCCACGGCCGGCCGGACCACGCTGAACGGCGAAGGCCTGCAGCATCAGGACGGCCACAGCCACCTGCTCGCGAGCACCATTCCGAATTGTGTCAGCTACGACCCGGCCTATGCCTATGAGCTGGCGGTGATCATCCAGGATGGCCTGCGGCGCATGTACCAGGAAGGCGAGAACAAGTTCTACTACATCACCACGATGAACGAGAATTACCAGCAGCCGGAGATGCCGCAGGGCGTTGAAGAGGGCATTGTCCGCGGCATGTACCAGCTCAAGCGCTCCAGCCGCAAGAAAGGGCCGCGAGTGCAGCTGAT
>JBFHFJ010000074.1:0-12532 GCA_041583655.1 Haliea sp. | reverse complement strand
CCGAACGGCCGCCGGCGGCCAACAGGGCGGCGACGCGCTCGCAGGTTGGGGGCACCACGGGAAGACCATCGGTCCAGCCCTGCTCGAAGGCGAATTCGATGGCGTCTTCTTCTTCAACGATCAGCTGGTCGATCACGCACCACCCCTGCCACTCGCAGTGACCTGATATATGCTTCTACTGACCCGGGCCACGGACTGTGCCAACAGCACTCAGTGGTGAATGGCGCGCCCCAGGGCGTCGAGTACGGACTCGTGCATGGACTCCGACAGGGTCGGATGCGGGAACACCGTGTCCAGCAGATCGTTCTCCGTGGCTTCGAGCTGGCGCGCCACCGCGAAACCCTGGATCATTTCCGTCACTTCGGGCCCGATAAGGTGGGCGCCGAGCAGTTCGCCGCTGGCCTCGTCGAACAGCGTCTTCACCAGCCCGCGGCCCTCGCCCATGGCCAGGGCCTTGCCATTGGCGTGCAGTGGCGCGCGGCCGACCCGCACCGGTCGCCCCAGGGCCCGGGCCTGCTCCTCGGTGAGGCCGACACTGGCGATCTGTGGGCGACTGTAGATACAGGCGGGTATCCGCGACATCTGCAGGGGCTGCCTGCGACCGACACCGGCAATATGCTCGACGCACTGCACGGCCTGCTGGCTGGCCTTGTGCGCCAGCCAGGGCGGGCCAGCCACGTCCCCCCCGGCGTACAGGCCCACCACGCCGGTGCGCCCCCAGTCGTCGGCGACCAGGAACCCGCGCCGGGTCTCGGCGCCCACGGTCTCCAGGCCCAGATCCTCGATATTGCCGCTCACCCCCACGGCAACAATGGCCCGATCCGCTTCCACGCGGATCTCACCAGAATCTGTCGCGGACGCGAGCGTGGCCGACAGCGCGTCGTCACCCCGGGGGTCCAGTTGCGCCAGTGCGTGCCCGGTGACAATGCGAATACCCCGGTCGCCCAGCGCCGCCTGGGCCAACCCGGCGATCTCCGCGTCCGACTCGGGCAGGATCCGGCTGGCCATCTCCACCAGGGTCACCTGACTGCCGAGGTCCGCATACAGACTGGCGAACTCGACGCCGATTGCACCGCCGCCAATCACCAGCAGGCGCGCCGGCAGGGCAGGCGGGGTCATTGCCTCGCGTGCTCCCCAGACCCGCTCGCCATCCGCGTGTATGCCTGGCAGCTGTCGGGCACGGGCGCCGGTGGCCAGCACGATATGGTCGGCGTGATAGTCGCGCACAGCACCGTCGCTCTCCACCGTCAGGGCACACTTGCCCGCCAGGCGGGCCTGCCCCCTGACGTGGGTAACGCCATGCTTGCGCAGCAGCTGGGCGATACCCCCGCTGAGCCGCGCCGCAACCGCGCGGCTGTGCCCGACCAGGGCCTGCAGGTCCAGGGAGGTCTCACCAATGGTGAAACCGAACTCGCCTGCACTGCGCAGGGTGTGGGCGATCTCGGCCCCCCGCAACAGGGCCTTGGTGGGAATGCAGCCCCAGTTCAGGCAGACGCCACCGAGGGCCTCCCGCTCCACCAGCGCGGTACGAAAACCCAGCTGGGCGGCGCGGATGGCGGCGACGTAGCCACCGGGGCCACCACCCACCACCATCAGGTCGTAGCGTGTTTCCACGTCCAATCTCCTCACGCCAGCATGGTGGCCGGGTTTTCCAGGAAGCCGCGCAATGCGGAGAGGAAGCGCGCGGCCAGGGCGCCATCGATAATCCGGTGGTCGCTGGACAGGGACAGGGTCATGACCGTGGCCACGGCCAGTTCACCGTGGCGAACCACCGGCCGCTGCCCGGCGGCGCCAACCGCCAGGATCGCCCCCTGGGGGCTGTTGATAATGGCGTCGAAGCGGTCCACGCCGTACATGCCGAGATTCGACACACTGAAGCTGCCGCCCTGGAATTCTTCCGGGCGCAGCGTGCCCAGTTTTGCCCGGGTAGCCAGGTCGCGGATCTCGTTGGAGATCGCCAGCACGCCCTTGCGGTTCGCAGCGCGCACGATGGGGGTGATCAACCCCTCCTCCAGGGCCACCGCGACGGCAATATCGGCGTCCGTGAACTGTTGCACGGTCTCGCCGTCGAACTGTATGTTGACTTCAGGCTCCGCCACCAGGGCGCAGGCACAGGCCTTGACCAGCAGGTCGTTGAGGGACACCTTCGCCTCGCGGTACTGCCGGTTGAGCTGCTCCCGCACCGCCTGCAGCGCATCGACCTCCACGTCCACCTGGACCCGGAAGTGCGGCGCCTCCCGCTTGGAAGCCTGCAGGCGCGCAGCAATGGTCCGGCGCATGCCGGACAGGGCGCGTGTCTCCACGGCGGACGGCTGCGCCGCTTCCGCCGCAGTCGTCTTGTGTCCAGAACCTGATGCGCGAGCCGCGGCGGACTCCACATCGAACTTGCTGACCCGCCCGTGGCGACCGCTGGCACGGCAGTCCTGCAGATTGACACCCAGTTCGCGTGCCAGCCGCCGCGCCACCGGGGTGGCGGGCACGGCGCTGTCATCCCGCACCGGCCCCAGCTCGGGGCGCGCGCCCGCGTAGCGCTTGTCCAGCTGCCGCCCAGCGGCCTGCAGGGCGGCCTCGATATCGGCCAGGGTAACCCGGCCGTGGCGGCCGGATGCGGACACTTTGGTCAGGTTGATACCCTGCTCACGGGCAACCCGGCGCGCCACCGGCGTGGCGGCAACACCGCTGTCGTCCTCGGTACCCGACAGAGTCGCGGACACCGCGGCGGGGGGCGCAACCGTCGCAGGTGGCTCCTGGGCCTTTGCCGCCGGCGCCGGCTCAGGCGCCTTGTTCGCGGTTTTCTGTACCGAGCTCTGCACCGGTGCGGCCTGTGCCGCCAGGTACTGCTCGATCGCCTCCGCAGGGGTATCCGCAGGCGCGATCACCGCGAGCACGCGGCCCACCGCAATAACCTCTCCGGCGCTGGCCAGCAGCCGCCAGACTACGCCTCCAACAGGGGCGCTGACCGTGTTGACGATCTTGCTGGTTTCTACGTCGACAAGATCGTCGCCCGCGGCAATGGTATCGCCCTCGCTGACGTGCCACTCGGCAATTTCCCCTTCGACCATCTCCATGCCCCACTTGGGCATGGTGACTGTACTGATCACACTCATTTACTGCTCTCCGCCATCAATTCCTGTGCGCGTCCGGACTGGCCACATGAAAAGCCGCCACGGTTCATTCCCCGCTCTCCGCCAGCTCGAAGGCCAGCAGCACGTTACCGGGCATGTGGTGTACCAGCATGTAACCGGAGTTCATTAACAAAAGCCCATCCTGCAGCACCGCGCCGGAGCCCCCCGCCATCGCACCCCCGCGGGCGGTACCGCCGCCCGGTGTGGCGTAGTCGCGCACGGTGTCGTAGCGCCAGAGTACCTTGCCGTCGCGAAGATCCTGGATGCGAATGTGGCCATCCAGGCTGCCGGTGATCACCAGTTCCCCGGTCACTGTCGCCGGGGCGCTGTGCCCTGGCTTGCACAGCGGCCGCCCGTCACAGGCCGCTTCCGCCGGCCAGGACCAGCGGGACTCGCCGGTGGCGACGTCCAGGGCATACACGCCCGGCCGCTGCTCTCCGTTCCAGCGACTGCCGGTCGCTGACGCACTCAGCTGCACATCTTCGTCATTGATCGGCACCACCAGCGTGCCGTCGGTAGCCGCCATGCCGAAATGGACACCGCCCAGCATACCGCCGCGCCCCAGCTTGCGTTGCCAGACCAGGCTGCCGTCCTCGGGTTTCAGGCCCCAGACCTGCCCGGACTTCTGGCCCGCCAGCAGGTAGTCCCGGCCATCATTGCCCCGCGCCAGAATCACCGCCGCGCCGATATCCATGTCGGAGTCGTCGCCGGCCTCTTCCGGGCAATTGCTGCGGTCCGCCATCTCGCAGGCGACGTTCCAGGCATCGCGACGGGTCTGGAATACCCAGCGCAGCTCTCCTGTATCCAGGGCCAGGGCGAGGACCGAGTCGCTGGTCGCGGAGGTGGGTGATGAATAGTTCTGCCCCGTGCCCACATAGAGTACGCCTCGCTGCGCATCGATCGTGGGGCTGTTCCAGATCCCCGCCCCGGACGGTGCAAACCGCGCAATACCCGGTGAGTTCTCGCCCACCTGGCGAGGCTCTTCGGGAATGCTGTAGGTCTTCCAGCGTCGCTCTCCCGTGCGCCAGTCATAGGCAACGATGGAGCCGCGAAAACTGCAGCAGGGGTAGCTTGGGCGGGCGGCGCTGGCGACTTCCAGCGAGGTGACGGGCACATACAGGGCCGCATCGTGAACCGCCGGCGTGCCCGTGATGGTGGCCGCGGGATGATCGTCGGCCTTGTCATCCCAGCGCAATTCGCCGTCCCTGGCGCCGACAGCGTAGACATAGCCCAGGTAATCGCCAAACAGCAGCAGGGGATCCTCCGGGTCACCCGCCATGACGATCCCGGTGCGCACTTCACTGCGCGCGAAAAAGCGCCAGTGAACGCAACCGCTCTCGCGATCCAGGGCGTAGACCGTGCCGTCCTGGCTGCCGACGAACACGCGCTCCCCCGCCACCAGTGGCTGCGAGCGGGCGCGCACCGCGTCCGGAAAACCAAAGGCCCACTTCAGCTGCAGCCGGTCCAGATTGTCGCGGGACAGAGCGGTCTGTGCTGCGCTATAAGCCCGGGTATTGGCGGGCGTAACACCCCAGCCGACAGTGCTCACCACCGCCCCGCCACTGCGCTCGGGACCGGCCCCGGACGCACAGAACAGCAGCGAACCGGCGCCATCGTCCTCGGACAATTCGCGACCGGTCACGAAAGCGGTTACCTGGCGCTTCTCGACGTCCGACAGGTGTTCCGCCATGGCGCGCATGCCGCCCTCGGTGAGCACCCGGTACAGCGATGACGGGGCAAGGTAGCCCATCATCTCCAGGCTGGGCGCTTTCGGCTGGCCACCGCTGTGGCAGGCGGCGCAATGTTCTGCGAACAGCGCACGCCCCGGATGGCTCGCCGCGGTTGCCTCACGCTCCAGCGGCGAGGCAGACAGGGGAGCGGCCAGCAGCATGGCCAGCACGCACGCAAGGCCTTGGCGGATAAAACGCGACATAACAGTGGCCTCGAAATTTAAAGGAGTATCAGCGCCGATAGGCCACCACCTCTCGCACCGCACGCTCAATATCATCCTCACTGGGAATATAGAGGTCCTCAAGCACGGGACTGAACGGAGCCGGCGTATGCGGAGCGGTAACGGTCATGACCGGTGCCTGCAGGGCACCGAACGCCTTCCGGGCCACAATACTGGCGATATCGGCCGCCACGCTGCAGCGCTCCCAGGCCTCATCGACGATAACCACACGCCCCGTCATCTCCACGCTCTCCAGGATGGCTTCTTCATCCAGTGGCGATGTGGTGCGAGGATCGATGACCTCGACCGAAATACCTTCCTTTTGCAGGCGGTCAGCGACAGCCACCGCCTTCTGCACCATGGCCGAAAACGCCACGATAGTGACATCGGTGCCCTCGCGGGGGAACGCCGCCTGGCCGAACGGGATCAGGTACTCTTCGTCCGGCACCTCGCAGGCGTTCTCGAACTGCAACTTGTGCAGCAGGAACAGCACCGGGTCGTCATCGCGAATGGCCGTCAGCAGCAGACCCTTGGTGTCATAGGCATTTTCCGGCATGACCACCTTGAGGCCAGGCACTGCGGTCACCTGCGGATGCAGACTCTGCGAGTGCTGGGCACCACAGCGCAGGCCCGCCCCAACCAGTGACAGCAGGACAAGGGGCGTGTCCGACTTGCCGCCGAACATATAGCGGAACTTCGCCATCTGGTTGTAGATCTGGTCAAAGCAGACCCCCAGAAAGTCGAAAAACTGCAGGTCGGCGATGGGCCGGAGCCCCGTCAGGGCAGCCCCTGCTGCGGCGCCGATATAGGCAGCTTCCGAAATCGGGGTATCAATGATGCGCTCGCGACCGAACTCGCCCACCAGGCCCTTGTAGAAACCAAATGCACCACCAAAGGCATCGTCTTCACCACTGCAACCGGCGCCACCGGCGACATCCTCGCCCATCAGGATGACAGTGGGATCCCGGCGCATCTCGTCTTGAATGGTGTCGTGAATAACTTCTCGTATCGTTTTCTTCGGCATGAAATCAGTACTCAGTAAGTTTTGTAGACGTCAGTGAAGAGTTCTTCAGGAGCGGGATAAGGCGCTGCCAGCGCCTCCTCCACAGCCTCCTCGATCAACGCATCCACCTCGGCATCGATCTGCTGCAGGGATTTTCGTGTCACCGACTTGTCCTTCAGCACGCGGTCCACAAAGAAGGTGATACAGTCCATCTCCCGGCGCTGTTGCTCGACTTCTCCCTTGGCGCGATAGAGCTGGGGGTCACCGACAAAATGGCCGCCAAAGCGCGTGGTCATGGCCTCGATGGCGGATGGACCGCCACCATCGCGGGCCCGCTCCACGGCAAGCTTCACTGCGTTATAGACCGCAAAGAAGTCCTTGCCGTCGACCTTTTCCGCCGGCATGCCAAAAGCCCCGGCGCGACCGGAAATATCGCCTGAGCCAACCGCGTAGCTGAACCCGGTCGCCTCGCCGTAACCGTTGTTTTCGTACATGAACAGCACCGGCAGCTTGAGCACCACTGCCAGGTTCATGGACTCGAAGACCACGCCCTCGTTGGAGCCGCCGTCGCCAATGAACGATACGGCAACACCCCGTGTGCCCCGGGTTTTCGCGCTCAGGCCCGCACCAACGCACAGGGGTGCGGAACCACCCACAATGCCGTTTGCACCCAGCATGCCCTTGCTCAGGTCCGCGACATGCATGGAGCCGCCCTTGCCCTTGCACAGCCCCGTCGCCTTGCCCATGATTTCTGCAACCATGCCTTTGACATCACAGCCCTTGGCAATGGAATGCCCATGCCCGCGATGGGTACTGCCAATGTAGTCGCTGTCGTGAAGGTTCATGCACACCGCGGTGGCAATGGCTTCCTGGGCGGAATACAGGTGGGTAAACCCGGGGATCGTACCTTTCTCAAACTCCAGGCCGATACGCGTCTCGAAGGCGCGAATGGTGCGCATGGTACGGTAGGCATGTAGCAGCTGCTCGGTATCAAGCTGCGCGCTGCTGGGGGCTTTACGTCTTGTCATGTTTCAACCTGCTTGCCTTGTGGTGTGGGTGGAAGCCCCGCGTGCAGGGGGCCAACGCTGTTTGGCGAGATGCGCGGCCGGAAATCCCGACAGCGCATCAGAACCGGGCGAGAAACCAGTCTGCCGGCTGTCTTTACTGCTCTACGCTGAAACGCAGGAGTACGTTGCCCGGCAGGCGCCCGCCCCAGAGGTAACCGGAGTTGATCAACAGGCTGCCGTCGACCAGCACCGGCCCGTCGGATTCGATCGCCCCGCCCTGGCCTTCAATTCCCGTGACACTGTCGTACTTGCGCACGGTGTCGTACTGCCAGATCACGTCGCCGGTACGACTGTCATAGGCCCGCAACATGCCGTCCAGTGCGCCGGAGAACACGACACCGGAGGTAGCCGTTACCGCGGCCGACAGACCGGGGTCGCATCCCGGCGGTGCGCCCTCGGCACAGGCCAGCGCTGCAAGGGCCTCCCACAGGATCTCGCCGGTCTTGATATCCAGCGCGTGCAGGCCGGGCTTGCGCTGCCCGGCAAAGCGGTCGTTGATGTCTGTGTCCGCAATAGGCGCGTAGAGAACGTCCCGCTCCGGATCGACGGCCATGCCCCAGTGGACACCGCCGTAGAACCCGCCACGCCCTACCGCGGTCTTCCACAGCAGTTCACCCTTCGCCGAGGGATCAAGTGCGAAGACATCCCCGGACTTCTGGCCCACCAGCAGGCGATCGCGACCGGCGCTGTCGCGGTGCAGAATGGTCGCTGCGCCAATATCAAAGTCGGGGCCGTCCTCCTGCGGGCAGTTATCGGGCTGCGCCAGGTTGCAACTCATGTTCCAGGCATCGCCCGCCAGCGCCTGGTGTACCCAACGCCGCTCGCCGGTTTCCAGGTCGAAGGCAATCACCGCGTCGCTGGACCCGTGGGCGGGTGAACTGTAGGCCTCACCGGTGCCCACGTAGAGGACGCCGCGCGCCTCGTCAATGGTTGGCGAGTTCCAGACCGGCGCGCCGGACGGCGCCAGAACCGGCGTTCCGAGAGCAGTCTTGGCACCGGTCTCGGCGGGCTCTTCGCCCACCACATAGTTTTTCCAGCGAAGCGCACCGCTCTGCAGATCAAAGGCCGCCACGCCCCCGCGGAAGGTACAGCATGGATAGTTGGGGTCAGCCGCCGTCGCCCACTCCCGGGAGGACATCGGTACATACAGGGTATCCCCGTGCAGCCTGGGGCTTCCGGTAATGGTGACGTCGGGATGGTCATCGACATTGCCAACCCACAGCGGCTCCCCGGTCTTTCCGTTGAGCGCGTAGACATTGCCGTTGAAGTCGCCAAAATACAGCGTCACCCCGGCGCCATCGCCGCTCTCCTGGACCGACACTGAGGAACGCACCTCGGCCTTGGCTGCATATACCCAGTGGGTACACCCGGACTCCAGGTCTATGGCATAGACCCTGCCATCCTGGGTGCCGGTGTAGATAACGCCGCGGTGTACGGTCGGCTGGGACCGAACCCGGGTCGCTCCGGGAAACGCATATGCCCAGCTCAACGTCAGGGAGGGGGTGTTCGCGCGGTTTATGCCCGATACGCTGCCCGGGACACTGCGGGTATTGGTGACCGCCATACCCCAGCTCGTAATCGACGACCCTGAAGTGTTGCCTGCTACGTCCTTGGCGCAAAAATTACTGACGGCCAGGGGCTCCTTGCTGATTGGACGCCCGCCCAGGAACTCCGCTATCGCCAGTTTTTCCGCGGCATCCAGGTGCGCAGACTGCGCCTTCATGACGCCGGACTCCATGGCGGCGAGCACACTTTCCGGACTCATGATCTGGAGCATCACGACGTGAGGGGCTTTCGGCGCACCACCGTCATGGCAGGCGAGGCAATTTTCGCTGAAGAGAGTCTCGCCACTGGGCGGCACGCTGGCGGCAATGGCGGGCAGGGTGATCAATGCCCAGGCGAAAATTCCTGAAAATACCCGATACACGTTCTACTCCTTTTTATTCTGTGAATGGCGCTTGAAAAACCCCATGGCTATTCTTTAATAAAATTCAATCTAGTTACCAAACCGGACCCTGTCAACACACGCTGACGGTCCCTGCCAGTGTTGGGTAACAAAAAAAAGCGGCCAAGCCTGCCTTGAAGTGCAGAGTGGCCGCCTTTGCAAACAATCCCCTGTGCCGGAATAACCGCACCCAGGCTTACCCTTCCGTCGCCCGGCCTGGCAGTAATTGCGACGATCCAGTCAATTACCGCCAGGCCAGGCCCCGGGGAGTTTCAGCGAGCCCGACTAGAAGGAGTAGCCAAGCTGGATACCCAGCTCACGCGGGGCGCCATGGGTGGTGAAGTTCCAGAGGTTCGCCACAGGGTTGGCCGACACACGATAGGTTTCGTCTGTCAGGTTCTTGCCGTAGAGGGAAACCTCAAACGCGCTGTCGGACGACTCCCAGGTCACGTAGGCATTGACCAGGGTGCGCTCTTCCAGCTGCGTATTGGCCTTCTGCCGCAGTATGGGGTTCTCCAGCGTGCCGCCCTGGGCGCTGGCGGGCGCCGGGTTGGTCTCCGCCTCGTCCTGGTAGTGGAAGTTCAGGTTGTAGGTCAGCATGCTACCGCCGGACAGCTCCTGGAAGTATGTCACGCTCACGCCACCATTGAACTCCGGCGAGTAGGGCACCTTCAGCGAAGAGAAATCAAAGGGCTGCGGGGCGCCGGTCAAACCCAGGGTCGCGGGGTCAAAGCCGGGGTTGTAGTTGTCGTACTCGTGATCCAGCCAGCCAAAGTTGACGTCAAAGCGCAGGCTGTTCATTGGCAGGTAGCTGAGTTCGAGCTCCAGGCCAACCGCAGTACTTTCACCCTCGTTCAGGGCAATGGTTTCCTGGAAGTCGTTTCCGGCTGCGTCCTTGAATGCCACCACGGTATCGCGCTGCAGGTTCTCGTAGACCGTGTGGAACAGGGCCCCGTTCATCCTGAGCTTGCCGTCGAGCATGTCCGCCTTCGCACCGATCTCGAAGTTTTCATTCTCTTCACTGGAGTACGGCTGGCAGCTGAGTGCACTGCCGCAGGTTTCAGAGAAACCACCGGACACAAAGCCGGTCGCGAAGCTCACATAGGTCATCAGCTCGTCCGACCAGTTGTAGTCGAGGACCACACGGTAGGTATTGGCACTGAAGTCCTTCTTGTCGTCGATCACGTTGCCGAACGCCGAGATGGGCAGCGGGTTGGTGTGCGGCCCCCGGTACTGGTCAAGGGTGATAAAGTTGCTGACAGGGTTCTCGGCGGTGCCGAGGCTGCGACGGGCAAAGACCTTCTCATCCTGGGTGTGGCGGAAGCCCGCGGACAGCTTGAGCGAGTCCGTGATGTCGTAGGTACCATCGATGTAATAGGCGATACCCTCGCGGTCCTGGCTCGTCACCTGGATTTCATAGGTATCCCGATAGAACTCGGCGGCGGGACCACCGAAAATCAGGAAAAACCCGAGGTTGCCGAACACCAGGAAGTCGACGTCATCTTCGTAGTAGCTGGCGCCGGTGACAAAGTTGAACGGGCCACTGAAGTTGGAGGAGAAGCGCAGCTCATTCTGCAGCTGCTCACGCTTCGAGTTCCTGCTGGCGTCATACTGGGAGGTATAGGCCTCGCCGGTGTAGGTACTGGCGAGCACCTCATCCTGGTTCCGGGCACCCAGAATCCACATCACATTGAACTTGTCGAATTCAAAGGTCTGGTTCAGGTACACACCATCTGCATCAATCTTGTGCCCGCCGGGAATATCAACAACCGGTGTCGCGGTGTAGGACTGCCCGGTGGAGAAGGGGTCGCCGTTACCAATCCCGGGGAAACCGGCAATCGGCCACAGGTATCCCTCACCGCCATTCTGGCTGGCCAGCGGCGTTTCGTTGGCGGCTGCAACCGTATCGCCGCGATCCTTCACATATTCAAAGATCAGGTCCGCCAGGTAAAAGTCATTTGGCTGCCAGCGGAACTTCAATTTGGCGGCCAGGACATCCTTGCCACCGAGATCTTCACCACGCCCGACATCAGGAAACTTTGAGCGCGCCGCATCGTTACATTCTGCGGAGCCGGGCTGGCCGGGGAAGGGGCAGCCGAAGCTCTGGAATTCGCCACCCGCCGGCTTGTCGTTGGTGTAAAAACCCTGGCTCTTGTCCTGGATGACAGCGAGCCGTGCCGCAACGGTGTCGCCCAGTGGCACGTTCAAACTGGCCTTGAGCTTTGTGGCATTGGAGTCATTCGATGCGAACTGGGAATAGTTCCCTTCGATATCACCGAAGAACTCACCGAGCACGGGCTTCTTGGTGGTAAAGGCAATTGCGCCGCCAGTCGTGTTCTTGCCGAACAACGTTCCCTGCGGGCCGCGATAGATCTCCACCTGCTCCATGTCGAACATTTCAACGAACTGGGACTGCACGTGGTTGAAGACGAATTCATCCACGGTTATCCCGACCGAGGCATCCTTGGTTACCAGGATGGAGTTGAATCCGGTACCACGCATACCACCGGCGATCGCGTTGAAACCTGTCTGCGGTGTGAGGTTGACGTTGGGCGCCAACTGGGTGAGTGCGGTCACATCGTTCTGGAACGTGGTCTCCAGTTGCTTGGAGGTCACCGTAGTCACGGCCACGGACAGGTCCTGCTGCGCGACCGAGCGTTTGGTACCGGTTACAACGACCTCTTCCAGCTGCAATCTGCCGGACTTCTCCTCACTCTGTGCGAGGGCATTTCCACCAGCCACTACCTGCGTAAGCGCAAGGCACACAGCCGAACCCAAAACTTTCCTGTTGAAGTTATACATTGGCCATCCCCTCGTTTCTTTAAAATTAGAATATGTGAGGTACTACCTCCGACCGCCCGCCTCTCTTACGGGATGAGTGCGACCAGCCGATACACTTTAATATAATTCAAAAAAAGAGGGGGCACAATACTTCACTTGAATAGTATTCAAGAAAAGATGCGAGGCGGCAAAGGCTGCAGGTCTCTCTGGCGAAAGCCCTGCAGCGCCTGGCTGTTGGCTTACGCGTTAGCTCGCGTCCGGCAACCCGGACTTGCCCGCCTCGCGGATCATCGGCTGGTACTCTGCGAATGCAGGGCCCGCGGCAGTCGCTCCCACGGTAAAGCCCGCATCCGTGGTCAAGGTATGCCCTGTGGTATAGCCCGACTCATCGCTGGCCAGCCACAACGCGGCATTCGCCACGTCCTCCGCCAGGCCGGGACGACCGCGCAGTGGAGACGCTTCGGCAAGCTTTGCCTTCGCGCCCTCGATATCGGCGGGGTTACCAGTCAGGACACTTGCCACCATGGGCGTGGCCATGGATGCGGCGGCAATCGCATTCACCCGCACCGTGCTGCCCGCCAGCTCCGCTGCCACGTTCTTGGTCAGCCCCACCACACCGTGCTTGGCCGCGGTGTAGGCATGCGGTCCCAGCCCCCCCAT
>JBFHFJ010000073.1:0-12561 GCA_041583655.1 Haliea sp. | reverse complement strand
CGCTGGGCGATCCTGTCGTCAAGACCGTTGGCTTTCATCACCTCCGTGAGCACGAAGCCGGGCTCCACAGAGAAAAAGCGAACACCGCTATCCCGGTGCTCTACCCGCAAGGCCGGCATCATCCGAATCAGCGCAGCCTTCGAGGACGGGTATACAAAGCCCCAGCCGCCTTCATCTGCCGGGGCCGGCGGGTCGCTGAGGGCGGAGCCGGACACCATGTTGATCACCGCACCACTGCCGCGCTCCAGCATACCGGGCAACAGGGCTTTCACCAGCACCAGCGGCGCGAGCACGTTCCCCTGATACACCTTGCGCGCCTGCTCGATCTCCACCTCCAGGACCCGCTGCATATTGCCGGGGCCCTGGTAACAGGCATTGTTGAACAGGACATCGACCCTGGAGAAATACTCAAGGGCGCGATCAGCCGCCGCCTGTACCGAGTCCAGATCCAGGATGTCGGAGCGCAGCAGCAGGACCCGTGCGCCGTTTGCGCGGGCCGCTTCGCCGGTCGCCTCCAGAGAGCCGGGCAAGGATGTAGTCGTTGGCTTCCAGCTGCCGTACTCATGCTGCTCGCCCTCTTGCATGGTGCGGGCCGTCAGCACCAGGTCGTAGCCCCGACGGGCAAACTCGACCGCCGTGGCGGCACCGATGCCGCGGCTGGCGCCGGTGATAAAAGCAACCTTTCTCATATCCCGCTTTTCCTTCCTCAGGAGCAGCTGCGCGCCGCGTTTTCAAAATCCGCCCTGAGCTTCCGCGACAGGGCATCCGTCGCGCCGCGGGGTCAACATGGCGGTCACCTGGCCGGCGCGGTATTCCGGCAAAGCTGTATTC
Organism: Haliea sp.; assembly: GCA_041583655.1. GTDB lineage: Bacteria > Pseudomonadota > Gammaproteobacteria > Pseudomonadales > Halieaceae > Haliea. The sequence continues at coordinate 11,730 of JBFHFJ010000073.1, read as the reverse complement.
ATGCCTTGCTTCCAGAATGGCGTGGAGGAGAGACCATCAAGCGCAGTGACTCCAGCAGAGTTTCCAGAGCATCCACGCCAAGCTGATCGGCGTATTGCTTCCACACCACTTGCGTCGAGGCATCCAGCTGCCGCAGCAACTCCTCGCCCTGCGCGCTGAACGCGATCAACTTGGCCCGGGAGTCGCCGGGGTCAACGCTGCGGTTTACCCAACCCAGCTCTTCCAGTTCATGCACAATCGTCATCATCGACTGGGAACGGATGCCCACCGCGGCGGCCAGGTCGACACTGCGACTGGGGCCGTGGGTTGCCAGATGCCTGAACACCATACGGTGGCGGCGCCGAATGCCCGGAAACCCGTTGTTGGCGAGGTCCGTGTCCAGCCGGCGCTGGAAATCCTCGAGAGCCAACATAAGTGCCATACCCAGTTCATGCCTGTCGTACCTGGCCATTGCCCAAGCCCATACCGATCAGCTACGCTTATTATCAGTTTACCTTACTATTAATCGAGAGCAAGTGATGTTCCAGGTTTTCGCCACTACGCCAGAGAGGATGAGCCCTGGTGAAATCGGGGCCCATGCGGCGAGAGCAGAAGCCATGGGTTTCAATGGCCTGCTCGTGCCAGATGCAATCCACGATGGCCTTCTGCTTTCCGCCATGGCGCTTGACGCGACCTACCGGCTGCTTGTGGGCACCGGAGTATTGCTGGCTTTTCCCCGCAGCCCCATGACGGTTGCCATCGCCAGCTGGGACCTGCAGCGCATGTCCAATGGACGCTTTGAGCTGGGGCTGGGAACCCAGATAAAAGCCAATATTGAACAGCGCTACTCCTCTCGCTGGGATTCACCCGTTTCCCAGCTGCGAGAATACGTGCAATCGCTAAAAACGATATTCCACAGCTTCCAGACCGGTGACCGCCTGGATTTCCGGGGAGACCACTACACGTTTACCAAACTGCAACCCTTCTTCAACCCGGGGCCGATTGACCACCCGGACATTCCTGTTCTCTGTGGCGCTGTGGGTCCAGCCATGACCCGCATGGTGGGAAAAATTGCCGACGGGATGATTTCCCACCCTACGAACTCCTCCCCCGAATACATCAGGGCAGTCTGCCTGCCGCGCTTGCAAGTCGGCTTTGACGCTGGAAACCGCGACAGCGCCGACTTCAAGCTGATGCTTGGCCCCCTCTGCGCCACCGGCAGACAAGAGGAAGCCGTAGCCCGCGAATGGGAAAAACAGCGCCATCTGCTCGGCTTCCTCTTTTCAACGCCTGCCTACTGGCCCAGCCTGGAGCTGTTCGGCTGGCGGGAAACCGGCCAGCAGCTACTGGACATGACTCGCCGTGGCGAATGGCAACACATGTCTGAGATCCTCCCCGACGAGATGCTGGAAAAATTCGTGCCCCGCGGAACCTATGACACCATCGCCAACCACCTGAAGGAGCGTTACGCAGGACTGACCCGGCGAATCACTTTTCCCATGCCTGAAGATGAGAACGATGATGAACTGGCGGCACAGGCAATCCGTCAATTACAGCAGTGAGGGACGATAACGCGGCAATGACCATGGGCTGTACAATCGCAATCCTTGGGGGCACCATTTCCACCGGGTCAGCCCGCAAGGCCGTATTGCCCAGTATATTCAAGTTCACCGAGAGGCCACCCCATGACCCACGCCAGCGCGGGCCACACCGCACCCCGCCACTGTGCCGGCACGTTGCAGAACGGCTCGCCATTCGCCAGTGACCAGGGGCGCGAACCGAACCCGGCCGACATCCCGCGCCGGACGGCCTGCCAGGCCCTTCTTCTCGTTCTCCTTGCCCTGCTCGTCCTGCCGGTGGCGGCCCAGGAGCCGTTGCAGCCGGTAGCCGGTACGTTCACGCTGGAATCCTTTGCCTTCGATGACGGCTCCACGCTGGATCTTCGCCAGCACTACCGCACACTGGGGAGCCCACGGCGCGGGCCCAACGGCAAGGTCAGCAATGCGGTGCTGATCATGCACGGCACCACGGGCAGCGGAGAGGGCTTCCTCGGTGACAATTTTGCCGGGGTCCTGTTCGGCAGGGGCCAGCTGCTGGACGCCGACGAGTACTTCATCATCCTCCCGGATGCCATCGGCCACGGTCAGTCCAGCAAACCCGGCGACGGACTGCGGGCAAGCTTCCCGCAATACACCTACGACGATATGGTGCGCGCGCAGTACCGGCTGCTGACCGAGCACCTGGGTATCGACCACCTGCGGCTGGTCACCGGCACCTCCATGGGCGGGATGATGAGCTGGATCTGGGGCTATACCTACCCGGACTTCATGGACGCCCTGCTGCCGCTGGCCAGCCTGCCCGTGGAGATCGGCGGGCGCAACCGCATGACCCGGAAAATGATGATTGATGCGGTGAAGGGCGATCCGCTGTGGCACGGCGGGAACTACCAGGAACAGCCTCCCGGCCTGAAAGAGGCCATGTATGCTTTGCTGTTCATGGTGTCCAGCCCGCTGCAATACCAGCTTGCGGCACCGACCCGGGAAGCGGCGGAAGAGATGATGGACGCCCTGGTCGAGCGCTACCGCTCCAGCATAGACGCCAACGACCTGATCTACGCGTTCGACGCTTCCCGGTTCTACGATCCCGCGCCGCACCTGGACAAGATCGCCGCGCCGCTGATCGCAATCAATTCTGCGGATGACCAGGTCAACCCGCCGGAGCTCGGCATCCTGGAGCGGGAAACCGCGCGCATACCCGGCGCCACTGCGGTGGTTCTGCCAATCACCAGTATGACCCGCGGCCACAGCACCCACTCCCAACCAACAATCTGGGGGCCGTACCTGGCGCAACTGTTGGCGACGACCACGACCGCCCGGGAACCCGTCAACCAGGCGCTGCTACTGAATTCCGGCGACCCCGCGTGGCGCGAACAGGCGCCAGAGCAATATGTCGCGCGCTTCATCACCACCGAAGGCGCGTTCGAGATTACGGCCCGGCGGGCATGGGCACCGCTGGGCGCGGACCGCTTCTACCAGCTGGTGAAGAACCGGTTCTACGACGGGGTGCATATCAACCGGGTAGTTGCGGGCTATATAGCCCAGTTTGGCCTGAATCCCGACCCGGCGGTCACCGCGGTCTGGAAGGACAACGGTATCGCCGATGACCCGGTGCAGGCCAGCAACACAGCCGGCAACATCGGCTTCGCCATGACCGGGCCGGGCACGCGATCCACCCAGGTCTACATCAACCTGGGCGACAACTCGCGGCTGGACGCGGACGGCTTTGCCCCCTTTGGCCAGGTGACCGCCGGCATGGATGTGGTGGAGCGACTCTACGCGCTGTACGGAGAAGAGGCCGGTGGCGGCATGCGCGGCGGCCGGCAGGGGCCTATCGAGCGCGAGGGAGCCGGATGGCTGCTGCAGCACTACCCCCTGCTGGACTACATTATCAGCGCGGAGATTCTGCCCGGGAGCTGATCAGGCCGGCGCCGCCGGGCTTGCGGTTTCACTGGTGACCATATCACGCAGGGTGACTTCCCCCAGCGCCTCCGTGACCGCCTGGTCCATCCTGCCCAGCATTTCGTCCACGAGTGGCTCCGATGCCACCCGCCCTTCCAGCAGGGCCTGTTCTTCACGGGGACTGCGGATTGACCCCAGCAGCTGGGCCATGCCCAGGGTCGCCGGGTCATGGCCCAACAGGTACTCCGGTGGCTCGCTGGCGGTTTCCACCAGCAAACCCCGGTCCTGCAACAGCTGGACAACTTCCCCGACCCGGTCCGGGGGCACCCGCAGATGGTCCGCCAGCTTATCCAGGGTCAGGGGCATACCCCGGTGCACGAATACGTGGGCCACGCGGTACATGACCAGCAGCGCCAACTGTTCCCGGAAGCGGCCGCTGAGCGGAACGCGCTTGTCTGTCAGCCGCACCCGTTCCGGATACTGGTGAAAAAAGGCCACCTGGGCGCCAATCATCAGTATCAGCCAGCTCAGGTAAAGCCAGATCATGAACATGATCAGGATGGCAAAGCCGGAGTAGATGGCCGCGTACTTGGTGGAACCGGCGGCAAACTGGGCGAACGCCAGCCCCGTCCCCTGCCACAGCACACCGCCCACCAGGGCACCCACAAGCGCGGAGCCGAATTTCACCCGGGTGTTGGGTACAAACATGTAGACAAACGTGAACGCCAGCACCACCAGCATGTAGGGAAGCAGCCTGGACGCCAGTACCAACAGGCTGCCAAAGGGTTCAATACCGATCACCGCCTGCATGACGTTGCTGTTCATCATGGAGGCGGTCAGCCCCATGGCCGAGAACACCAGCACAGGGCCCACCATGATCACGCTGAGGTAGTCGCTGAAGCGCCGGGACAATGGCCGCGCCGCTTTCGCATGCCAGACATAATTGAAGGACACTTCGATCTTCTGGATCAGCGACACCACGGTATACAGCAGCAGTGCCATACCCACCGAGCCCAGCACCCCGACCTTCATGTTCTCGACAAAACCGAGCACGTTGAACACGACCTCGTTGCCCTGCTCGCCCAACGGTTCGACGAGGTTGTAGAGCAGGGGTTCGATCTGGTTGTGAACCCCGAAGGCCTTGAGTACAGAAAAACTGACCGCCAGCAATGGCACCATCGACAGCAGCGAAGTGTAGACCAGGCTCATGGCGCGCAGGGTCAGCTGCCCCTGGGAAATTTCCCGTATCAGCACGAACAGGAAGCGAATGGTCTTGTAGGCCAACTGCTGCGGCCAGGCCAGTTGCCCCAGATCCGGGCGCCACAACTCATTGAGGAGAAATCCCCTGACCCTACCGTAAACACCCACCGGGCTCTGCATGGTTATCCGCCCTATCCTGTCGCCGTCCAGCGGCCATGATAGCGCAAATTGCGCGTCGAAAAGGGGCATAGGCCGATGCTGGTATTTCCGCTATCCTGAGCGCCGGCTTTCGGATGCCGCACCCGCAAGGAGAGAGAACAATGATCGGATACATCACCATTGGCGTTAAAGACATCGCCAAGGCCAAGGCCTTCTACGCCGAACTGCTCGCCGACCTCGGCGCCAGCGTGATCATGGAAATGGATCGCATTGCCTTTATCGGCAAGGGCATGGACCAGCCCATGCTGGCGGTATGCATTCCCTACAATGAAGACGCTCCCCACCCCGGCAACGGCAACATGTTTGCCGTCAACGCGGGCACCAAGGAAAACGTCGACAAGCTGTACCACAAGGCGATCAGCCTGGGCGCCACCTGCGACGGCGAGCCCGGCCAGCGTATCCCGGACATGTTCTACGGTGCCTATGTTCGCGACCCTGACGGCAACAAGATGGCCTTCTACGTCTTCGGTTGACCTCGCGGGCGCTCAGCCCTCAGCCAGGAACCGCTGCAGGCGTTGTTGCAGGCAGCGGTTTTCCAGCAGCAACTCCTCGCGCTGCTGCTGCAATTCAAGAATCATGGCGATGGCGACCCACTCCAGCTCCAGGTCCCGGTGCAGGCGTATGGCGCGCTTCACCCAGGGTACGCTGCGGGTGTCGAACAACCAGTCTTCCACCTCCCCGGTGACTGACACCGGGTTGACGATGTCGTGCTCCACCATGGTTACCAGCCACTGCCGGGAGACCTGCTCACACTCACACAGCTCCCCCAGGGAAATTCTCAATACACTGTCGCTCATGCTGACTTACCCCACTCTGCCCGCGGATCGAAGGCGGCCTGCTCCGCCAGCTGCTCCCACAGTGCCCGGGTGGGCGCGGAGCTGTCCTTCGGCATGACCACCTTGAGCACGGCATACAGGTCGCCGCGCCCCGCCCGGCTGGGCAGGCCCTTGCCCGCGACTCGCAGTTTCTGCCCGGACTGGCTGTTCGGCACGATAGTCAGGCTGATCTTGCCGCTGAGGGTCGGAACCGTGATCTTCGCCCCCAGCGCCGCCTCCCAGGGCGCAATCGGCACCGTCACCAGCAGATTGTGGCCCTCCACATCGAACAGGGGATGCGGCACCAGCCGGATATGCAGGTAGAGGTCTCCCGCCGCGCCCTCGCCGCGACCGGGCGCGCCCTGGCCCCGCACCCGGATCCGCTCCCCGTCACTGACACCGGCGGGAATGGTGACCTTCAGGGATTTTTTCAGTTCCTGCAACTGGCCATCCACGACGGCGGGAACCCGGTAGGCGACAGGTTTGCTGACGGCCTCCAGGGTTTCCTCCAGGAACAGGGGCAACTCGATTTCGATATCCTGCCCCGGGCGGCCCCGGGCGCCCGGCGGCTCCTGGCGGTTGAACCCCCCGCCGAAAATGCTGTTGAAGAAGTCGGAAAAGTCCCCGTCGAACTGCTGGAACCCGGCACCGCCGGAAGACTCCCAGCCGGGGGGCGGCTCGAACTGCTGCCCACGGCTTCCACCATAGCGGCGCAGCTCGTCGTACTCGGCCCGGCGCCCGGGATCCTTGAGCACCTCCCAGGCCTCGGCCACCGCCTTGAACTTGTCCTCCGCACCAGCCTCCGGATTCAAATCGGGATGATACTTGCGGGCAAGCTTGCGATAGGCAGTTTTGATATCCTTGAGCTCGGCGTCGGGCGCAACGCCCAGCGTCTGGTAATAGTCCTTGAACTCCATGTGCTTACCTGGAAAGTAGGCTGATCATCGGCTACCAATGTACACAGACGCCAACGGCGGGGCAATCCGCAGCCCGGCCCGTTCCGCCAACCCGCCAGGGCTGCATACCTCAAACAAGGTATGCAGCCGAATCTGGGTGGCACTAAGGTGTCGACCCGTATTTGACCACAATACCAAGAGAGGTTTTTCTCCATGCACGCACGCAAGCCCATAGCCCTGTTCGTAGCAGCCTGGATCGGCGCCGGCAGCGCCAGCCTGATGGCCCAGGGACTGGAAGAAGTCGTGGTAACCGCACAGAAGCGCGAGCAGACCCTGCAGGATGCGCCCATCTCCATCGCGGCTTTCAATGCAGACGCCCTGGAACAGAAAGGCGTCAGCAATATTGACGACCTCGGCACTTCGGTCCCCAACGTCAAGATCACCCGGTCCCCTTCCAACACCTCGGCGGCAACCATCGCCATCCGCGGCTCGGCGACGATCAACCCCGCCATCACCTGGGAACCCACCGTGGGCATCTACCTGGACGGCGTGTTCATCGGCAAGAACGTCGGCGGCATTTTCGACATTGCGGAACTGGAGCGCGTGGAAATGCTGCGCGGGCCGCAGGGCACCCTGTACGGCAAGAACACGGTAGGCGGTGCGGTCAACCTGATTACCAGCAAGCCCACCGGGGAACTCGGCGGCAAGCTGCGCGCAGGAGCCGGCAATTATGACCTGCGTACGATTTACGCCACCCTCGACACGCCGGCCCTGGAACTCGGCGGCGCCGGCGAAATCATGGCCAAGCTGACCGCCTCCGTGCGCAAGCGCGACGGGCTCTACGACAACGTCAACGACCCCTTTGGCAATCCACTGGCCAACCCCGTCCTGATTGATGAGTTCAACAATCTCGACAACCGGGTCGGTCGCTACGACATCCTGTGGGACATGACCGATCGTTTCTCGGTCCGCTACACCTGGGACTACAGCGACCTGGACCTGGCGCCGTCGAAGAACCAGCTGACCTGGCTGGACCCCAACGACTTCGTGGGCATCAACGCCCTGCTGGCGCCCTATGTCACCGGTGAGAATGAGAATCGGGACAGCGTCAGCCTGGACCAGGCCAAGTTCGAGCGCTCCAAGTCCATTTCCCAGTCCCTGTTTGCGGACTACGACGCCGGCAACTGGGGCGCGCTGGGCGACGTGACCCTGCGCTATATCGGCAATACCCGCACGCTGAACTGGGACGATGACATCGATATCGACGGCTCACCCGTCAACCTGTTCACGTCGGCGCGGTTTATCGACTACGACCAGGACTCACACGAGCTGCAGATGATCGGCAGCACCGATCGCACCAACTACGTCTTCGGCCTCTACTACTTCGAGGAAGAGTCGGACGTGTTCAACCCGATCAGCTTCTTCGGCGCCTTTGGCGCGCCGGTCTCGAACAACCGCTACGGCTTTGACAACGACTCCTTCGCCGTCTTTGGCCAGGTCGACTGGCGCCCCGCCGCGGCGCTGTTCGAGGACCGCCTGACCCTGACCCTGGGCCTGCGCTGGACGGAAGAAACCAAGGACACCTACATCGACCACCCCAACGATGTCGATGCGCAGGGCAACCCGGCGCCCTTCGCCGGGCAGGCCAAGAAGACCTTCAACGACGTTTCCCCGACCTTTGTTGCGGCCTGGGATGCCAGCGACAACGTCAACCTCTACGGCAAGGTTGCCAAAGGCTGGAAATCCGGCGGTTTCAACGGCGAGGCGCCCTTTGAAGCGGCGTTCACCACGCCCTATGACGCGGAGGAAATCCTGTCCTACGAGCTGGGCATCAAGTCGCGCTGGCTGGACAACCGGCTGCAGGTCAACGGCGCGTATTTCTACAACGATTCGACCGACATGCAGATGTCGATCTTCGTTGCCGGCAGCAGTGCCGCCTCCATCGTCCAGAACGCCGGCGAGGCGACGATCCAGGGCTTCGAGGTGGAGCTGGTGGCCCTGCCCGTGCCAGAGCTGGAACTCTCCGCCAGCTACGGCTACCTGGAGACCAGCTACGGCGAATTCATTGAAAACGGCGTGGACGTGAAGGACCAGAAGGACTTTCCCTATGCGCCGCAGAACAGCGCGGCTTTCTCGGCCGAGTACAGCGTTGCCTCCGGCAGCTGGGGTGACCTGACCGCACGCCTGGACTACGAGTTCGTGGACCGCCACGTGCCCTACATCGAGCCTTCGCAGAACGCGACCTCCCTGGTCAAGCCCTACAGCCTGTTCAATGGCCGCATCACCCTGGCCAATGTTCCCGTGGGCGACGGCCAGTCGATGAAGTTCGCACTGTGGGGCAAGAACCTGCTGGACAAGGAGTACCGCATCAACACCATTCCGTTCGGTATCTGGACCGCCAGCTACTACGGTGACCCGCGCACCTACGGGGTAGAGGCCACCTACGAGTTCTGAGCACCCGGTCTGCCAGTGGCGCCTGCGGGCGCCACTGTTCCAACCGGGCCCCACTTTCAACCCGCCGGAGCCCGCCCATGGACCCGAATCTTGAACAACAGCTGCAGGCCCTGCTCGACAAGCAGGCAATCATGGAGCTGATCAACGCCTACTGCAACGCAGCCGACCGCCACGACAACGAGAAATTCCGCTCCCTCTACCACGAGGATGCGATCGACGACCACGGCTCCTTCTTCAAGGGCCTGGCCATGGAGTTCATCGACACCCTGCCGGACATCCAGGCCAACATGGAGATCCTGCACCACAACGTCACCACGGTGAACATCAAGCTCGACGGCGACCGCGCCGAGGGCGAGGTCTACATTATCGCTTTCCACAAGATCCGTACCGACGAGGGCCCGTTTGACCTGCTGATCGGCGGCCGCTATTTTGACCGCTACGAGAAACGCAACGGTGTCTGGAAGTTCACCTACCGCGCGGTGGACGCGGACTGGGCCAACCTGCACCAGCCGTCCATCGTCAACCTGGACAATCCGATCATCAAGGGCGCCCATATCGGCAAGCCGGGGCCGTCGGACCCGTCCTACTCCATTTTCAACCTGCTGCAGTGGGGCAAGCGCTGATTTACCGCCCCGCGCGGCCCCACTGACAAGGGACAACCGTGACCAAGCAAGAACGCCTCGCCAACGCCAATAAACATCTGCCGCCCTGCCTGCAGATCCTCAATGCCTGCCTGCTGGACTTTGACAGCGAGGCCGGCACCGCGGAGCTGCAGTTCGACGTCAGCGAGCAGTTCTGCCACTCCGTGAATGTGGTCCAGGGCGGCAATGTTACAGTGATGCTGGACGCGGCCATGTCCCATGCCGTGTTCATGCAGGAGCGGGATGTAGTGGCCCTGCCCACACTGGAACTCAAGGTAAGTTTTCTCGAACCCACCCTGGCCGGCCGCATCATCGCCCGTGGCAAGGTCATCAAGAGCGGGCGCAGCATTGCCTTCATCGAGGGCACACTGATCAACGCCGAGGGCCAGGTCGCGGCAACGGCCTCCTCTACCGCCAAACTCGTTCGCCGCAAGTGAGGGCAACCATGCCAGGCTTCACCATCCCCGCTGCCCTCCTGTTGAGTCTCGCGGCAGTGGTGGGGAGACCCGCGGTGGCGCAGGACTACAGCGGCTGGCAGACCTATGGCGGCGACCAGGGCAACAGCCACTACTCGGCCCTGGACCAGATCAATCGCGGCAACGTCGCCGGGCTGGAACTGGCCTGGCGCTACGCCAGCGCCGGGGGCCAGACCCTGCCCCCCAGCTCGGAACTGCAGGTCAACCCCATCGTGGTGGACGGTGTGCTCTACGGGCGCAATCCGTTGCACAACGTGTTTGCGGTGGACGCCGCCAGCGGGCGGGAGCTGTGGACCTTCGACCCGCCACAGGAGCACGCGGGGCTGTCCAATATGCGCGGGGTGAGCTACTGGCGCGATGGCGATGACAGCCGCATCCTGTTCAGCACCGGCCACTACCTGATGGCCCTGGACGCCACCAGCGGCGAGCTCATCCGCAGCTTTGGCCGGGAAGGCCGCGTCGACCTGCGCGAGGGCCTGGGTCGGAACCCGGAGCTGGTGAGCATCAGCGCGCCTTCCCCCGGCGTGATCTTCGACAACCTCATCATCATGGGCTCGGCAGTCACCGAAACCGCCGGCTCCGCGCCGGGCGACATTCGCGCCTACGATGTGCGCAGTGGCAAGCTGGCCTGGACATTCCACACCATACCCCAGCCCGGCCAGTTCGGCGCTGACACCTGGCCCGAGGGCGCCCGCGACAGCGCCGGTGGCGCCAACGCCTGGGCAGGCATGAGCGTGGACGAGCAGCGGGGGCTGGTGTTCGTACCTACCGGCTCACCAGCGCCGGACTTTGACGGCTCCGGCCGCCGCGGCGCCAACCTGTTCGGCAACACCCTGCTGGCCCTGGATGCGCGTACCGGCGAGCGCCGCTGGCACTTCCAGACCGTGCACCACGACCTGTGGGACCGGGACCTCAGCTCGGCGCCGACCCTGGTCACCGTCGGCCAGGGGGAGGAAGCCCGCGACCTTGTGGCCCAGGCCTCCAAGGAGGGCGTGGTCTACCTGCTGGACCGCGACAGCGGTAAACCGGTATTCCCTGTTGAGGAAGTCCCGGTGCCGGGCTCGGATATTCCCGGTGTCTACAGCTATCCCACCCAACCCCGGGTGACCCTGCCGGAAGCGTTCGCCCGCCAGCATATGACGGTCGATGACCTCACCAACCTCTCTCCCGAGGCCAACGCCGCTGCACGCAAGGTCTGGGACGAAGCGCATGAACTGGCCTGGCTGCGGCCCGCGGGCCTGCGCAAGAGCATCCTCCTGCCCGGGTTCTACGGCGGAGCCAACTGGGGCGGCGGCGCCTTCGACCCGGCCACCAACCTGTATTACATCAACGCCACCAACGCCCCCAACATCCTGCGTATGGAGGCGGTGGAAGTCGCCCGGGGTTCCACCATGGGTGTCGGTGAGTTCGTGTTCCGGCAGCAGTGCAGCGGCTGCCACGGTGTCAATCTGGAGGGTTTCTACCCCTACGCACCGCCGCTCACCGGGGTCGAGAAGCGCCTGAGCAAACGCGATGCCTTCGCCATCACCACCACCGGCAAGGGCCGGATGATGCCCTTCAGCCACCTGTCGCGCCATGAGCGGGAGGCCGTG
>JBFHFJ010000072.1:0-12684 GCA_041583655.1 Haliea sp. | reverse complement strand
GCGAATATGCGGCAGCTGTGCGCGCCTACCGCTGGCTCGCCAGTGTGCAGTTGCCGGATGGCAGCTGGTGGGCGTCCTACCGGGGCGACATCGTCGACAACAACCACCGCCGGGAAAGCAATTTTATTGCCTACGTTGCCACCGGGGCCTGGCACCATTACCTGATTACCGGGGACACCGGGTTCTTGCGCGAGATGTGGCCGGTGGTGGACGGCGCCATTGGCTTTGTACTGCGCCTGCAGAGTCCCCACGGCGAGATAGACTGGGCGGTCGATACAGCGGGCGTTCCCCTGCGCGATGCGCTGGTCACCGGGTGCAGCTCGATCTACAAGAGCCTGGAGTGCGCCTGTAACATTGCGCTGACCCTGGGCGAGGAGCGGCCGCACTGGTACCTGGCCCGCACCAGCCTGGGCACGGCCCTGCGCTCCCGGCCGGAGCGCTTCGACCGCACCTGGGAGAGCAAGGCGCGGTTCTCGATGGACTGGTTCTATCCGGTACTCAGCGGCGCTATCCAGGGCGCTTCGGCCCGAGCCCGCCTAGCGGCGCGCTGGGACGAATTCGTGCACACAGGTCTCGGCTGTCGCTGTGTGGCCGACGAGCCCTGGGTCACGGTGGCGGAGTCCTGTGAGCTGGTGATGGCGCTGTTGGCGGCCGGCGATCATGCGCGGGCGGTGGAACTCTACAGCTGGTTGCATCAGTGGCGCACCGATGACGGTGCCTACTGGACCGGCTACCAGTTCGCGGAAGACCTGCTCTGGCCGGAGGAGCAGCCCACCTGGACGGCAGCCGCTATCCTGCTCGCCGCGGATGCCCTGACCGGTTATACCGCAGCCTCAGACCTGTTCACCCGGGTTGAGCTGTTGCAGGCGCCGCTGTCGGCAACTGGCCAGCGCCTGCGCCGGGATCAGTAAGCGACGATCAAAGCCTGCGCAGTATGGCCAGGCTTTCGACCTGTTCACAGTGAGCGAACAATCCCGATTGCAGCGCCAGGCGGTGGATTGCCCTGGGTGCCTGCCCGCCGGCAGCGGCATCCCGGTAGACGTCGTGAATGGCGAGGATTCCGTCGCGCTGCAGGTGACCCGCCCAGCAGCGATAGTCTGTCAGCGCCGCATCGAGGCTGTGGCCGCCGTCGATAAACAGCATCGCCAGCGGTGTCTGCCAGTGCCGGGCCGCAGCGGCGGAACCGGCGACGATGGGCACCACGACGTCGTTCAGGCCGGCGCGTTCGATGTTGCGGCGAAACTCGCCAAAGGTATCCACAAGCGCACGCTCACCGTCATACAGGTCAGGATCGTGGAACATTTCCCCGCGCTGGTGTTCCTCTGAGCCGCGGTGGTGGTCCAGGGCGAAGACGGTGCTATTGTGCTGGCGGGCGGCCAGGCCCAGGTAGATTGTCGACTTGCCGCAGTAGCTGCCAATCTCCAGTACCGGTCCACGCACACTCTGAGCCAGCGCCCAGCGGTACAGCGCCCCGGCTTCCGCGGGCTGCAGGAATCCCTTGATGGCGTCAATGTCGGGGGGAAGCTGCGGAATCATGGGGCTGCGGGCACCCGGCGCGGGCCGGGCGCGGGTCCGGTCAAGGCGAGGTACTTGCGGTCGGCGGGGGTGGTGGAGTCATCATCGCGTCAAGGCTGAAGATGTCCTCGGGGCTGAGCAGGCCGGCCTGCTCCTTCAGGCGCATGGTATTGAGGATATAGTCGTAGCGGCTGTTGGCATAGTCGCGCTGGGCAGCGAACAGGGTGTTCTGGGCATTCAGCACGTCCACCACATTGCGGGTGCCGACTTCATAGCCTGCCTGGGTGGCGTCCAGCGCGCTTTGCGAGGAGACAATGGCCTGCGCCCGTGCCGCCACGCGCGACACGTCGCTGACCACGGTCATGTGCAGCGAGCGGGCGTTGGTAACGGTGTTGCGCGAGAGGTTGATACGGTTTTCGCGGGCGGCGTTGAATTCCTGCGCCGCCTTGCGACGATTGGCACTTACCGCGCCGCCGCTGAAGAGCGGCACATCCAGGCGGATCTGCCAGGTGTTGTTGTCCTCGTCGCTGTCGGGTGAGGTGTCAAAGCCGGTTGTCGGGCTCCGCCGCAGGGTACCGTCTGTTTCGTAGTCCGAGTAGGTATAGCTGCCGCTGAGTGTCGGCGTATGCTCCATCTGGTTGGCCTTGGCCAGCTGGCGCGCGGCCTCCTCTGCATAGCGTGCGGCCTGCAGGCTGAAGTTGTTCTCCAGGGCGAAGTCCACCCAGGCGGTGCGGTCGGCAGGTTCCGGCAGCGTCGCGGTGAACCCTTCCCCGAGCACATGCAGGTTGCTGTGCTCCTGGCCGGTCAGCACCGAGAGCCGCTCCAGGGCGACAGCTACGTTGTTCTCGTCGACAATGCGGTTGACCTCGGCCAGGTCGCGGGCAGCCTGGGCCTCGTAGACGTCGGTGATGGCAATCAGGCCGACCTCGAAGCGCTGCTGGGTCTGCTCCAGTTGCCGCTCGAAAGCGCGCTCCTGCGCCCGCGATGCCTCCAGGTTGTCCTGTGCCCGCAATACCAGCAGGTAGGCCTCCGCCACCCGCACGATGAGGTTCTGCTGATTGGCGGCAAAAGTGGCTTCCGCTTGCCGGGTAAATTCCTTGCCGTACTGGAAGGTAAACCAGGCGGGCAGGTCAAACAGCGCCTGGCTCAGGCTCACCTGATAGCCTTTGCTGGTGGTGTCGATATCGGTCGTGGTCTGTATCGCGGTTACCCCGCCTCCCAGGCCCCCGTCCACCGAGAAGCTCTCACCAGTGCTGCTCCGGTCGAAATCGGTGTAGTCATAGTTGGCCTTCACTTGCGGCAACAAACTCGCAAGTCCCAGCTTTTCGGTCTCGAGGCTGGCCCGGTACTGGGCCTCCTCGGCTTTCAGCTGGGCGTCGTTGGCCAGGGCCAGCTCGTAAATGTCGCGCAGTGACTCCGCACCCGCTGGTGATATACCCAGCGAGAGTGCCAGCACCAGCAGTGCGGTTCCTGTCTTGTTCATCCCTAATCCTCAACTGTGCTGGGGCGTTAACGGAAGCGAGTTTAGCAGCCCAGGTCCGGCTGCGCATGCGTTAACCATGTCGCAAAATGGGTAATATACTCAGGGATTCTTTCATTACCAGTGCTACACTCGGGTTTCGTTGCAGGTCAGGTCTGTAGTCAGCGCTTGTCCGTCAGCGGTATTGGCCTCTCCACAGCCGGGATTGAAGATGACCTTACAGCGGGCCAGAAAACGGCCTTTCAAGATGGATCTGGCGCGCCTGCATGCCTTGTGCGAGGCAAATTACGCACGCCTGTTGCGCCTGTTCCCCGACTATGAGCAGGTCAACTCCCGCGAGTTCTCCGTTGCCGGGGCGCGGGTCCGTCTCGAGATTCTCGAGCGCAGCCGCTACACGACGTTCTTCCGCCTGCACCAGAGTCACGGCGAGGCGCGCTGGCTGCGGCGCCTCACTATAGATGTGCGCGCCTATCATGACGCCGGCATGCTGGAGGTTGGGGCATTCCAGGCACAGAGCCGGATCCAGCCGCGGTACGCCTATCCCAACCCCCACATGTACCAGCAGGATGAGAAGTTGCAGCAAAACCAGTTTCTGGGTGACTGGTTGGAACACTGTCTCGCCAATGGCCGCACCCAGCAGCCTTTCATGCCCCGGCGCGCCGGCTTCTGACGGTAGTGGCATGATCGACTCTACTCTGGTTCGCCGGTGTCACCGGGTCCCTGTAAGCACCGACACGGTGCGTGTGTTGCAGCTCACGGATACCCATTTGTGCCGCGAATCCGGCGGCAGCCTGCTGGGCATGGATACCGACCACTCCCTGCAGGCGGTGATTCACCAGGCCCTTCGTGAGCAGCCCCGCATCGATGCCCTGCTGGGCACCGGCGATATGTCCGACCACGGCTACCTCGAGGCCTACCAGCGCCTCCGTCAGTATTTTGCCCAGCTTTCCCCGGCTCAATTCTGGTTGCCTGGAAATCACGATGATCGCGACAAGATGGCGCAGGTCGATACGGACGGTACCCTGCTCAGCAACGACATTCGCCTCGGCCGCTGGCAGCTGGTGCTACTGGATTCCCAGGTCGTGGGAGAGGTCGGTGGCCGGCTGGGTGCGGGCCAGCTGGGGCTTCTGCGCGAGGCGCTGGACGCAGCCGCTCACGACAAGCTGTTCAGCCTGGTCTGCCTGCACCACCAGCCGGTAGCCATTGGTTGTCGCTGGCTGGATGAGCAGATGGTCGCGGATGCCGACGACCTGTTTGCGGTACTCGCGGACTACCCCGGTGTGCGCGGTGTACTCTGGGGCCACATTCACCAGCAGGTCGACCGCGAGTGGGAGGGCCGCAAGCTGATGGCCTCCCCGCCAACCTGCGTCCAGTTTGCTCCCGGCAGTGATGTGTTCAAGGCCGATGCGGCAGCGCCCGGGTATCGCTGGCTGGAGCTGCACGCCGATGGCCGGATCGAAACGGGGGTGTCCCGGGTCGAGGGCGTTGCCTTCCAGGTAGACCTGGACTCCCGGGGCTATTTGTAGCCGTTCCGGCGCAAGAGTCTGCAAGCTGCCGGCGCTGGGGGTACAATGCACCCGCCCCGATCAACGCAGATTCAGGAAACCACAGGCAGGAATGAGCAACTACACCGCGGAAGATATTGAAGTCCTGACCGGACTGGAGCCGGTGCGCAAGCGCCCCGGCATGTATACCGACACCACGCGCCCCAACCACCTGGCCCAGGAAGACATCGACAACAGCGTCGATGAGGCGCTTGCCGGGCACGCTACCCGCATCGACGTTATCCTGCACCGGGATGGCGCCATCACCGTCAGCGACGATGGCCGCGGCATGCCGGTGGATATCCACCCCGGCCAGGGCAAGCCGGGGGTCGAAGTCATCCTCTGCACCCTGCATGCCGGCGGTAAGTTCTCCAACAAGAACTACCAGTTCTCCGGCGGTCTGCACGGTGTTGGCGTGTCCGTGGTCAACGCACTGTCGCAGGCGCTGGAAATCACGATCCGCCGCGATGGCAACGTGTACCGCATGGATTTTGCCGGGGGTGAAAAAACCAGCGAACTGGTCATAGTCGACAGCTGCGGCAAGCGCAACACGGGTACCGCGATCCGTTTCATGCCTGACGCGCAGTACTTTGACTCGGTGAATTTCTCCGTTCCCAGGCTGCAGCACGTGCTGCGGGCCAAGGCGGTACTGTGCCCGGGGCTGAGGGTTACCTTTCTCGATGAAAAGAAGGGCGAGACCGAGGAGTGGTACTACGAGGACGGCCTGACCGACTACCTCTGCGATGCCACCATCGATTACCCCTGCGTCCCCGAACAGCCCTTCGTTGGCAGCTTCAGCGGCAGCAGTGCGGCGGCCGATTGGGCCGTGCAGTGGCTCCCCGAGGGCGGGGAGGTCATCGCCGAGTCCTACGTCAACCTGATCCCCACCGCCCAGGGGGGCACCCACGTCAACGGCCTGCGTACCGGGTTGCTGGAAGCGGTGCGCGAGTTCTGCGAACTGCGCAACCTGCTGCCGCGCGGCGTGCGCCTGGCGCCAGACGATATCTGGGACCGCTGCTGCTATATCCTCTCGGTCAAGCTCGAGGACCCGCAGTTCTCCGGCCAGACCAAGGAACGGCTGTCCTCCCGCGAGGCCGCGGCTTTTGTCTCGGGCGTGGCCAAGGATGCTTTCAGCCTCTGGTTGAACCAGCACACCGGCGAAGCCGAGCGCATCGCCGAGCTGTGTATCAACAGCGCCCAGAACCGGTTGCGCACTGCGCGCAAGGTAACCCGCAAGAAAGTGACCGCGGGCCCGGCCCTGCCGGGCAAGCTGGCGGACTGCTCCGGGGAGGATCCGTCCCGGGGCGAACTGTTCCTGGTCGAGGGCGATTCCGCCGGCGGCTCCGCCAAGCAGGCCCGCAACCGCGAATTCCAGGCCATCCTGCCCCTGCGCGGCAAGATCCTGAACACCTGGGAGGTAGATTCCCAGGAAATCCTCGCCTCCCAGGAGGTGCACAATATCTCGATCGCCATCGGCATGGACCCGGCCAGCGATGACCTCTCGGGCCTGCGCTATCACAAGATCTGCATCCTCGCTGATGCCGACTCCGACGGCCTGCACATCGCCACCCTGATCTGCGCCCTGTTCGTGCGCCACTTCCGGCCGCTGGTGGCTGCGGGCCATGTCTATGTGGCCATGCCTCCCCTGTACCGCATCGACGTCGGCAAAGAGGTCTACTACGCTTTGGATGAGAGTGAGAAGCAGGGCGTCCTGGATCGCATAGAAGCGGAAAAGAAAAAGGGCAAGGTCAACGTCCAGCGCTTCAAGGGGCTGGGGGAAATGAACCCCTTGCAGCTGCGCGAGACCACCATGGACCCGGACACCCGGCGCCTGGTCCGGCTGGTGCTGGATGCCGGCGACGGTACCAACAGCATGCTGGACATGCTGCTGGCCAAGAAGCGCGCCGGCGACCGCAAGGCCTGGCTGGAAAGCAAGGGCGACCTGGCGGATATTGCGGTGATCTGAACCGGGGGAGGAAGTGGGCATGAAGCACCACCAAGGGATGTGTCGCCTCGCCGGTTTCCTGGGCCTGGCCTTTGCGCTGCTTCCCTGGCCGGGGCGTGCAGAGGGCCTGGCGCCTGCCGCTGCCTTCGGCCAGCTGGAGGCGCGGCTGTTGGCCGCGGAATCGGTCAGCCTCGATTTCCATATCACCGCTGAGGGCGCGCTGGCCGCCGACCTGCAGGGCAAGGTGTGGAGCGTTGGCAAGCACACGCTGCATCTGTTCGCCCGGGGTGAGTTCGGCGGCAAGCCAGTGACTGTCGGCCTGTTTGCGGAGGACGGCAATATGGCCCTCGGCAGCGCTGACCAGCTCACCGCCACGGCGCGGCCCCGGCACCTGGCGGAAGCGGTGCTGGTGGGGTTTACCCGCATGGGTCTCCTGCACAACCTGGCGCGCCTGACGGCGGACACCGCACCCGACCACGCCGACGGCGGTGTCCGGGAGTGGGTCACGGTAAACGATTTCCGCGCTGAGGCAGATGCGCCGTCTGCTCTCATCTTCGCGATCTCGGTCGCCGGCAGTCCCGCAGCCAGCGCTCGCCTGGAGCTGGACGCCGCCGGTCTGCCACAGCTGCGGCAGCAGACGGTGCTGTTCCCCGGCGGTGAAATGCGCGTCACGGAGCGCTACTCAGGGGTTACCATCAATTGATGGCAATCACTCTCGGCCTGCGCAACCCACTGCGGGCACGGAATTTACTGTTGCGGACAATCGGGAGTGAACAGTGGCGGAACAAAAGCGGATAGCACTGCTTATCGACTGCGATAACGTCAGTCACAATGCCATCGAAGGTGTGCTGGAGGAGCTGGCCACGTATGGCATGGTCAACGTGCGCCACGCTCACGGCGACTGGAAGAGCCCGTCCCTGTCGGGCTGGGTGGAGCGCCTGCACCCCCACGCCATCCGGCCGGTGCAGCAGTTTGCCTACACCAAGGGCAAGAATGCCACCGATGCCTCCATGATCATCGATGCCATGGACTTGCTCTACAGCAACAGGATCGATGCCTTCGCCCTGATGACCAGCGACAGTGACTTTACTCCGCTGGTGTTGAGAATCCTGGAAAGCGGGCTGCAGGTATTCGGTTTCGGGGAAAAGAAGACCCCGCAGCCTTTCGTGCATGCCTGTTCCACGTTCATCTACACGGAAAACCTGGTCCCCGGCCGCGAGGACAAGCCGGACAGTCCCAAGCAGGCGGCGAAGCGGAGCCGCAATGAGCTGCGGCAGGATGCCGCCCTGGTGAAACTGCTGCGTACCGCGGTCGAACAGGCCTCGGACGACGATGGCTGGGCGCACATGAGTAGTGTGGCACACTACATTTCCAACAACAGCTCGTTCTCCCCGATCAACCACGGCTACAAGAAACTGGGCGACCTGATCCGGGCCACCGAGTTGTTCGAGGTGGACATGCGCGGTACCGCCATGTTCATCAGGGATGTGCGGAGGCAATCATCATGAGCCGGGTTTGGCCTGCGGCCCTGGAGTAGTGTGCGATGCAACGAATTCTGATTTTCGGCAACTCCGGCTCGGGCAAGTCCACCCTCGCCGCGCGGCTGCGTGACGCGCAGGGCCTGGCCCACCTGGACCTGGATGTGCTGGCCTGGTTGCCGTCAACGCCCCCCGAGCGTCGCCCGCTGGCCGAGTCTGGGCGGGCGATCAGCGAGTTTGTTGCCGCGCACGAAAACTGGGTGATCGAGGGCTGCTATACCGATCTGCTGCAGCTGGCGGCGCCACTGGCTACGGAGGCCATATTCCTCAACCTGTCCGTGGCGCAGTGCCAGGCCAATGCCCGCAAGCGACCCTGGGAGCCGCACAAGTACTCTTCGCCCGCAGCCCAGGACGCGAACCTGGCCATGCTGCTGGACTGGATCGCGCAATACCCGGAGCGTGACGATACTCTGTCCCTGCGCGCCCACCGCCAATTCTTCGAGGCATTTCCCGGGTACAAGCTGGAGCTGACAGAAAATACAGGGCAGCTTGCCCGCGGGGGCCGCCCGCGGTGATTGCGGCATCAGGCCGCCGGCTGCGGCAGCCGCCCGTTGATCAGGAACAGCTCCACTGAAAACCGCAGCATCCGGCTGCCGGCCTGGGGCTTGAAGGCGACCTCCTGCGCGCTGAGTTCACAAAACCAGGCCTGCAGGGTCGTCGGTGCCCGCCGGGTGAACGGCGCCGGGGTGAACAGCCCGACGCAGTTGCCCCCCTCCGGGTCGCGCGCCGAGGCGTACTCGAAAACCTCGACTCCCGCTCCGCGCATGGCCCGACCCAGTGCCTGGGTCTGCCGGTAGTCGGCTGGGTCACGCAGCGCTTGCCGATGGCCCTCGAAAGGCGGCCGCTGCAAACGCACCCCGCGTTCGGAGCGGTAGGGCGCGGTGAACAGGGTGTGCTCGGAGTGCAGCACTGGCGCTGGCGGGTCGGCCTCGATGGAATGCCAGAACACGAACCGGTAGAAGGCCGCCTCCGCCAGCGTCGTTCGCTGGGAGCCGCCGCCGTAAAAGATTCCAGGCTCGTGCCTGGCGCCGAAGCGCGAGCCCCAGGACAGGGGCGGGTAGCGGAACGGCGTGGCCAGCAAGTAGTGAAGGTTCAGTCGGCAGTGATCCGGGTACCCGGGTTTATTGCGCTCCAGCAGGTCCTCAAGCAGGGCCTGTTCCTCCAGGCTGTCCACGTAGCCGAGGGTCGCCACACGCTCCTGGCTTTCCACCAGCCGGAACAGGCGTCCCTGTACCGGGCCGATATGGTCTTCCCCGCCGCAATGCTCCCAGAGTGTCACAGCTTGCCGCGAATGCCATCAACGAAACGGAGTACGTCGATCAGGCCCTGGATGCTCTGCACCTGTTCGGCGGGGACCCCGCCGGTGATTCGGTTGCCGTTGTGCATGAAGTGGCGGATCCAGATTTCGTCACCGCCAGCCAGGGAGTAGAGAGCCCGCGCCAGGCGGATTAACAGCAGGGCCAGCTCGCCCTGCTTGCTGGTCGGTGCCAGAGTGCCGCCGTGTTTGAGGCGGCTGATCCCGGTGCGGTGCACGCCCAGTACCGCGCCCAGCTCGGCGTGGCTCAGGCCCAGCTGCTGTGCCGCTCGCATCACGGCCTTGGCAAGAACCTGGTCGGCTTGCGCCGCGGGCTGGGTTGCGGTGTTCATGAAGCTCTCCGGCTGTATGTCATATATGAACAATATAGTACAGGTATGTGCATAGTGCACATGCCAGGCGCCCTGCGGGATACACTGCGCGAGCAGCCGCTCACCGCTTCCGGGCAGCGGGCCGGTTGTTCCATCCAGTGCAATCTGCCATGTTATCTTCGCAGCTAGTTTTCCATCACCGCCGTCAAGGCCACAGGATCACTGCCGTGCAGGCGCAGGAGCCAGAACATGCACAACGACATAGGACTTATCGGTCTTGCGGTAATGGGCCAGAACCTGGCCCTGAACATGGCCAACCACGGCTTTTCGGTGGCGGTGTACAACCGCACCGCCACTACCACACGCGACTTTGTCGACAGCCTGGATGCTGCGCCAGTGGACAAGGTCTGGCCGGGCAGCGCGGGCCGGGTACGCGGCTATGGTTCGCTGCAGGAGCTGGTAGCGTCGCTGCAGCGGCCGCGGCGGGTGATGCTGATGGTCAAGGCCGGGGTGGCAGTGGACGCGGTGATTGCCGACCTGCAGGCCCTGCTGGAGCCCGGCGACATTATTATCGATGGCGGTAACAGCGATTACCGGGACAGCAACCGGCGCGCGGGTGCCTTGCGCGAGGCGGGCCTCGGTTTCATCGGCGCCGGAGTTTCCGGCGGCGAGGAGGGTGCGCTCAAGGGCCCCTCGATCATGCCCGGGGGCCACGCGGAGGCCTGGCCGGCGGTGCGCGATATCTTCCAGGCCATCGCCGCCAGGGTGGGGCCAGACGGGGAGATTCCCTGTTGTGAGTGGGTGGGCGAAGACGGCGCCGGCCACTACGTAAAAATGGTCCACAACGGTATCGAATACGGTGACATGCAGTTGATCTGCGAGGCCTACTTCCTGCTCAGGGAGGGGGCTGGCCTCAGCAATGAGGAGCTCCACGGCGTATTCCGGGACTGGAACGAGGGTGAACTGTCCAGCTACCTGGTCGAGATTACCCGGGATATTTTCACCGTCAGGGACCCGGAAACCGGCGATTATCTGCTGGACCGTATCCTCGACACGGCCGCCCAGAAGGGCACCGGCAAGCTGATGAGCCAGCATGCCCTGGACCTGGGGGTGCCGACGACCCTGATCACCGAGGCGGTCTTCGCCCGCTGCCTGTCAGCGCAGAAGGACGCGCGGGTGCGCGCCAGTGCCCGCTTGCCGGGCCCCGGGGCCGGCTTCGACGGCGATCGCGAGCAGTTTATCGACGATGTGCGCCAGGCCTTGTACGCCTCCAAACTGGTCAGCTATGCCCAGGGCTTCGTGCAGTTGGACGCAGCCGCCGCGGAGTTTGGCTGGCGACTGGACAACGCCGGTATTGCCATGCTCTGGCGGGGTGGCTGCATTATCCGCTCGGTATTTCTGGAGGACATCGCGGACGCTTTCAGGCGCCAAGCGAGGCTGGAAAACCTGCTGCTGGATGACTTTTTCCGCGGTGCCATCGTCGAGGCCCAGCCAGCCTGGCGGCGCGCGGTGGTGAGCGCGGTGCAGCTGGGGTTGCCGGCGCCGGCCTTTGCCGCGGCACTGGCATGGTACGACGGCTACCGGAGCGCGCGCCTGCCGGCGAACCTGCTGCAGGCGCAGCGGGACTATTTTGGCGCCCATACTTACGAGCGCAGCGACAGGCCACGCGGAGAAATGTTCCATACCGACTGGATCGGCGCCCGCAAACTGTCCTGAACCATTTTTAACTTTTGCACACAAACCCCTTATAGTTCGGCTCGACCGTTCACTTTGGCGATGGAGAAACTGCAATGATGTTGAAGCTGACCAGACTGGTGGCCGTGTGTGCCCTGCTTGCCGGCGCGGCCTCTGCCCAGGCCCAGCAGTGGGAACTGGATAACAGCCGGTCCAGCCTGGACTTTCTGTCGATCAAGAACGACGCGGTGGCGGAAAGCCACCACTTCACCGAGATGGTCGGCTTTATCGGCAGTGAGGGCAAAGTACAGATCGGCATAGACCTCGACAGCGTCGAGACCCTGATCCCGATTCGCAACGAGCGGATGCGCGAATTGCTGTTCCGCACCATGGAGTTCCCCGCAGCCAACATTCACAGCCAGGTCGACCCGGCGGTCCTCGCCGTTGTGGCGGACGGCGGAGTGGTTACCACGGATATCGAAGTTGTGCTGTCCCTGCATGGCCAGCAGGCTACCCTGTCGGTGCCCGTGCTGGTGAGCGGCGGCGAGGGCAGCCTGCTGCGGGTGATCAGCGCGCGGCCGGTGGTTGTCAACGCCGGTGCCTTCGGCCTTGCTGCGGGCGTCGAAGCCCTGCGGGAAGTCGCCGGCCTGAACGCTATCAGCACAGCGGTGCCGGTCACCTTCCATCTGGTGTTTGTCCCCGCGGAGTCCTGACTCCGGCGGTCACGGGCCGGCGCTACCGGCCAGGCGCCGATACAGCGCCTGATAGGCGGGGTTGTCCGGTGCGACCTGCACCAGCTCGCGGGCCCAGTGCAGGGCCTGCCCTTTTTCTCCCAGCTCCTCACTGTACTGGGACAAGGCAAGCAGTACCCCTTCGTCACCTGGTACCTTCCGCTGGATGCTGTGCAGCTGGCTGAGCGCGGCGCGCGGGTTGCCGCTGTCGTGCAGGGCGATGGCGTGGACATAACGATGGCGTATTCCCTGCTGCTCCAGGGCCGCGGCCTGTTGCAGATAGGCGAGGGCCTGTTCACGGTTGCCGGCCCGGATTTCCAGCAGCCCCATCGCGTGCAGGGCCGCACCGCTGTCCGGCGCGGTTGCCAGTGCCGCCTGCAACTCCTCCCTGGCTTCATCCTCCCGCTGCAGACTGCGCAACAGGTCGGCCAGGTTCAGCCGCGCCGACAGTAGCTGCGGGTTCAGGTGCAGCGCCTCCCGGTAGGCGCGCTCGGCCGCCGGCAGGTCGCCGCGGTTGCGCAGGAACATGCCCAGTTGCAGCTGTACCCCCGGCATGTCCGCGTGTAGACGCTGGATCTCAAGGTACTCGGCAAACAGGGCGCGGAGGGGCTCGGTGTCGGCGTGCAGCTGG
>JBFHFJ010000071.1:0-12697 GCA_041583655.1 Haliea sp. | reverse complement strand
GCTACAACGAATTCTTTGATTTCCAGCCGCGCCAGCTGCGCTGGATAGAATCCCTGCGCACCCTGCGGGTTATCAACTACGCCGGCTGGCTGGCGCGCCGCTGGAACGACCCCGCCTTTCCCCGCAGTTTCACCTGGTTCAATACCGAGCGCTACTGGGCCAATCACATCCTGGAGTTGCGGGAACAGCTTTCCGCGCTGCAGGAAGAACCACTGCGCCTAGTGTAGGCGCCCGCTGGCGGCGGAAGCCGGATACAGCAGGGACCAGAGCCAGCGCAGCAGGCTGTTGCCCTCCAGCACTTCCCGGTCGATGGCATCGAAAAATGCTGCAGCGCCTGCGGGGTCGGTAAACAGGTCCATGCGCGTGGTGAAGCCCCGCTCCGGGTCCAGCTCCTTGACCACCCGGGCCGGGTTGCCGGCCACCACCACGTTGGCGGGCACGTCCCTGGTGACCACCGCCTGCGCGGCCACCACGCTGTTGGCGCCGATGGTCACTCCCTTGAGTACGGTGGCGTGATCGCCCAGCCAGACGTTGTCGCCTATGTGTACCGGGGTCGCCTCCACGGAGCGGGCCGTGCGGTCGTAGAGCGTGTGCCAGTCGGAATCCGTGACGTAGGCGCCATTGGCCAGCATGACGCCGTCACCGATGACGATTTCGTCGCTGGCGCTGATCCGTGAGCCGGGGCTCATCAGGACACAGTCCCCGATGCGGATGCGGCCCTGCCCTTCCTCCCGGCCCCAGACCCCGATCTCCACCCGATGCATGGGCTCGCCGATGGCGGTGAAGCAGCGGCCGATGTGAATATTGGCGCCGGAGATATGCACATACCAGGGTTTCATTACCGTGTGCCACGGGCCCAGGTAGCGGCAGCGCGGGCGCAGGTAATAGTCAGTGTACCAGCGGCGATAACGCAGATAGGCCTTCTTCAGCCAGTAGGGGCGCAGGTCCTTGTGCATGGCGGGTACCCGAATTTGGTTGTGGTGGCGCGGGGCTTTATGATGGCAACCCCCGCGGCGCCGCTCAAGTGCCGCGCACCACTGTCACAGGAGCGGGCGCCAGGTGCAGGCTTCATCACCGGAAGTTACCAGCAACCAGTCGGGACTGCACCCCCGGCTGGCGCGCACTGTGCTGCGACATCTGCGCCACCCCGACCACAGCCCGCTGGCGGCGCACAACCGGTCCGCATGGGAAAAGCTGTTGCCGCTGCTGCTGGCGGACGGCCGGCCACTGGTGCTGGATTCCTTCTGCGGCACGGGCATGAGCACCGCGCAGCTGGCGCTGCGCCACCCCCGGCACCTGGTGATTGGCATCGACCGTTCCGCGCACCGCCTGCACCGGCATGTGCGCGCCGCCGGAGCCGACTACCTGCTGCTGCAGGCGGAGTGCGAACCGCTGTGGCGGCAATTGGCCAGCGAGCGCATTCGCGTGGACTACCACTACCTGCTCTATCCCAACCCCTGGCCCAAATCCCGCCATTTGCGCCGCAGGATTCACGGTCACCCCGGCTTTCGTGACCTGCTGGCCCTTGGGGGCCGGGTCGAGCTGCGCTCGAACTGGGCGCTGTACGTGGAGGAATTCGGGGTCGCCATGCATCTGGCGGGAGTGCGGGGTGTCGTCCGGCAGTTGGCGGAGGCGCCGGCGCTGACCCGCTTCGAGGACAAGTATCGCCGCAGCGGACAGGTGCTGTGGCAGTACCAGGGCCTGATAGGCTACAGTGATCATCCGGACACGAGGAACTGACATGTCACCCAAGAAATCTGATCCGGTTTGGGACCGGATAGTAAGGGAAACCACCCAGCACGCGGCGGAGGAGCCCATCCTCGCCAGTTTCCTGCACGCCACCATCCTCAATCACAACAACCTGGAGTGCGCGCTCAGCTTCCACCTGGCCAGCCAGCTGGACAGTCCCACGGCGTCCTCCCTGCTGCTGCGGGAGGTGATCCTGGAGGCGTTCAAGGACGACTCCTGCCTGCGCAAGGCCATTCGCGCGGACCTGCTGGCGGTGGAGGACCGGGACTCCGCCTGCCACGAGCTGTACATTCCCTTTCTCTACTTCAAGGGCTTCCACGCCCTGCAGACCCACCGCGTAGCCCACTGGCTGTGGCAGCGCGGCCGGCACTCGCTGGCCCTGTTTTTCCAGAACCGGGTCTCAGCGGAATTCGCGGTCGATATTCATCCCGCGGCGACACTGGGGCACGGCATCATGCTGGACCACGCCACGGGACTGGTCATCGGCGAGACCGCCGTGGTTGGCAACAACGTTTCCATCCTCCAGTCTGTGACCCTGGGTGGCACGGGCAAGGAAGACGGGGACCGCCATCCGAAGATCGGCAACGGCGTCCTGATCAGTGCCGGCGCCAAGATTCTGGGCAACATAAAGGTGGGGGATGGGGCCAAAGTCGGCGCCGGCAGCGTGGTGCTGGAGGAAGTGCCACCGCACACCACCGTGGCCGGGGTGCCCGCCCGGGTGGTGGGGCGGCCCTCATCCGCATCACCGGCCCTGGAGATGGACCATCATTTCTGCTGCGAGGAAGAAGAGCAGGCCCATAAAGCCTCGCTACAGCAGAAAACCGGGTAAGTACAGATGCGCCGTGGCGGACGGCCAGCCGTGCGCCACGCGGCGCACCCGGGCGACCCGAACCCAGCGCGGCAACTCAGTTGTTGTGATACTGCGGCGACAGTTCCTGCACGGCATCGACAAAGGCGGTGACGTGATCGGGATTGACGCCCGGGGTGATGCCGTGGCCCAGGTTGAATACATGCCCGCTGCCGTGCCCATATCCCGCCAGGATACTCGCCACTTCCTCGCGGATACGCGCGGGTGAGGCATACAGCATTGTCGGGTCCATATTGCCCTGCAGGGCCACGCGGTCGCCCACCAGCTTGCGGGCTACGGCGATATCCGTGGTCCAGTCGAGACCAACCGCCTGCGCGCCGCATTCGGCAATCGCCGGCAGCCACTGGCCACCGCCCTTGGTAAACACGATGACCGGCACCTTGCGGCCATCCGCCTCGGTTGGCAGGCGGCTGATAACCCGCTGCATGTACTTGAGGGAGAACTCCTTGTAGCCCGCGGTGCTCAGGGAGCCGCCCCAGGTGTCGAAAATCTGCAGGGCCTGGGCTCCCGCATTCACCTGCTCGGTCAGGTAATCCGCCACCGCATCGGCCAGCAGCGCCAGCAGCTGGTGCATCAGCTCCGGGCGGTCATAGGCCATACTCTTGACCTGGCTGAAGTCCTTGGAAGAGCCACCTTCCACCATGTAGGTCGCCAGGGTCCAGGGGCTGCCGGAGAAGCCGATCAGGGGCACCTGGCCGTTCAGCTCCCGGCGAATGGTGCGCACTGCGTTCATGACATAGGACAGGTCGTCCGCCGCCTTGATTGCATGCAGGCCGGCGAGATCCTCCTCACTGCGCACCGTCTTGCGGAAGCGAGGCCCCTCACCCTCTTCGAAATACAGGCCCAGCCCCAGGGCGTCCGGTACGGTAAGGATGTCGCTGAACAGGATCGCTGCGTCCATGGGATACCGGCGCAGGGGCTGCAGCGTGACTTCACAGGCCAGTTCGGCGTTCTTGCACAGGTCCAGGAAGGAGCCCGCCTGCTCCCGGGTGGCCCGGTACTCCGGCAGGTAGCGGCCCGCCTGGCGCATCATCCAGACCGGGGTACGGTCAACACTCTGGCGCTGCAGGGCGCGCAGGAAGCGGTCGTTCTTCAGTACAGTCACGGCGACTCCAGTCTTGTGCTTGTCGGTCCGGCCTTTGCCGCTCAGACCTCAAGGAAATCGAGGATACCCTCGGCGGCCTGGCGGCCCTCCCAGATGGCGGTCACCACAAGGTCGGAGCCACGCACCATATCGCCACCGGCGAACACCTTGGGGTTGGACGTTTGGAACCGGTAGGCCTGCTCTTCGGGAGCAACCACACCGTCCCAGTCGTTGGTCGCCACCGCCAGTTCCTGCAGCCACTCAGGGGGATCAGGCTGAAAACCAAAGGCGATAATGACCGCATCCGCTTCCAGTATCCGCTCGCTGCCCACAACCGGCTGGGGCCGGCGACGACCGCCGGCATCCGGTGCGCCGAGCTCGGTCTCGACCATCTTCACCCCGCAGGCCCGGCCAAAATACTCCACGATTTCGACGGGCTGGCGGTTGAACAGGAATTCCACGCCCTCTTCGCGGGCGTTCGCCACTTCCTTGCGGGACCCGGGCATGTTCTCCTCATCGCGCCGGTAAGCGCAGATGACGTGCTCCGCCTGCTGGCGCACCGCAGTGCGCACACAGTCCATGGCGGTGTCACCGCCACCGAGCACCACCACCCGCTTGCCTTTCAAATTGACATAGTCCTTGGGGTCCTGCTCGAAGCCGAGGTTGTGGTTCACGTTGCCGATGAGGTAGGACAGCGCCTTGTGCACGCCCGGCAGGTTCTCGCCCGGGAAATTCCCGCGCATGGCCTTGTAGGTGCCCATGCCCAGGAACAGGGCGTCGTATTCCTCCATCAGCTCGGCAACGGGAATGTCCCGGCCGACCTCCGTATTGAGCCGGAACTCGATACCCATGCCTTCGAAGACTTCCCGGCGCCGAACCATCACCTCCTTTTCCAGCTTGAATTCGGGGATGCCGAAGGTGAGCAGGCCGCCGATTTCAGGGTAGCGGTCGAAAACCACCGGCTTGACACCGGCGCGCACCAGCACGTCGGCGCAGCCCAGCCCCGCGGGGCCGGCGCCGATAATGGCGACCTTCTTGCCGGTGGGGACGACTCTGGACATGTCCGGGCGCCAGCCCATGGCAAGTGCGGTGTCGGTGATGTACTTCTCCGAGGCGCCGATGGTGACCGCGCCAAAGCCGTCATTCAGGGTACAGGCGCCTTCACAGAGCCTATCCTGGGGACACACCCGACCGCAGACCTCGGGCAGGGTATTGGTCTGGTGGCTCAGTTCGGCGGCTTCAAACAGGTTCCCCTCGCTGACCAGCTTGAGCCAGTTGGGGATGAAGTTGTGCACCGGGCACTTCCACTCACAGTAGGGGTTACCGCACTCCAGGCAGCGATGTGACTGTTCAGCGGCCTGGTCGGCACTGAAGGATTCGTAGATCTCGACGTATTCGGTCTTGCGCGCCGTGATCGTCTTCTTGTCAGGGTCGTTGCGGCCGACGTCGATGAACTGGAAATTGTTCGCCAAACGATTACTCATAAACGCTTACGCCTCCCGGCGTCTAGTCGGTGTTGCGCAGTCGCGACAATAGCTGATTGAAGTCGGCCGCCTTGGGCTTGACCAACCAGAACTTGCCCACGTAGTCCTCGAAATTCTCCAGCAGTTCAGCGCCCCAGGCGGAACCCGTTTCCTGGGCGTGCTCACTGATCATGCTCCGCAGGTAGTAGCGATAGGGTTCCATGTACTCGGAGTTGACCCGGTGAATGTCAACCAGCTCACTGTTGTACTTGTCAATGAAGGCGCGGTCCTGGTCCAGCACGTAGGCAAAACCACCGGTCATGCCGGCGCCAAAGTTGACCCCGGTCGGACCCAGCACGGTCACGGTGCCACCCGTCATGTATTCACAGCAGTGGTCGCCGGCACCTTCTATCACGGCGTGGGCGCCGCTGTTGCGTACGGCGAAGCGCTCGCCGGCGATACCGGCCGCAAACAGGCGGCCACCGGTGGCGCCGTACAGGCAGGTGTTGCCAATAATGACCGAGTCCTGGGAGCGGAATTCAGCGTCCCGGGCCGGATAGATGACCAGCTTGCCACCCGCCATGCCCTTGCCTACATAGTCGTTGGAGTCGCCCTCCAGGTACATGTGCAGGCCGCCCGCATTCCACACTCCGAAACTCTGCCCCGCGGTACCACTCAGGCGCAGTACGATCGGATCACTCTCCATATCGGTGTTGCCATACCGGCGGGCGATTTCACCCGAGATGCGGGCGCCGATAGAGCGGTCGCAGTTGGTCAGGGCAAAACTGAATTCTCCGCCACTGCGGGCCTCAATGGCCGGGAGCACCGCCGCAACCATCGCCTCGGCCTTCTCGGCAAGGTCGAAAGGCTGGTTGGCGGCTACCTGGCAGAACTCCGGCTGGCCATCGGCATCAGCGTGCTTGAACAGCAGGGGAGCCAGGTCAAGGCCCGCCTGCTTGGGGGTATCCCCGGGCAGCCTGGCCAGCAGATCCGTGCGACCGATCAGCGCTTCCAGCGATGGTACGCCCAGCCGGGCCAGCCACTCCCGGGTCTCGGTGGCGATAAAGGTGAAGAAATTGGTCACCATCTCGATGGTGCCGTTGAAATGGTCTTCCCGAAGCTTCTCGTTCTGGGTTGCCACGCCGGTAGCGCAGTTGTTCAAGTGGCAAATGCGCAGATACTTGCAGTCCAGAGCCACCATGGGCCCGGTACCGAAGCCGAAACTCTCGGCACCGAGAATGGCCGCCTTGATAACGTCCAGGCCGGTCTTCAGACCGCCGTCAGTCTGCAAGCGGATGACACCGCGCAGGCCGTTGCCGCGCAGGGTCTGCTGCACTTCCGCCAGGCCCAGCTCCCAGGGCGAACCGGCGTAACGAATGGAGGTGAGCGGGCTGGCCGCGGTACCTCCATCGTAGCCGCTGATGGTGATCAGGTCGGCGTAGGCCTTGGCCACGCCGGCGGCAATGGTTCCCACACCCGGCTCCGACACCAGCTTCACCGACACCAGCGCCTGGGGATTGACCTGCTTGAGGTCGAAAATCAGCTGCGCGAGGTCCTCGATCGAGTAGATATCGTGGTGCGGCGGCGGGGAGATCAGGGTCACGCCCGGCACCGAGTAGCGCAGGCGGGCAATCAGTTCGTTGACCTTGCCCCCGGGTAACTGGCCACCCTCACCCGGCTTCGCGCCCTGGGCCACCTTGATCTGCAACACCTCGGCATTGACCAGGTAGTGGGGAGTGACCCCGAACCGGCCCGAGGCAATCTGCTTGATCTTGGAACTGCGCTCGGTGCCGTAGCGCGCGGGATCCTCGCCGCCCTCACCGGAGTTGGAGCGCGCACCCAGCCGGTTCATCGCTGCCGCGAGGGCTTCGTGGGCCTCGGGACTGAGGGCGCCCAGAGACATGCCGGCGGAATCGAAACGCGGCAGGATATCCGCGATCGGCTCCACCTCGTCCAGTGACAGTGGCTGCTCCGCCAGTACCGGGGTCAGCAGGTCGCGAATGGTGGCGACCGGACGCTTGTTGACCAGATCAGCGTAGCGCTGGTAGATCGCGTAGTCACCGGTTGCAACCGCCTGCTGCAGGGTAGTGACCACATCCGGGTTGAAGGCGTGGTACTCCTGGCCGTGGACATACTTTAGCAGGCCGCCAAGCTGCAGGGGCTTGCGCGGATTCCAGGCCAGCCTGGCCAGGTGCTTCTGGTCGTCTTCCAACTCGGCGAAGCCGGCGCCCTCGATGCGTGAGGCGACACCCCGGAAGGCCACGTCTATCACGCCCCGCGCCAGCCCCACGGCCTCGAACAGCTGGGCGCCGCGGTAGGAACTGACCGCCGAGATACCCATCTTGGACATGATCTTCAGCAGGCCCTTGTTGATGCCCTTGCGGTAGTTCTTGTAGCAACTGCTGGGTTCGCCCAGAAGCTCGCCGTCGCGAATCAGGTCTTCCAGTACGCTGTAGGCGAGATAGGGATAGATGGCGGTGGCGCCAAACCCCAGCAGGCAGGCAATCTGGTGGGAGTCGCGGGCACTGGCGGTCTCGATGACCAGGTTGGCATCACAGCGCAGGCCCTGCCTGATCAAGTGGTGGTGAACCGCGCCGGTGGCGATCAGGCTGTGGATGGGCAGGCGCCCCGGGGCGATGGCGCGGTCCGACAGGATCAGGATGGTGGAGCCGTCCCGGACTGCCCGCTCCGCTGTCGCCACCAGCTCGGCCACCGCCTGTTCCAGGCTCATGGCGGCCGGGTCATAGGTGCCGTCGATGTCACACACCTTGAACCCGGGGCGCTCCAGCGCCAGCAGGGTGTTGAACTTGCCCTGGGACAATACCGGGGAACTCAGGATCACCCGGTCCGCGTGTTCTGGCCCCTCGTAGAAAATGTTCTTTTCGCCACCGAGATCGGTTTCCAGGGACATGACGATCGCTTCCCGCAACGGGTCGATCGCGGGATTGGTCACCTGGGCAAACTTCTGCCGGAAAAAGTCATAAAGCGGGCGCTGCTGGCGCGAGAGGACCGCCATCGGCGTGTCATCCCCCATGGAGCCCACCGCCTCGTTGCCTGATTCGGCGAGGGGTCGCAGCACCTGGTCACGCTCTTCGAAAGTCACCTGGAACATTTTCTGGAACGGCATGAGCATGTCCCGCTCTATGCCGGGCCCCTGTTCCCCGCCAAAGGTTCCCTCTATGCGCTTCGCATTCTCTTTCAGCCAGCGCTTGTAGGGGTGACGGCTCTTGAGGCGGTCGTCGATATCGCTGGTATGCAATACCTCGCCGGTCTGGGTATCGACCATCAGGATCTGGCCGGGACCGACCCGACCCTTGGCAATCACGTCCTCGCTGCGGTAACCATGCGTGCCGACCTCAGACGCCAGGGTGATGAACCCGTCCTTGGTCTTGACCCAGCGGGCCGGACGCAGGCCATTGCGGTCCAGCAGGCACACCGCGTAGCGGCCATCGGTGAGAACGATGCCCGCCGGCCCATCCCAGGGCTCCATGTGCATCGAGTGGTATTCATAAAAAGCCCGCAGGTCCGGGTCCATGTCCTCCATATTCTGCCAGGCGGGCGGAATAAGCATGCGCAGGGCCCGGGCCATGTCCACGCCACCGGTCAGCAGCACATCCAGCATATTGTCGAGGCTGGATGAATCGGAACCGGTGCGGTTTACCAGCGGTGCAATGTCGCGAATATTGGGTAGTTTGTCTGTTTCGAAGAGTGCCGTGCGCGCATCTGCCCAGTTGCGGTTGCCATCGATGGTATTGATTTCACCGTTGTGGGCCAGCAGCCGGAAAGGCTGGGCCAGGGGCCACTTGGGCATGGTATTGGTGGAGAAGCGCTGGTGAAACACGCAGATCGCGGTCTCCATGCGCTCATCGTCCAGATCAGCATAAAAGCGGGGCAGGTCCACCGGCATGACCAGCCCCTTATAGGCGATTACCCGGCCGGAGAGGCTGCAGATGTAGAACTCCGGGTCGGCCTGGTTGGCATTTTCCGCCTTGCGCCGGCTGACGAAGAGCCTGGTCGACAGCTCTTCCTGGGTGACACCCGGCGCGCGCACAAAAACCTGTTCAATACGCGGCAGGGCGGCGAGAGCGATCTCGCCACAGACGCTGCTATCAGTGGGCACGACCCGCCAGCCAACCACGTCCAGGCCCTGGTCAGCGAGCGCCTGCTCCATGGCGGCGCGTGCCGCGGCCGCGCGGGCCTCATCAGGGCTGAGGAATATCTGTCCAACCGCGAACTGGTCACCCAGCTCGGCCGCAAAGCACTCCTGAGCCAGGGTGCGCATGAAGGAGACGGGCATCTGCATCAGCAGGCCACAGCCGTCGCCGGTCTTGCCATCAGCGGCGATACCACCCCGGTGAGTCATGCAGGTCAGGGACTCAATGGCGGTCCGCAGCAGGCGGTGACTGGCGTCACCGGCGCTGTGGACGATCAGGCCAAAGCCGCAGTTGTCACGAAATTCTTCAGGGCTGTACAGGCCTGCACTCATAACGGGTCCAGAATAGTTAATAAAAACAAAAGGTTACACCGAAAAACCCCGCGCCTCGACAGCGCTCGGGCAAAAGGGGGAAACATTTTACACAGTTGGCCTGCTCGGAACAAACCGCCTCAAGGACTGCTTTTCGCCCGCTCCAACGCATCCTCCAGCAGCGCCTCAAGCTCAGCGCCGGTGACGTCATCCACCACGCACGCCTCGCCAATGCCGCGCAGCAATATCAGGCGCAATCGCCCGTCAACCACCTTCTTGTCCCGCCCCATCAGGTCCAGGAAAATCTCCGGCGTCATGCCTGCCGGGACCTGCAGCGGTAACCGTGCCTGCCTGAGCAGCGCCTCCAGGACCCGGATCTCCGCCGGGTCCACCCAGCCCCGCGCAACGGACAGCCGCAGCGCCAGCAGCATGCCCACGGCGACCGCTTCGCCGTGCAGCCAGGTGCCATAACCCTGGGCGGTTTCGATCGCGTGACCAAAGGTGTGACCCAGGTTGAGGATCGCCCGCAGACCGCCCTCGCGCTCATCAGCCGCCACTACGGCGGCCTTGAGGCTGCAGGAGCGTTCGATTGCCTCGGCCAGGGCGCTTTCCTCCCGCGCCAGCAACCTGGGCATGGACTCCTGCAGCCAGGCGTAAAAGGCGGGATCACAGATCAGGCCGTACTTGATCACTTCGGCCAAACCGGCAGAAAGCTCCCGGGCGGGGAGGGTATGCAGGCTGTCGGTGTCGATCAGTACCGCCCGCGGCTGGTAGAACGCCCCGATCATGTTCTTGCCCAGCGGGTGATTGACTGCGGTCTTGCCCCCTACCGAAGAGTCCACCTGGGCAAGGAGAGTCGTCGGCACCTGTATGAAATCTACCCCGCGCTGGTAGCAGGCCGCGGCAAAACCGGCGATGTCGCCAACCACCCCGCCACCGACCGCGATGATCGTGGTGCTGCGACTGTGCCGCTCCTGCAGCAAGCGCTCCAGAATGTGCTCCAGGGAGCGCAGGGTCTTGAACTGCTCACCATCCCGCAGCACTATCTCGGTTATCCGCCGCCCCTCCCCGAGCGCGCGGCGCAGTTTCTCCACATACAGCGGTGCAACCGTCTCGTTGCTGACGATTGCCACCTCGCTGCCACCGAGGTGACGGGTGAGGATTTCGCCGTCCGCAATCAGTCCGCGACCGATATACACAGGGTAACTGCGCTCGCCCAGATCGACATGAAGGGTATGCATGATGACAGACACTGGTGACTCCGCGCTGAGAGGGGCGCTTATTCTAGCGCCCTGATCGCGGCCTTGTCTTTAACTGGTGGAGACAAGCGTCTGCAACAGTCGCTGCGCCACGGTGCGCGGGCTACAGCCGTCGGTGTCGATGACATGGTCAGCGATTTCCCGGTACAGCGGGTCACGCACTGCCATCAGGTCGCTGAGAACCTGCGCCGGATTACCGGTCTGCAGCAGCGGCCGTTTGCGGTCGTTGCGGGTGCGTCGCACCTGCTCCTCGACAGTGGCGTGCAGGTAGATCACGAAACCCCGCGCGGCGAGCACCTGCCGGTTCGCGGCCCGCATGACCACGCCACCACCGGTGGCCAGGACAATGCTGTCCATGCGGGTCATTTCCTCCACCACCTGCTCTTCCCGGTCGCGAAACCCGGCCTCACCCTCGACATCGAATATCCAGGGAATGTCGGCACCGGTGCGGATTTCAATCTCGGTGTCAGTATCGGCGAACGCCAGCCCCAGGTGGCGGGCGAGATACTTGCCAATGGTGCTCTTGCCGGCCCCCATGGGGCCGACAAGAAAGACGCGTTGCAGTTCTGGCATTGGGGCGCGAGCGGCCCCCTAGTCGAGCAGGCTGTCCGCGAGGATCCGCGGGGTGATGAAGATCAGCGTCTCTGTCTTGGTCTTGGAGTTCGACTCGTTGCGGAACAGGGCGCCAACGTAGGGAATGTCGCCGAAGAAGGGCACCTTGCTTACCGACTGGATATTCTCGGTCCGGAACACGCCGCCCAGAACCACGGTTTCGCCATTGCCCACCAGGACCTGGGTGGTCAGCTCGGTGGTATCAATGGAGGGAATGAAACCGCCCTGGCCACTGGGCACCAGGTCGCCCACGGAATCCTGGGTAATCACCAGGTCCAGCAGAATGCGGTCGTCAGGCGTGATGTTCGGCGTCACGTCCAGCTGCAGCACGGCTTCCTTGAACGAGGTGGTGTTCTGGCCGCTCAGGGACCCTTCCTGGTACGGAATCTCCGCACCGGACTTGATCACAGCTTTCTGCTTGTCCCCGGTGATCACCTTGGGCTGGGACACGACTTCGCCGGTACCCGCAGCTTCCAGCGCGGACAGCTCGGCGGTAAGGAACAGGTCCTCGCTGGTAAAGCCCACCGCGAAGCCACCGGCCTTGCCGGCCACGCCCAGGTCCACCATCAGCGCACCCGGGTAGCTGACGCTGCCCGAGGTACCGTTGATGACGGCGTTGTTGAGGGCGGTTACGTTCGCGGTGTCCCCGGATACGGTCAGGGCATTGCCGTTGAAGTCGTTCTCAACGAAGCCGCCGCCCCACTCGATACCCAGCTCCTTTTCCAGGTCGGACTGGGCAATCACGATGCGCGCCTCGATCATCACCTGGCGGATCGGAATATCCACCAGGTCGATCAAATCGCGGATCTCCGCCAGCTTGGAGGCCGTATCGGTCACGATCAGGGAGTTGGTACGCGGCTCAACAATGACCGAGCCGCGCGGGGAAATGAGGGTGCCGCCATCCTCGGAGCCGGCTTTGAACAGATTGACCACGCTGGCAGCGCTGGCGTAGCGAATACGGATGAACTCGCTCTGCAGTGGGGCCAGCTCCGCAATCTGCTTGTTGGCTTCGATCTGCTGCCGCTCGCGCTCGGCGATTTCCGCCGCCGGCGCCACCATCAACACGTTGCCCACCTGGCGCTTGTCCAGACCCTTGGTGCGCAACACCAGCTCCAGGGCCTGGTCCCAGGGCACGTTCTGCAGGCGCAGGGTGATGCGGCCGGAGACCGTGTCACTCGCCACCAGGTTGAGTTCGGT
>JBFHFJ010000070.1:0-12800 GCA_041583655.1 Haliea sp. | reverse complement strand
CCGTTACCCCGAGCTGGTGCTGCTGGAAAACGAGTGCAACCTGGGTTTTGTCGCCACCGCCAACCGTGGCATGCGCCACGACTCCGAGCGCGATGTTGTGCTCCTGAACAGCGATGTAGAGGTGGCCAACGACTGGCTGCTGCGCCTGCGGGAGGCTGCTTACCACCACGACCGGGTCGCCAGTGTCACCCCATTCGCCAACAACGCCACGATCTGCAGTTTCCCCAATTTCTGTGAGGACAACGAACTGCTCTTTGGCCTTGATGTCGCCACCATAGACGCGGTTTTCGCCAGCCAGTTTTCTGCCGCGGACGCCTTCGAGGTCCCCACCGGCATTGGCTGCTGCATGTACCTGCGCCGGGACTGCCTGGCGGAGGTGGGCGAATTCGATGAAGAGACCTTTGGTCGCGGCTACGGCGAGGAGAACGACTGGTGCCAGCGCGCGATTCGTGCCGGGTGGCGCAACCTGCACCTGGCCAACTGTTTCGTCTACCACAAGGGCGGGGTGAGTTTCGCTGAGGAGCAGAGCCCACGCGTGGCCCGGGCCATGGAATTGCTGGATGCCCGCTACCCGCAGTATCACGCCAACGTCCAGGCCTATGTGGCTCGCGACCCTGCACGGGCTGTGCGCACCGGTGCGCTGCTGGCCCTGGTCGCCGCCCAGTCGCGGCCCAAGGTGGTGGCCCTGTCCCACAAGCTCGGCGGCGGCGCCCAGCAGCATGTCGATGAATTGGCGCGCCTCTACGCGGACGATGCCCTGTTCCTGCAGTTGACGCCGGCGGAAGAGGGGCGCTCTGTCACCCTGAGCGTTTTCGCTGCGGGTACCCGCCTGCGTGACGGCTTGAGCTTCGATGTGGAGCGGGAGTTTGACACCCTGGTGACGCTGTTGCGGGAGCTGGGTGTGGGGCATGTGCACTTTCACCACACCATGGGCCTGCACCCGCGTCTGTGGGTGCTGGCGGATGCTCTGGGTTGTCGTCACGATTTGACTGTCCACGACTACTACCTGGTCAATGGCAATCCGACCCTGACCGATGTCGATGCCCGCTTCGTCAGCGATGCTGTGGAGGATTTCGACCAGCGCTGCGCTGGCCACTACCCGCTGCCGGCGGGCGTGTCCGCGGCCATGTGGCGTGAAAGCCAGGCCCTGTTGATCGAGTCCGCGGCGCGCGTGATCTTTCCCTCCCGGGATTGCGCCCGGCGCTTCCAGCATTTCTTCAAGGTCGCCAATCCTGTCGTGGCCTGGCATCCGGACTACCTCGCTTCCCAGCCTTACCCCGAGCCGGCCTGGCGAGCACGTGGTGACCGGCCCCTCAAGGTGTTGGTGATCGGCGCGATCAGTCGCGAAAAGGGCGCCGATGTACTTGAGGCAGTGGCGGGAGCACTGGCCGGGGAGGCGCTGGAGTTTCACCTGCTGGGCTATGCCTACCGCGCCCTGGGGCAAGGTGTGGTAACCCATGGACCCTACGCCAACGCCGACGCCTATGGCCTTATCTCGGGCATCGACCCGGATGTGGTCTGGTTTCCGGCGCTGTGGCCCGAGACCTACAGCTATACACTCAGCCTGGCGCTGCACCTCGGGCTGCCGGTGGTGGTGCCCGATATCGGCGCCTTCAGCGAGCGGGTCGCAGGCCGCCCCTGCAGCGTGGTAATGCCCTGGGACACATCGACGGAGGCCTGGGGCGGCTTCTGGCGTCGTATGGCAGCGGGTGAGGACGTGCCGGACTCCGGGATTGCAGGCGTCGAAGCGCCCCCAGGCCTGGAGTTCTATACCGGAGAATACCTGCGGGCGATACCCGCCCACGCAGGTGAGCTCGCACCGGGCCGCATGGCGGGGCTCGCCGGCAACCTGGATTCCGGCGTGCCGACCCTGAGTCGCGCCGAGCGCCTGCTAGGTGGTATCTGGCGCCTGAGCCGTCGCCCGCTGGTGGCGAGGATGGTGGCCCTGGTTCCCTTCCGCCTGCAGCAGGCCATCAAGCGCCGGTTCTCGGCGCGGCCCATGCACGATATTGTGCGCTGACTCTCACTCCGCTTCGCACTGCGTGGAAAGGCCATGACATTTGCGGCATAATCCGCGGCCGGTCCCGGGAACGCTCCATGGCAACGGTCTATCTTCACATCGGTGCGCCGAA
Source organism: Haliea sp. (assembly GCA_041583655.1). Taxonomy (GTDB): domain Bacteria; phylum Pseudomonadota; class Gammaproteobacteria; order Pseudomonadales; family Halieaceae; genus Haliea. The sequence goes on along the minus strand of JBFHFJ010000070.1, from coordinate 10,668 downwards.
AACGGCGACCTCGAACCTGCAGGCCATTCTGGCCCGACATCAGGACGAATTGCTTGCCCAGGGTGTGCTGTACCCGCGACTGTGCCGTCACGGCGACGCGCATCACGTGCTGGTGGCGGATCTCATCGACAAATACCAGGCCAACCCCATGCCGGACATCTGGTACGGCGACTTTCCGCGGGGACAAGCCTGGGCCAGTCTGTAGGCGGAGCTGAATGCGGCCGGGCCGGCGGTGCACACTGCCGTTGTCAGTTCTGAACTGTTCTTCGGCCAATCCATCAACATCGAACGCATGCTGGTGGATATCCAGGCCGCGCTTGCCGGCCATACTATTCGCATCATCATGTACCTGAGGCGTCAGGACCAGCTTTACGCCTCGTTCTACAACCAGGACGTCAAGGGTGCGCGGCAGTGGCCAGGCAATGCCTATGAGTTCTACGAAACCCACCAGATATTCCAGCGCGGGTACGATGCCATCGTCGATCTCTGGGGAGAGGCATTCGGGCGTGACGCGATTATTGTGCGGCCTTTCGAGCCCGCCCAGTGGCCGGCGGGGGATATGCTCACCGACTTCTGCCAGGTGACAGGCCTGCCACCCCTGGAGCCGGCACCTGTGGAGAGCAATGATGGCCTGGGCGCCAACCAGCTCTATATCAAGCGCTGCCTGAACCATGTCGGCTACCCCAAGGCCGCCAATGATGCGGTGGTGGGCCTGTTGCTTGATCTCTGCCCGGAGCCGCCCCTGCGGCAGGTGCGCTACGTCAACCGTGGCTGCTACGGCCGTCTTCGCGAGCGCTGGCAGGAGACCAATAGCCGCCTCGCTGCGGCCTTTGGCGGCAGTCCCCATTTCTTTCAGGCGGAGATCCCTGAGCCGGGAGAGGTGCCGGAGCACGAACTTCAGGAGGCGGCACTGGTGCAATTTCTGGGCCGGGTTCTTGCGGCGGGGCAGGAGGGCTTCCTCGGCCAGCACAGGGGTCTTTTTGCCCGTGCCGCGCTCCTGGTTGTGGCGGAGCAGGGCCTGTGGGAATCGGTTCCGGCTGCCGACAGAGTGGTGCTGGAGTCCTGGGTGTGAGCGGGCGGCCGCGCCGGGTCATTGCGATTCTCGGCATGCATCGCAGCGGCACCAGTTGCCTGACGGGGTCCCTGCAGGAGGCCGGCCTGGAACTGGGCGAGGCCCACACCTGGAACCCCTGGAACCGCAAGGGTAACCGGGAAAACCAGGCGTTTGTCGACCTGCACGACAACATTCTGGCAGCCAGCGGTGGCGCCTGGGACCGGCCCCCGCGACGTGTGCACTGGCTGCCCGAGCATCAGGAGCAGGCCCGGACACTGCTGTCAGCCTATGGCGACATTCCTGCGCTGGGGTTCAAGGATCCCCGCTGCCTTCTGGTATTGGCCGGCTGGAAAAGCCTGGTGCCTGACCTCGAACGAGTGGGCATTTTCCGGCATCCGGATGCGGTGGCGGAATCCCTGTTCACCCGCAACCAGATTGCCAGGAAGGATGCACTTTCGCTGTGGTACGCCTACAATCGGGTTCTTTACCGGGAATACCGGCGCCGCCCCTTCCCTCTGCTCTGCTTTGACGACGGGGAAGCGGAATTTAACCGCAAGGTAGACGCCGTGGTACGACAGCTTGGTCTGCAAGCGGTCGCGGCGCCCAGGCGCTTTTATGATAATGAGCTGAAGAACCACGGCGGGGGAGCTCGCTCAAGTTTGCCCTGGAAGGTACGGTATCTCTATCACCGGCTGCAGCGGGCAAGCCTCTAGACGGATAATAAATGCTGGCACGATTTCTCAGGAAAGACGACAAGGCAGGTAACGGCAGCGATGTGATCGCTGTCAGCTTTGTGGTGATTGTCTATGATATGCCACAGCAGGCGGAGAACACGGTGCGCTCCCTCCTGCCCGGTTACCAGCTGGATGTTACGGGCAGGGAGTACGAGATTATCGTGGTGGAGAACGCATCCGCCAACCTGATGCGCGCCGAGTTTCTGGACAATCTCCCTGACAACGTCCGATATTTTTTGCGTGAACAGCCTGAATCCAGCCCCGCCCAGGCAATCAACTTCGGAGCCGGCCTGGCCCGCGGAGAGCATATCTGCGTCATGATCGACGGCGCCCGCATGCTCACCCCGGGCGTGGTGCGCAGTATCCTCCGCAGCCACCGCATGCTCGACAACGCTGTGGTCGCGGTGCCGGGTTACCACCTGGGTGGTGAACTGCAGCAGGAGGCGGTCAACAGCGGTTACAACCTGGAACGGGAACGCGAGCTGCTGGAGTCCATCGCCTGGCCTGAAGCCGGGTACCGCCTGTTCGATATCGCCTGCTTCAGCGGCTCCAGCGCCCCGGGCCTGTTCATGCCCAACAGCGAGAGCAATTGTCTGAGCCTGCACAGGCTGCTGTGGCAGGCCCTGGAAGGTTGCGATGAGCGCTTCGATCTGCGGGGCGGCGGCCTGATCAATCTCGACCTGTACAAGCGTGCCTGTGAATACCCGGGTGTTCAGCACGTGATTGTTCTTGGCGAGGGTACCTTCCATCAGTTTCACGGCGGCGTGACGACCGGAGGCCAGAGCCGGGAGTTGCGCGAGGCCTATATTGAGCAGAGCAAGAAACAGTATCGTGCCCTGCGCGGCGCGGAGTTTGTGAGCCCGGTAACCCAGCCGGTGTACCTGGGAGAAATTCCGGCGCAGGCGCAGAGGTTCGTGCATTATTCTGCTGCCCGGGTACTCGCGGCCCGCGGCGAGGCCCCACTTGACGGCGGTCCCGCCTGAGGATCAGACAGTGAACAGCAAGATTTATTTCCCGCCCTCCCTGCAGCGATTCGAACCCCGGCGCATGGTGTTCAGTACCTGGGTGGATCACCTGCCCTTCGCTTACGACCTGGTTACCGCAGTCCGGCCGAGGGTGGTGGTGGAACTGGGCGTCTATAACGGCCTGTCTTTTTTCACGTTCTGCCAGGCCATGGTGGAAAACGACATCGACGGTGTCGCCTACGGGATAGATTGCTGGGAGGGGGACGAGCACACCGACGCTTACGACGACAGCATTTTCAAGGACGTCCAGCACCACGCCCGGGAACATTACCGGGGCATCACGTATCTGCTGCGGATGTACTTCAACGAGGCGTTGCGCCACTTTGACCAGGACAGTATAGAGCTGCTGCACATCGACGGCCTGCACACCTACGACGCCGTGAAGGAAGATTTTGAAAACTGGTATCCGAAGGTCAAGCCCGGCGGCATCGTCCTGTTCCACGACGTGATGGCGCGGATCAAGGACTTCGGCGCCTGGAAATTCTTCGCCGAACTTGAACAGCAGCACGAGGAGATATTCAGGTTCAATCACGGGTTCGGTCTTGGGGTACTGCGCAAACCCGGCGGTAACCCCCCGTCTACGGAGCTGACCGATTTGCTGTTCTCCGGCGACCCGGAGACCGGCAAACGCCTGCGGCAGTTCTACTCCCATGCCGCGCATTTCCTGGAGGCGCGGCGCCAGGCGAAGCGATTCAAGCCCAGGGTCCATGTCGAGGCCGACAAGGGCGGTCAGGGCAAGCAGGCCGGGGAGGGCTAGCGGGTTTTGGCGGAATCAGTGGCCGAGGCGCTGGCCGGGCTGGAGCTAGCCAATCGCCGGGAGGCAAAGGCGGAACTGCAGCAACAGATCCTGGACCTGCGCATTCGGGCCGGGCGTGAGCGGCCAGCACAGCCTCCGGCGGCGCCGATGACAGTCCGGGGGGGGCAGGCCGCGCCGGGCGCTGGTGCGATTGCCGAAATCCCGCGGCGGGATCTCACCGCCCAGCGCCTTTGCGATGCCATTCATGGCTCTGGCGCCGCGATTGTTCGCGGCCTGGTTGACCCGCAACAGGCATCGCAGCTGCGGACTATGATTGACCGGGTAGTGGCTGCCCGCGAGCATCCGGAGAGCGCGCCACCCCGCGAGGAGGCAGCGGCGTGGTATGTGCGTTCAGCGGAGGTGAGCGGGGCCCCTGCACGGTTCTTTGCCAACCCGGGTGAGCCGGTATCCCCCAGCAGTTCCATCTGGGTTGCGGATTCGCCGCGGGTAGCCTGCGAACTGCTGGAGCTCTACGCCGCCCTCGGGCTTCCGGCCCTGCTGGCGGCGTACTTCGGGGAACCCGCGCGACTGTCGGTGAAGAAGTGGGTGCTGCGCAAGGTTGCTCCGGACAACGGCGCCCAGGCGGGCTGGCACCAGGATGGCCGCTTTCTCGGCGAATCCATCCAGACCGTGAACATGTGGCTGGCGCTCAGTGACTGCGGCGGTGAGGCGCCCGCCCCGGGCCTGGATCTTGTCCTTGACGGCCGGCGCGAGATTTACCCCACGGGCACCGCGGGCGCCGCCTTCGACTGGACGGTGGGTCCGGAACTGGTGGCAACGGTGGCGGCCGGGTGCGGCGTTGTGCAGCCGCGGTTCGCCGCCGGAGACGCCCTGTTTTTTGATCACTACAATCTGCATCGGACGGCCTTTGCACTGCATCACACCGCGGTGCGCTACGCAATTGAGTCCTGGTTCTTTGCCGCCTCCAGCGCGCCACTGAAGCAGCAACCCATCCTCCTGTAGCCCCGGGCGCAGCCGCGGAATTTCTCCACATGAAGCTGTCAGTCATTGTCATTGCCTACAACATGCAGCGCGAAATCCCGCGTACCCTGCAGGCGTTGGCGCGCGGCTACCAGACCGCGGCGGCGGGGCTGGAGTACGAGGTGATCCTGGTGGACAACGGGTCCACAGAGCCTTTGCAGGTGGACGCGGGCGTCCTCGGCGATGTCCCCCTTACCTTGCTGCGCATCGATAACGCGCTGGCCTCCCCGGCGCAGGCGCTGAACCGTGCCGCTTCCGTTGCGCGCGGCGACATCCTCTGCCTGATGGTGGACGGGGCCCATTTGCTGACACCGGGAGTGTTCGAATGGGCCCTGCGCGGTTTTGCCGCCTTCGCATGCCCGGTAGTCGCCGTACGTTATTTTTACCTGGGTCCGGGGGAGCAGCCGGAGTCTGTGCTGCGCGGTTACAACCAGCAGGTTGAGGATGCGCTGTTGCAGGAGATCTCCTGGCCGGACGATGGTTACCGCCTGTTCGAGGTGGGTACGCCACTGACCAGCGGCGCGGACCGGATCACCTGGTTCAATCGCATGTTCGAGTCCAACTGTTTATTCATGAGCCGGGCCCACTACCACGCAATTGGTGGTAGCGACGAGCAGTTTGACCTGCCGGGTGGCGGGTTTCTCAACCTGGACCTTTACCGCCGTGCGATTGACGCCGATGGCGCGGTTGCCCTGCAGCTGGTAGGCGAGGGCAGCTTCCATCAGGTCCACGGCGGGACGACCACCAACAGCGAAACCGCCGCTCGCGCGGCCCGGCTGGAGTCCTACCGGGACCAGTACCGGGCGTTGCGCGGGGATGGCCCGCTGGTCAGCGACAAGCCGCTGAACTTCCTCGGGCACCTGCCCACCCAGGCATCGAAAATACACCTGCGCAGGCGCAATCCCTGAGCGCCGGGGGAGACACCCGTGAAGGAGCCGGCCAATGAACTGGTACCAGCTGAAGAAGAGACTGCTGCTTCCCTATATCTGGTATCGGCGCCGGCGCGAACAGCATTCAGGTTTCATGCGCGCGGCACTGGAATTACACTACTATCGCCCCACCTTTTACCGCTTTATCGGCGCCACGATGGTCAATCCGGACATCATGTACGAGGCGCCGCTGCAGCCGGGCAGTATCGCCCTGGACGTGGGCGCTTATCACGGCGACTGGGCGGCGCGGGTGCACCAGAAGTACGCTGCCCGCATCTATGCGTTTGAACCGGATCCCCCGTCCGTTGCCTTCCTGCAACGGCGTTTTGCTGCGGAGCCTGACATAGAGTGCCTGCCCTACGGGTTGGGCGAAGAGGATGCGCGACTATCCATGATCCAGCGCGGTATGGGTTCGACGTTCTACGCTGTGGATACTGGCGGCGGAGAGGGCCGGGGCGGGACGGAGGGCCGGGTCGAGGTGCAGGTGCGCGATGTCGTCGGGGTGCTCGACGAGCTGGGTCATGCCGAGATAGACATCATCAAGCTGAATATCGAGGGCGCTGAATACGCGCTGCTGGAGCGACTGATCAGCGCCGGGCGCCTGCCGCAGATACGGGTATTTGTCATTCAGTTCCACGAATGGCATGAGGGTGCGCATCGTCGACGTCGGCGAATCCAGCGCGAACTGGCGAAAACCCACGACAAGGTCTGGGACTACCCCTTTGTCTGGGAGCAGTGGGTCAGGCGCTAGCTCGCCACAGCTCAGGTATCGGCCGGGCCAGTACCTCACGCAGTACCTCGACGTTCGCCGCAAGCAGGTCCCGGTGCCGCGGGTCCCCGGCGATATTACGGGTTTCGCCCGGGTCCTCTTCCAGATCGTAGAGAATGTGCACGTCGGCAATCGAGTGCCAGATGTGCTTGTAGCGGCCGCGCCGCAGCATGGGTGTACCTTCCATGGTGGAGCAGAATACCGCCCGGTTCGCATCCGCGTCAGCCCCCGCCAGCACGGGTAGCTGGCTGACGGCATCCATGTCCGCGCAGGGGCGGGCCAGCCCCACCCTATCCAGCACGGTGGCGACATAGTCAAAGCTCTGCACTGGCGCCGCTACCCTCCGCCCGCCGGCGACACCAGAGCCGCTGATTACCAGGGGAACCCGGGCCAGATCGTCAAAGGGCAGCCAGGGAATCTTGCCCAGAAACCCGCGGTGGCCGCCGTAGTCCCCGTGGTCTGAAAGAAATATCACCAGCGTGCTATCCAGGTTCACCTGCTGCAGGATCTCGGCCATGGCGTCGTCGACGTGCCTGATCGCGGCGCGAATGGCGGCAAGTACCCGGCGCAGGTGATCTTCGCTGTGCTGGTCGGTTCGCTGGGGGGCGAAAAAGGCGCCCGGCCGGGGGCGCTCCATGATCTCCGAGAAGGGCCATGGCAGGCCCCGGTTGCTGTCGATCGTTGACTCAGGGAGTACCTGCTCCTCCGGCCGGTACATCGATGCGTAGGGCTCGGGCGGGCTGAAGGGCGTATGCGGGTCGGTATAGGAGACAACCGCGAACCACGGCGCCGTGGCCCGGTTGCTGTCGCTGTCCTGACCGCCCTGCAGAAATTCGAGGGCGTGGCGGGTGATCCAGCGGGTGGGGTGGGCGTCCATGGCATAGGGAAACACTTTTGGTTGCGCCGGCCGGACAAAGCGCAGGTCCTTGCGCCCGGTGGAAAGGATCCAGCGCCGGTAGTCATCCTGTTCGCTCGGGTCGTAGCCCGCGGGCAGGTGTTCACAGGTCTGCATGACGTCAAAACCGTGCTGCGCGCGGATCGGCGCAAAGTGCATTTTCCCGAACAGGCCCGTGCGGTAGCCCGCGTCGCGCAGGGCGTGGGCCAGGGTCCAGTAGCCTTCCTGCAATGCCCTGCCGCTGTCGGTCCGGGCCCTGGGCCGCCAGCCGCCGGTAGGAACCCGGTGGGGCAACAGCCCGGTCATCAGTGAGGAGCGCGCGGGGATGCAGGCGGTATCGCTGCTGTAAGCGTGGTCAAAGATGACCCCGCTGGCCGCGAGCCGGTCCAGTCGGGGAGTATCCGATTCAGCGCCGCTGCCGCAGTACCCCGGGGAGTCGTGGCGCTGCTGGTCGGTCATGAGCAGCAGGATGTTGGGTCTGGAAACCATGTACGTGACTCGTCTGTAGCCGTTCTCAGAGCGGGATCCGGCGTTTCAGTTGCAGGAAGGGCTTCTCAATCGCACTGTAACTGATCCAGGACAGCAGCAGGGACAGGAGCAGTGCGGCGGCGGCAGCGTACAGCCACCAGGCGCTCTGGAAATCCTCCGTTCCCGCCCGTTCCCGCAGCGGGTAGAGCAGGTAGAACAGCACTGGCACATGGACCAGGTAGAGGGAATAGGACAGCTTGCCGGTGAGTGCAAGACCGCGGTTAACCAGCAGCCCTGCGGCGGGTATGCGACACAGCAGCAGACAGAGGATGAACACGGCCCACAGGGCAGCCTCCCAGGTGTGATGAACATGCCAGTGGAGCTCGGCCTGCTGATCTCCCATCAGTGCCACGTGCGCCAGTACCCGCTCGAGCAGTGCCAGGGTTGCCAGTAGCAGCAGCGTACCGCCGTGGCGCCAGGCGGATGCCTGCAGGACCACCGGTCGCCAGCGACAGGCCCGCAGGTAGAATGCGGCCGCCGCAATCCCCAGGAGAAAGGCCGGCAGCCGTGCGAAAACCGATTTGGTCAGCAGGAATGAAGCTTGTCCACTACCCGGGTCGGCCAGCAGCACCAGCGTGGTATAGGCGTAGAGCCAGCCCAGAAGCAGGGCCGCGCAGGCGAGGCGTCCGCCCCGGCCGCCGAGCCAAAGTGACATCAGCAGCGGTAACAGCAGGTAGAACTGCATTTCCGTGGCCAGTGTCCACCACACCGCGCTGTAGGGGAAGGCACTGAAGCCCACAAACTGGAATGCCGCCGCCTGTCCAATGGCAGCGGTGTTGCCAGTGGCCAGCCAGGCCAGCAGCAGTGCGCTGTAATAGAGGGGGAGAATGCGCAGTGCCCTGGCCTTGAGGTACTGGGCAACCGCCGGCCTGGGCCGCAGCGGCTGGTACAGGTGTTTCAGCCAGGGCAGTGCCAGCAGGAACCCGCTGAGGACAAAGAACAGGGTGACCCCCGTGTTGCCGGCGACGATGAAACTGAGCCCCGGTGACGGTTCGCCCGCCAGCTGCTGGCCGCTGATGCCCCAGGCGTGGAACAGGAACACCAGCATAATCGCAATGCCGCGCACGCTTTCAAGTGGCTCAAGATACCCGCTGCGATCCCGCACACCCTCGGCGAGGTCCACGGCGGGGGCCACCCTGGTGTGCCCGGTGCCGGCGGGAGTGCTGTTTACTCGCACGTAGCTTCACTCACGGGAGCGGCGTCCGGGCGCCAGCGCCAGCGGCGCAAGTCAATGCGGCCGCCTTCGCTAAGGGCGATTCCCTCATTCAGTAGCCGCTGCCTCTGCTGCCTCTGCGCCATCGACCCCGCCGGCAGGGACAGTTTCCCCGCACTGTTGACGACCCGGTGCCAGGGTACGCGACTGCCCGGGGGCAGCTGCCGCAGGGCCAGCCCGACCCTCCGTGCCGCCCGGCCCAGGCCTGCCTGCCGCGCCACATCGCCATAGGTGGCGACCCGCCCCGGGGGAATCAGGGCCACGACCTGCCAGATGCGCTGGTTGTTATCGGGTTCAGGCCGGTCCACGGGCCCTTGCTCCTGTTGTGCGTGGCCGTCATGGTGAGAGTTTTCCGCGCCGAGGGCAAGATCTGTGTCAGCATCTGCCCCCGCCTTGCATTCTGGCTGACTGCCCGCATAAAGAAGCCAATGGAGGACCAATATGCGCTTCATCATTATCCTTTTGCCCTGGCTGGAGTTGTTCACCCTCATCCAGCTGGGCGTGGAAACCAGCGCTCTCACCGCGCTCGGCTACGTGCTGCTCACCCTGATGCTCGGCCTGTGGCTGCTGCGGCGCCAGGGCGAGGGCATGTTCCAGCGCCTGCGCGAGGCCCAGCAGGGCGCTGTGCTGGGCCCGCAACTGCTGCTGGATGACATGGCCGTGGGCCTGGCCGGGCTGCTGTTGATGGTACCGGGCATGATCTCCGATTTTGCCGCGCTGCTGGTGCTGATCGGGCCCCTGCGGCGCAAGCTGCAGCGCTGGTTCGGCGGCCCCCAGCCGCAGCCGTTTCGCCCTGAGCGCGATACCTCGGGCCCGACGACACTCGAAGGCGAGTACCGACGGCTGGATGATTGAATTTTTTTGGCACTCTTTTGCCTCGAGTGCCAAAAAGTCCCTTGAAATCCATTTTCCCGCCCCAATATCCCGAGCAAGCCCCAGAGGGGTCTGCCCGGGTGGGCCTGTATAACACTGTAACCAGGAGAACTTGATCAATGAAAATTCGTCCGCTGTACGACCGCGTGGTCGTTCGTCGCAAGGAAGAAGAAGAAACCACCGCCGGTGGCATCCTTCTGCCCGGTTCCGCCAAGGAAAAGCCGAACCAGGGTGAAGTGGTCGCGGTTGGCGAAGGCAAGGTTCTGGACAACGGCGAAGTGCGCCCCCTGGCTGTCAAAGTCGGCGATCGCGTTGTCTTCGGCCAGTATGCCGGCAGCAACACCATTGAGGTCGATGGCGAGAAGCTGATCATCATGGGTGAGAGCGAGATCTTTGCCATCGTCGAGTAAGGCGCTCCAGTAACCTCGTAACCTCTTGAACATAAAGGATTTAGATCATGGCAGCTAAAGAAGTAATTTTTGGTGATGAAGCCCGTCAGCGCATGCTGAAAGGCATCAACGTACTGGCAGATGCGGTCAAGGCAACCCTGGGTCCCAAAGGCCGCAACGTCATCCTGGACAAGTCCTTCGGTGCTCCCACCGTGACCAAGGACGGCGTCTCCGTCGCCAAGGAAATCGAACTGAAAGACAAGTTCGAGAACATGGGCGCGCAGATGGTCAAGGAAGTCGCTTCCCAGGCCTCCGACCAGGCTGGTGACGGTACCACCACCGCGACTGTTCTGGCTCAGGCCATTGTCAACGAAGGCCTGAAGTCCGTGGCCGCCGGCATGAACCCGATGGATCTCAAGCGTGGCATCGACAAGGCTATTGCCGCTGCCGTTGCCAAGATCCAGGAAGCCTCGATTCCCTGT
>JBFHFJ010000069.1:0-12904 GCA_041583655.1 Haliea sp. | reverse complement strand
GCCTGCCACCAGTCGGCATCGCCAGCGTGCTCGTGCCGGCGTAGATACCAGTGTCCACTGTCGACGGCGGACACCCCCGATGCATAGACACCATTGGCGATGGTAGCCTCGCCCGCAACCCGACGGGTCGCCAGGATGTCACTGCCCTGCTGCAGGGCCGTGGCCGGCAGGCAGTCCAGGCTTGACCCGGCCAGGGTGAGCGGGGCACCGCCGCGGTAGTCAGGCTGCAGGTCGACCGCCGGTGCTGGACCCAGGGGCCAGCCCCCACTGGTACCGCAGCCCGGCCCCGCCGCCGGCGGTGCAGGCAAGGCACTCCCTGCGAGACCGCCGAAAAATCCAGCCAGCAGCAGTTCCCGATGCAGCAGGTTGATCGCATAGCGGCCGTTCTCCTGCACTCTCGCAATTTCATCGTCCACCAGGAACTGCCGCTTGGCCCCGAGATACAGGGCCACCACCGCGGACGCAAGCAGCAGACCGAGGACCAGCGCCACCAGCAGGGAAACCAGCGACATCCCCGCGTGCCGCCCGACCCCGCCCCGGCGGTGAGTCACCAGGCCACTCCCGCTGTGTGCGCGCCAAGCCAGCTGTGCATCACCAGCACGCGGCGCAGCTCGTCATCCGCTCCGTACCATCCGCCGCCCGCCCCACACCTGGATTCCACAGAGGCCGCCAGGGGCTCCAGTCCCCGCCAGGCGATGGCCACGGAGACCCAGCCGGCGGCGACTGCGACGCAGGCCCGGGGCTCCAGCAGTCCCGCCACGGGGCGCTCGACGCCAGCGCCAACGCTTACCGCTGTCGCGCCGGCAAGCAACTGCATCCACCCGGCGAGATCACTGCGGGCAAGCTCCGCGGGACTGCAGTGGAAACCGTCCCCCGGGGCAACCGCCATGCGCGCACAGGCGGGAGACTCAGGGAACGCTGTATCAGTCGGGGATGCGTTGTCCAATGTGTAGGCGTACAGCTGGCCCGGATTGCTGCGCATACGCTCCAGCAGGTCGCGGGCGAGCCCCGTCGCGATGGACCGCTGCTGAGCTTCCAGGGCGTTCCTTTTCGCGTTGATCTGCGCGCCGAATATTCCCAGCACGCCCAGGCTAAACACCAGCACTGCCACCAGCAGCTCTACCAGCCCGAGTCCCGATTGGCGAGGCATCACAGCAGTGGCTCCCGGGGACACTCCCCCCATCCCCGCACCAGGCGCGAGCGCCCGACGATGTTCATCACCAGGCTCCAGGAGGCCAGTTGCGGCCGCACACGGGAGCAGATCATGAGGGTCCGGTTGCGGCCGGCGGAGCCGTCGGGCAGGAAAGTGATGAGTTCGTCCGCCAGCAGGGTGCCACTGCGGTTGCTGAGCTGGAGCTGGGGGTGCATCGGCGGATACGCCTGCACCAGGCTGCCGGCATTGACTGCGGGGCTCCTGTCCGGGTTGCTGAAAATTATCCACCCGGCGCTGTAGTCACCGCCGCATTCGAGGCTGGCAGATACCGCGTAACTGGAGGGGCACAGGCTCACCGGCACGTTGCGCCGCACGGCCTCGCTGCGGGCCAGGTTGAGCGCCGCCAGCAACCGGGTGGCCTCTGCCCGCATCTGGATCCGCTGCTGCAAGCTCTGGAAACCGGGTTCCGCGACCACTGTGAGAATTCCCAGCAGCGCAACGACCAGCACCAGTTCCACCAGGGTCAGGCCCCGGGCTGGCTTGCGCATCGACATCCTGTCCATGCAAAACCTCCCTGTTGCCTTTCAGCTTATCGGGAGCACGGCACATTGCCAGCGAACGGTGGGATGTGATGAAAGCCGGGCGTACAGGATCAGGGACCGCCTGCGGCGGGGCGACTCAGACCTCGCGACTGGGAATACGCAGTTCCCGCGGCAGGGAGAAGGTGACATGTTCCGGCCGCCCGATCAGCTCGACGGGAGCATCCGCGCCGAGGGCCTGCAGACCCTGCACCAGTTCGGCGACCAGTACCTCCGGCGCGGAGGCGCCGGCGGTGACCCCGATACGGCGCTTGCCCTGCAGCCAGGCGGGGTTGATGTCCCGGGCGCTGTCCAGCAGGTGCGCTTCGGCACCCATGCGTTCGGCGAGCTCCCGCAGGCGATTGGAGTTGGAGCTGTTGGGAGAGCCCACCACCAGCACCAGGTCGCACTCCGCCGCCAGTTGCTTGACTGCATCCTGACGATTCTGCGTGGCGTAGCAGATATCGTCCTTGCGCGGCCCCTGGATACGCGGGAAGCGGCGGCGCAGGGCGTCGATTACCCTGGCAGTGTCGTCCACGGAGAGGGTAGTCTGGGTAACGTAGTAGAGCCTTTCGGGATTGCGCACCACCAGGCTGGATGCCTGCTCCTCGTCCTCTACCAGATAGATCTCGCCCCCGGCGCTGCGATCATACTGGCCCATGGTGCCCTCCACCTCGGGGTGGCCGCGATGCCCGATCAGCACGCATTCACTGCCGTCGTCACTGTAGCGGGACACTTCGATATGCACCTTGGTCACCAGCGGGCAGGTGGCGTCGAACACTTTCAGACCACGCCTTCCCGCTTCCCTGCGCACCGCCTGGGAAACGCCGTGAGCGCTGAAAATAACGATGCAGTCGTCAGGCACCTCTTCCAGCTCTTCGACAAAGATGGCGCCGCGGGCGCGCAGATCTTCCACCACAAACTTGTTGTGTACCACTTCGTGGCGGACATAGATCGGGGCGCCGAAGCGCTCAAGGGCCCGGTTGACGATATCGATGGCGCGGTCCACCCCGGCACAGAAGCCGCGGGGATTCGCCAGCCGGACTTCCATCAGTGCAGCTCCGCCGGCTCGACCCGGTGGACCAGCACATCAAAGAGAATGGTGCGGCCGGCCAGGGGGTGGTTGAAGTCCACGGTCACATCTTCCTCATCGAAAGCCACGATCAGCCCGGGCAACTCACCGCCGGCGGCGTCAGCGAAGGAAAAGACCAGGCCGATTTCGAGTTCTGCGTCATCGTCGAAGTGTTCGCGGGCAATGACCTGGACATTGTTGTCATTGGGCTGACCGAAGGCATCCTCCGGGGGCACGGTAAACATCTGCCGCTCGCCAGGGCCCATGCCGAACAGGCGCCGCTCGAAGCCGGGCAGCAGGCTGCCATCACCGACGACAAAGTCCACCGGCTCGCCGCCGAAATTGCTGTCCACCTCGGAGCCGTCCTCCAGGCTGACAGAAAAATTCAGGAACACGCGGGTCCCCTCTCCTACAGGTACGTCCATGGTCACGCCAGAGTGCTCAAAAGTGGTCATTTTCCTCCGCTGCCCTCTGGCCGCGTGGCCAGCAGGCTATCGAGAATCATCAGGGCAGCACCGACACTGATGGCCGAGTCTGCGATATTGAAGGCGGGAAAGAAATAGCCGCCATAGTGTACCGAAATAAAGTCAACGACGTGGCCCAGCGCCACCCTGTCCCACAGGTTGCCTAGGGCGCCGCCAAGAATCAAGGCCAGGGACAAGGGCAGCAGACGCAGGTTCGACGGCAGGCGATACAGCCACACCACCAGAATCCCGCTGATCACCACCGCGATGCCACTGAAGAAATAGCGCTGCCAGCCCCCCGCATCGCTGAGGAAGCTGAAGGCGGCACCGGGATTGTACTGCAACGTCAGGTTGAACCAGCTGGTGAGCACCAGTGGGCGACCATAGTCCAGATACTGCTCCGCCAGGCCTTTGGAGAGCTGGTCCAGCACGATAACCAGCAAGGCTATCGCATACCAGGTAGCGGTCGGGAGGTTCCTAGGCAAAGTGGCGCTGCTCCCCGGGCCCGTCAACGTTCTCAACGCAGCGCCCGCACAGGGTTGGATGGGCGGCGTGGCTGCCCACGTCCGGCCGCCGGTGCCAGCAGCGCTCGCACTTTTCCTCCTCCGCCACGCTGACCTGCAGGCGCAGGCCGGCAAGTTCGGTTGCCGCTGCCGCGTCAGGGACGGACGCCAGCGGCTGCAATATTGCGGCAGAGGTAATGAGCACGAAACGCAGCTCGTCGCCCAGGGGTTCCAGCAGGGCCTGCAGCTCCGCGGAAACGAACAGGGTTACCGCGGTATCCAGCGAGCCGCGCACCAGGCCCGCCGCCCGCTGCACCTCGATCTCACGGTTGACCGCGGTGCGCACGGCCATGACCTGCTGCCAGTAGTCGCGGCCCATCGGCTCGTCATCAGCAACGCTGTGGAGCTGGTCGTACCACTGCCCCAAAAAAACGGATTCAGGGCGCGTACCGGGCAGGTTCTCCCATATTTCCTCGGCGGTGAAGCTGAGGATGGGCGCCATCCAGCGCACCAGCGCCTCGGCGATGTGGTACAGGGCGGTCTGGGCCGAGCGCCGGGCACGGCTGTCGGCGCGGGTGGTGTACTGGCGGTCCTTGATGACGTCCAGGTAAAAACCACCCAGGTCGTGGGCACAGAAGGTGTGCAGCTTCTGGTAGATCAGATGGAACTGGTAGCCGTCATAGGCCTGCTCGATCTCCGCCTGCAGGCGGGCCGCGCGGTCGATCGCCCAGCGATCAAGGGACAGCAGATCCGCAGCGGGCAGGGCGTGCTGCGCCGGGTCGAAGCCATTGAGGTTGGCCAGCAGGAAGCGGGCGGTGTTGCGGATGCGGCGATAGGCGTCGGCGGTGCGCTTGAAAATCTCGTCCGACACCGCAACCTCGCCGCGGAAGTCGGCCCCCGCCACCCACAGGCGCAGGATATCGGCCCCCAGGTCGTTCATCGCCTTTTTCGCGGGAATGATGTTGCCCAGCGATTTGGACATCTTGCGACCCTGTCCGTCGACGGTGAAGCCGTGGGTAAGCACGCTCTTGTAAGGCGCTTCGCCATAGGCGCCAATACCGGTCAGCAGGGAGGACTGGAACCAGCCGCGGTGCTGGTCCGAACCCTCCAGGTACAGGTCCGCAGGGGCCTGCAGCCCCTCCCGCTGGCGCAGCACGCAGGCGTGGCTCACGCCGGAGTCGAACCAGACATCCAGGGTGTCGGTCACCTTCTCGTACTCGCCGGCCTCCTCCCCCAGCAGCTCGCCCGGCTCGAGGTCGAACCAGGCGTCTATGCCCCGCTCCTCGATACGCCGGGCCACCTGCTCCATGAGCTCGGCAGTTCGCGGGTGAAGCTCACCGCTCTCGGCGTGGATAAACAGGGCAATGGGCACGCCCCAGGTGCGCTGGCGGGAAATACACCAGTCGGGGCGACTGGCGAGCATGGCGTCGATGCGGGCCTTGCCCCACTCGGGCAGCCACTGCACGTTCTCCACCGCCGCCTGCGCGCCGGCAAGCAGACCGTTTTGGTGCATGCTCACAAACCACTGCGGGGTGGCGCGGAAAATGATCGGCGTCTTGTGCCGCCAGCAATGGGGATAGGAGTGCTCGTAATCCTCATGGTGCAGCAGAACACCGCGTTCGCGCAGCAAGTCGACGATGGCGGCATTGGCCTTCATCACGTGCTGGCCGGCAAAAAACGGGGTTTCGGCCAGATACACGCCATTACCGCCAACCGGATTGTACACTTCGAGCCCGTACTGCTGGCCCACCACAAAGTCGTCCTGGCCGTGGGCAGGGGCGGTATGCACGGCGCCTGTGCCCGCCTCCGTGGTCACGTGCTCGCCAAGCACTACCGGCACTTGCCGGTCCAGGAAGGGATGTTGCAGCAATTGCCTGTCCAGCGCCGCGCCCTTGCAGCGCCCCAGTACGGTCATGCCCGGCAGGCCGAAGCGCTCGATACAGGCTGGCGCCAGCGCCTCTGCCACCAGCAGCGCCCTGCCGTCACCCTCGACCAGGACATATTCCAGCTCAGGGTGCAGGCTGACAGCCATGCTTGCAGGCAGGGTCCAGGGGGTGGTGGTCCAGATCGGCACCGCGATCTCGCCCGGATACTCACTGCCACAGGCGGCGTTCACCGCCGCCGGATCCAGGGCCTCATAGGCCACATCGATGGCCGGCGAGCGCTTGTCCTTGTACTCCACCTCGGCCTCAGCCAGGGCGGAGCCGCAGTCCAGGCACCAGTGCACCGGCTTGAAGCCCTTGTGCAGATGGCCGTTCTCGATAATGCGCGCCAGGGTGCGCACGATGTCCGCCTCAAAGCGGAAATTCATGGTCAGGTAGGGGTTGTTCCAGTCACCGAGCACACCCATGCGCACGAAATCCTCGCGCTGGGCATCGACCTGGCCCGCGGCGTACTCACGGCATTTCTGGCGGAACTCCGCGGGCGTGATCTTGTCCCCGGGTTTGCCCACCTTCTTTTCCACATTCAGCTCAATGGGCAGACCGTGGCAGTCCCACCCCGGCACATAAGGGGCGTCATAGCCCGCCAGCCCACGGGACTTGACGATAATGTCTTTCAGGATCTTGTTGACCGCGTGGCCAACGTGCAGCTCGCCGTTGGCGTAGGGCGGGCCATCGTGAAGGATGAATTTGGGGCGGCCGGCCGCGGCCCGACGGATCTTCCCGTACAGGTCCATCGCCTGCCACTGTTGCAGGCGTTGTGGTTCGCGCTGGGCCAGACTGGCCTTCATCGGGAATGCCGTCTGCGGCAGGTTCAGCGTGTCCTTGTAATCACTCATGCAACTCTCAATCCCGTTCCAGTACGTTAGCCGGCGCAGACTTGGCCGCTGCCGTTTCATGTGTCGCCAGCCAGCTGCGGGCGTCGGCCACATCGCGCACAATCTGCTCCTGCAGACTGTGCACAGAGTCGAACTTCTGCTCCTCCCGCAGCTTGTGCAGGAAGGTCACCTCCAGGTGCTTGCCATACAGCTGCGGCTTGCCCTCCAGGACGTGCACCTCCAGATTGGCCCGGATGCTGTCATTCACCGTGGGCCGGGTACCAACATTGGCTACCGCGGGGGCGTTGACCAGCCCCGCCCCGCTCACGCTCACCACATACACCCCCGACAGTGGCGACCGCAGGCGATGCAATTCCATGTTCGCCGTGGGAAAACCCAACTGGCGACCGAGCTGGCGCCCATAAACCACCTTGCCGCTGATCCGGTAGGGGCGACTCAACAGCCGCTCGGCGAGGGTGAAGTCCGCATCCGCCAGCGCCTTGCGTATGCGGGTACTGCTCACCCGCTCCCCTTCGAGCTCAAAGGTTGCAGTAGAGCCCGCCTGGTAGCCATAGCGCAGGCCCTGCTGCTGGATAAAATCGATATCGCCCTGGCGGTCATTGCCAAAGCGGAAGTCATCCCCCAGCACGATATAACGCACCCCCAGCCCACGCACGAAGATCCGCTCGAGAAAGGCCTGGGCCGAGGTGCTGCGCAAGCTTTCATTGAAGTGAATGCGCAGCAGGCGATCCACGCCCAGCGCCTCCAGTGCCAGGAATTTTTCCCGAAAGCTCATGATCCGCGCCGGGGCGTCAAGCGGCGCCAGATACTCTCGCGGCAGGGGCTCAAACACAATGACCGTCGACGGCAGCCCGAACTCTGCCGCCTTGTCCTGCAGCTGCCGGATTACCGCCTGATGACCGAGGTGGACCCCGTCAAAAGCGCCTATCGTGGCCACGCAGGGGCGGTGGGAGGGCCCGAGGTTGTGCAGGCCTCTGATGAGCTCCATGAGGTGGGGGTATACCCTGTCAAATCAAACGCAGGAGTATAGCGAAAAGCGTCGCCATAGCCTATGGCAGTGCGACCTCAGGCAGGCGGAACCGGGGTGCGCAAATGCCTGATACGGGTTCCCAGCGCAATGTGCACCCCCAGATAGACGACTCCGCCGACAGTACAGGTAAGCCCCAGCCACCACACCCGCTGCTGCAGGGTCCAGGCCAGCCAGGTATCCGTCGGCGGACACAGCCAGAGCACGGCGACCACCATGGCCGCGGTGGCCGCCAGCAGCCGCCCGCCGTAGACGCCCCAGCCGGACTGGAAGGCGAACACGCCTTCCCGCAGCAGCCCGCGCAACAACAGCCCGGCGTTGAGGAAGGCGGCCACACTGGTCGCCAGCGCCAGTCCCACGTGTCCCGTGTTGAAAAAGTGCAGCAAGGGCAGCACGAACGCCAGGTTGAGCACCATGTTGGCCACCATGGAGATAATACCGATCTTGACCGGGGTGACCGTGTCCTGCCGGGCGTAGAAGCCCGGCGCCAGAACCTTGATCAGCATGAATGCGGCGAGGCCCAGGCTGTACGCCTGCAGGCTCAGGGCCGCCATGCCCACATCCTCCGGCCGGAACTGCCCATACTGGAACAGGGTCACCAGGATCGGCTCTGCCAGCACCATCAGCGCGGCGGCGGCCGGCACGGCAACCAGCAGTACCGAGCGCACGGCCCAGTCCAGGGTCTGGCTGAACTGGTGCATCCGCAGGCCGGCCCGGTGAGCCGAGAGGCTGGGCAGGATAACGGTGGCGATCGCCACACCGAACACGCCCAGGGGCAACTCCATGAGGCGATCAGAGTAGTAGAGCCAGGAAACACTGCCGGTGGGGAGGAAGGAGGCCAGCACGGTGTCCAGCAGCAGGTTGATCTGGCTGACCGAGACGCCAAACAGGGCCGGCACCATCAGCTTGAGAATCCGTCGCACACCCGGGTGCCGGGTGTCCCAGCGCGGCCGCGGCACCAGGTCCAGGCGGTAGAGGAACGGCAACTGGAACAACAGCTGCACCACACCCGCCAGCGCCACCCCCCAGGCGAGGGCAAACACGGGTTCCTCGAACCAGGGCGCGGCCACCAGTGCCGCCGCGATCAACGACAGGTTGAGAAATACCGGAGTCAGGGCGGGCACAGCAAAACGGCCATAGCTGTTGAGAATCGCGCCGCAGAAGCCGGTGATGGAGATCAGCAGCAGATAGGGGAAGGTGATGCGGATCATTTGCGCAGTCAGTTCAAACTTGTAGGCGTCGCCGACAAACCCGGGGGCGAACAGGGCCGCGACCAGGGGTGCCGCCAGGATGGCCAGGCTGGTGACCACCAGCAGGACCCCACCGAGCACTCCCGCCACCCGGTCGATCAGCGCGCGCACCGCGGCGATGCTGCCGTCCTCCTTGTAGTCCGACAGCACCGGCACAAATGCCTGGGCAAAGGCACCCTCGGCAAAGAGACGGCGCAGGAAGTTGGGAATCTTGAAGGCGACAAAGAACGCGTCGGCGTTGGCGCTGGCTCCGACAACGGCCGCCATGACAACATCCCGCACCAGTCCGAGCACCCGCGACAGCATGGTCATGCTGCCCACCATGGCACTGGAGCGCAAAAGGCCGGGACTGGCGGGCCCTGCAGGCGTGTCGGCACTCACAGTCGCGGGTTCACAGTTCGACGCAGCCCACCATCACGGACACCAGCGCTGGCGCAGGCTCTCGCCCTGCAGTTGCAGCCACTGCAGCGCTATCAGCGTGTGACCGTTGGGAATGCGGTCCCGGGCGAGCAGTTCCAGGGCATCGCGGCGGGAAATGCGGTGCACGAGGATATCCTCACCTTCCCCCGAGGCTCCATGCACGCCTCCGACACCGGCACTGCTGACCCGGCCGCAGAACAGGCGCACATGCTCGGAACAGGCGCCGGCACTGGGATAGTAACTGGCGATGGGCAGCAGTTCAGACAGTTCACAGGCCGCCTCTTCCGCCGCCTCGCGGTGGGCGACCTCCACATCGCTCTCTCCTTCCTCCACCACACCGGCGATCAGCTCCAGCATCCACGGGGTGGCGGGGTCACGCAGCGCGCCGGGCCGGAACTGCTCGACCAGGATTACCGAGTCGGTTTCCGGCTCATAGGGCAAAACGCCAACCGCGTCTCCGCGTTCGAACACCTCGCGGGTCAGCGGCTCGCTCCAGCCACCCCCGAACAGCCGGTGGCGCAGGGTGAGGCGCCGCATGCGAAAGTAGCCACTGTAGGCAATGCTGTCCTCCAGCACCTGCACGGCGTTGGCGGCGAATGTGAGGTTAACGGCCATCAAAGCGCCCGCCGGTGTACCAGTTGACGTCACGGGCATACCTGTCGACCTGGTCCGCGACGTCCAGCACCAGGGCAAACAGCGCCATGCGCACCAGCATGCCGTTGTCAGTCTGGCGAAAAATGGCCAGGTTGGGGTTGTCGTTGAGGTCGTCGTCCAGCTCCCGCGCGGTGACCCTGGAGTCCCGGGGCAAGGGGTGCATGATGACGGTATTCGGCTCACAGTGCTCGGTATAGATGCTCTGGTTCAGGCGAAACCGGCCGCGGTAGAGATCCGCTTCCTGCTGGGAGCTGAAACGCTCCTCCTGAATCCGCGTGGAGTAGACGATATCCACGTGGCGAATGCTCGCCTCCAGGACTTCCGACTCGAGCACCTGGTGGCCCGCCACGCGCAGTTGCTCGACAATGGCCGGCGGCATGCGCAGCTCCACCGGTGACACCAGCACCACCTGGATACCATCGAACAGGCACAGCAGCTTGCACAGGGAGTGCACGGTGCGGCCGAAGCGCAGATCGCCGACCATGGCGATACGCAGCTGGTCAATGCCGCGACCGCGGCCGGCGAGTTCCTTGCGGATCGTGTACAGGTCGAGCAGCGCCTGGGTGGGGTGTTCATTGCTGCCGTCGCCGCCGTTCAGGACCGGCACCCGGCTGGCCGCAGCAAATTCCGCCACCGAGCCCTCCTGGGGATGGCGCATGGCAATCACATCGGAATAGCCGCTCAGGACCCGCGCGGTATCGTACAGGGATTCCCCCTTGGCGATGGCAGACATCTCGAAACCGGTGGTCTCGCGCACTTCACCGCCCAGCAGGTTGAAGGCGCTGCCGAAACTGACCCGGGTGCGGGTGCTGGGTTCGAAGAACATGGCACCGAGAATTGCCCCGTCCAGCACCTTGGTGACCCGGCGCCGGTGGGCGTAGGGCTGCATGCGATCGGCAACCGCGAACAGGTGTTCGACATCGGGACGTTCGAACTGGGCGATGGACAGGATGTGGCTACCGGCAAACTGCACGCGATCTGACTCCCGATCTGGTGAGCGGCCATTATACGGGCTGGCCGGCAGGCTTGCCCATGGCCCCGGATGATTCCGGTCTCAGGCGAGCAGCGTGTCGCTGTACTCCAGCAGGTCCTGCAGCAGTTGCTGCTGCGCCGGGGGGCGATCCTCCTGCAGCAATCCCTCGACCAGGGCCAGGTAGTCCTCCAGGCAAATGCTGGCTCCCGCGCCCGGCTCGGTGATGCGCTGGAAACGAAACTCGTCCCACTGGGCCCGCTCCGCCGCCGACAGACTGGCGGGGTAATTGCGCGCGCGGTAGCGGAACAGCATCTCCGGCAGGCGCGGGTCCTCGAACGGGAAACTCTGCTGCCCCAGCTCCTCGGGAGCGGCAGCGCGCACGGCGTCCATGGTCCGGCGATCATGGTCGGAAAAGAACCCGCCCCCATAGAGCATGCGATCGGGGTCGGTGACCGCGGGGAAACTGCGCCCCTGGTACACGCCCTGCACCCTGGCAGTCATGCCGCCCCCATCCTGCTGCC
Organism: Haliea sp.; assembly: GCA_041583655.1. Classification (GTDB taxonomy): domain Bacteria; phylum Pseudomonadota; class Gammaproteobacteria; order Pseudomonadales; family Halieaceae; genus Haliea. Next base: position 1,510 of record JBFHFJ010000069.1, on the reverse strand, counting down.
GCCAATCCCGCAGCCAGGCCAGGTGCCGGCGACAGCGTTCCCCGTCCAGCCCGATGCGGGCGGCGATGCCAGGATCCGCCATTTTCGCCGGCACCAGCACCGGGCAGCGGTTGGTATGCACGGTCTTTAGTCCCGGCCGCTGCTGCCCGGACGCCAGCTCATCGCGGCGCGCAAACAGGAGATCGCGCAAGGACTCGGCGGACAGCTCCCGCAGGGGTGCGGGATCGGCGCTGAGGTCAAAGCAGATCACCTCGTTGCGGTTGTCCGGGTGCACCGCCAGCGGCACCACCAGCGCGGTGTTGAAGCGCTCTGCACCGAACATGCCGGAGATATGCAGCACCGGTTTCATGGCGGCAATGTCCAGTTGCGCCTGCACCGTGCGCTTGTCGCGGCTGCGCAGCACATAGTCGTAAAGTTTCGGCTGCCGCTCCCGCACCAGCCGCGCCATGGCGATGGTGGCCTGCACATCCGACAGCGCATCGTGGGCCGCGGCATGCGCGATCCCGTTGGCCGCAGTCAGCTCTTCCAGCCGGAAACTGGCATGGCCGTCCTCCCGCAGGGGCCATTCGATGCCCTCCGGGCGCAGCGCCCAGGCGGTGCGCAACAGGTCGATGATGTCCCAGCGGGAGTTGCCGTTCTGCCACTCGCGGGCATAGGGGTCGAAGAAATTGCGGTAGAGGGTGTAGCGGGTGACTTCATCGTCGAAGCGCAGGGAGTTATAGCCCACGCCACAGGTTCCCGGCCGGGCCAGCTCGGCATGGATACGGGCGATGAACTCGCATTCGGGCACGCCCCTGTCCAGCGCCAGCTGCGGGCTGATGCCGGTGATCAGGCAGGCCTCGGGATGGGGCAGGAAATCATCGGCAGGCCGCGCGTAGATGACCAGCGGCTCGCCGATCACGTTCAGCTCGGCGTCGGTGCGCAACCCGGCGAACTGCACCGGGCGATCCCGGGAGGGATCTGCGCCGAAAGTCTCATAGTCGTGCCAGTAAAAGCTCGGGGCGGCCATGGGCTCAGATGAGCTCGATGGCCTGTTCTTCGATCTTTGCTTTCCAGATTTTCGGACCCAGCTCGTGTACCGAGACGCCGCGGGCATCCACCGCCACGCTCACCGGCATGTCCTTGACCTCAAACTCGTAGATCGCCTCCATGCCGAGTTCCGGGAACGCGACGACTCGGGCGGAGGTAATGGCCTTGGATACCAGGTAGGCAGCGCCCCCCACCGCCATCAGGTACACGGCCTCGTGCTTCTTGATGGCCTCGATCCCCGTGGGGCCGCGCTCGGCCTTGCCGATCATGCCCAGCAGGCCCGTGTGCTCGAGGATGAAGTCGGTGAACTTGTCCATCCGGGTGGCGGTAGTCGGGCCGGCGGGGCCCATGACTTCGTCGCGTACCGGGTCGACCGGGCCAACATAGTAGATGAAGCGCCCTTTGAGGTTCACTTCCGGCGGCAGGCCCTCGCCGCTTTCAATCAGCTCTTTCATTTTCTTGTGCGCGGCATCGCGGCCGG
>JBFHFJ010000068.1:0-13046 GCA_041583655.1 Haliea sp. | reverse complement strand
GATGGCAAGTACCTGTTTGTGAACCAGCAGACACTGAACCTGTTCGGTGTCCCGCGGGAGGAGGTTATCGGTCGTTGTGATGACCAGTTTTTCGATGAGCGAACCCTGGCGCGGGTTCTGGACGGCGACCGGCGAGCGCTGGAATCCGGCGAGCCGCAGGAGCTTGAGGAAGTCGTCCCCGTCAGCAGTGGCAAGATCCATGTCTTCTGGTCGGTGAAGATTCCCCTGCGGGATGAGGCGGGCGAGATCTATGCGCTCTGCGGAATTTCCACCGATATCACGGAGCACCGTGACAATCGCGAGCGCATTCGTTTCCTGAGTGATTACGATGCCCTCACTGGCCTGCCCAACCGGGAGTTGCTGCGGGAAAAGGCACGGATCGCCCTGAACGCGGCGAAGGCGGCGGACAGTGAAGTCTCGCTTCTGTATATCGATCTCGACCGCTTCCAGATCATCAATGATTCCCTGGGCCTGGCGACGGGGGATATGGTGCTCAAGGAGCTCTCCGCGCGCCTCACCGCAGAACTCAGCCTGGATGCGACCCTGTGCCGCATGGGTGGCGATGAGTTCTCCCTGCTGCTGCCCGGTACCGATACGGCGCAGGCTGTGGCAGTGGCCAAGCGCCTGCTGGCGATCGTGGCCGAGCCACTGCAGGTCGGCAGGCACCGCCTGAATCTCACTGCCAGCATTGGCGTGGCCTGTTTCCCTCGCCACGGGCGGGACCTGGACCAACTTGTCCAGTCCGCGGACGCGGCCCTGTCCCGGGCCAAGCAGGCAGGTCGCAACACTTTCAGTCTGTTTGTCGAGGAGATGCGCGCCCGGGCCAGTGAGGCCCTGCTCATTGAGAGTGAGCTGCGCGATGCGATCACCAACCGGCGCCTGTCCCTGCACTACCAGCCGCAGGTCAGCATGGCCACTGGCGAGATTACCGGCGTCGAGGCGCTGGCTCGCTGGCACCACCCCGAGATCGGCTATATCTCCCCGGCACGCTTTATACCCATTGCGGAAGAGAGCGGTCTGATTCTGGATATTGGCGACTGGGTGATGCGCACGGCCGTCGCCCAGCAGGCAAGCTGGCGGGCCGCGGGTCTGGCGGTCGCTTCAGTTGCGGTCAATCTGTCGGCGGTACAGATCTACCGCGATGACTTCACGGCGATGGTGGTTGGCTTGCTGGAGGAGCACGGCCTGCCCATGGATATGCTGGACCTGGAGCTCACCGAGCGCATTGCGATGGAGAATTCCAACAAGACCCTGGCGACACTCACCGAGCTCAATGATCGCGGGGTGGTGCTCTCAATCGATGACTTTGGCACCGGCTACTCCTCCCTCAGCTACCTGAAACGTTATCCGGTGCAAAAGCTGAAGATCGACAAGAGCTTTGTCGATGGCCTCGCGGACGATGCGGAAGATCAGGCTATTGTGTTGGCCATCATCGGGATCGCCCGCGGTCTCGGCTACAAGACCGTGGCAGAGGGCGTGGAAACCCGGGAGCAATGGGAGTTCCTGCGGCAACATGGCTGTGACGAGTACCAGGGCTACTATTTCAGCCGGCCCCTGCCTCCGGCGGAGCTCGAAGAGCTGCTCCGCCGCGGACACTGATCACAGGCTGGTAGCGAGCAACCAGCCTGTGTAGGCGCAGAAGCACAGCAGCAGCAACAGTCCCTCCAAACGGTTGATGCGTCCCGGCCCCTTGCGGCGATAACCCAGTACACACAGCAGTGCAGCCAGTCCGCCCATCGCGGCAACGTCCCGGCCGAGGACCTCGGGCGGGACGGTAATTGAATGAATGCCTCCTGCAATGCCTACAACCGCCAGGGTGTTGAACAGGTTGGAGCCGATGATGTTGCCGAGGGCAATATCATTTTCGCCCTTGCGGGCGGCGATTACCGAGGAAGCCAGCTCCGGCAGCGAGGTGCCAATGGCGACAATGGTCAGGCCGATGAGCAGGTCGCTGACTCCGAGGCCGACTGCAATGTCGATCGCGCCCCAGACCAGCAGGCGCGAGGCGGCGATGAGCAGGACCAGGCCCACACCCAGCCAGAGCAGGGCGCGACGCAGCGGCATGTGGCCAACGGCTTCCAGGTCCTCGCTTACTTCGGTGCCGAGCTGGTCGCTCCTGCCGCTCATGCCCTCGCGGATGGTCCAGGTGATCAGCGCCGCGAATACCCCGAGCAGGATGAACGCTTCCAGCCGGGAGACGGTGCCGTCTACCAGTTGCCACGCCGCCAGGGCGGTGACTGCCAGCAGTATCGGCAATTCCTTGCGGAGAATCTGCGAGTGCACCAGCAATGGGCTGATCAGGGCGGTTACCCCGAGGATCAACGCAATGTTGGTGATATTGGAGCCATAGGCATTTCCCAGTGCCAGCCCCGGATTGCCCTGGGATGCGGCCATGGCCGAAACCACCATTTCCGGCGCCGAGGTGCCGAAACCGATGATCACCATGCCGATCAGCAGCGGTGGAACACTGAAATGCCAGGCGGTCGCTGCCGCTCCTGCCACAAACCGATCCGCGCTCCATACCAGAAGCACCAGGCCCATGATGACGGCCCCCACAGCGATCATTGTTTCACTCCTTTTGTTGCCGCCGCCAGGACAGGCTGCGGGCGAGGGGCTCACGATACTGGTCAAACAGGACCGCCGCCACTATCACCGCGCCGGTAATAATCCGCTTGCCGGGCTCGGAAATGCCCAGCTGCGCCAGACCCGTCTGCATCACCGCGATGATCAGGACCCCGAGGAAGGTGTTGATCACGGAGCCTCTTCCTCCGGACAGGCTGGTGCCACCGATTACCACGGCGGCGATGGCGGACAGTTCCAGGCCGATCCCCGCGTTCGGGTCCGCGGTCTGCAGGTAGCCGAGCTGGAACACCCCCCCCAGTGCCGCAAACAGGCCGGCCAGGGCGAATACCAGTGCCTTCCAGCGCACGGTGTCGAGGCCCGAGAGGCGGGCTGCTTCCTCGTTGCTGCCGATGGCGACCATGTAGCGGCCAAACACCGTTCGCTGCAGGACAAACTGGGCCAGGGCAACCACCGCCAGTGCCGCCAGCAGCGCGGGCGAGACTCCCAGCCCGGCCAGTGGCTCGCCAATACGGCCTACGGCGGCGCCCAGGTACCGGGTCTGGGAGTCGGTTACCAGGTAGGCGCCACCGCGGGCGATTTCCAGCATGCCCAGGGTCACCACGAAGGAGGGAATTGCCCAGCGCGCGCTGACGAAGCCGCTGGCAGCGCCGCAGGCGAGCCCGGTGAGCAGGCTGGCGGCAATGGCGGCAAACAGCGGCCACCCGGCATCGGTGATGAGGACCCCCATGACCGCCGCGCAGAGCGCCATGACCGATCCGACCGACAGGTCGATGCCGGCAATCAGCAAAACAAAGGTCATGCCGACCGCGATGACCGTGAGGGTGGGGATCTGGTTGGCCAGGGTGCGGAAGGTCACGGCGGAGAAAAAGTACTCACTCTGGCTGCTGAAAAACAGTACCAGTAGCAGCAGCACCGCGACCAGCCCCAGGGAGTTCCAGGGCATGTGGATTCCGGACAGTATACCGCGGCTCATGGACTGACCTCCGTGACCGGAGCGCGGCCCCGTTCCTTGCCGACGTAGTGGTGGAAGCTGGCCGCCAGCAACTCCTCTTCGGTAACCGTGTGGGCGTCAAATTCCCCCGCGAGGCGGCCGTTGGACAGCACGATGACCCGGTCGGACAGGGCCAGAAGCTCTTCGGTTTCGCTGCTCACCACCACGACCGCCTTGCCCCGGGCCGCGAGTTCCCGGATCAGCTGCTGAATCCGCAGCTTGGCGCGCGCGTCTACGCCCCGGCCGGGTTCGTCGAACAGGACTATATCCAGATCCTGCAACAGCCAGCGGGCGATCAGCACCTTTTGCTGGTTGCCTCCGCTCAGCTGGTTGACCGCCTGGGTGAGACTGTCGCGCTTGATCTCGAGGCTGTCGCAGAGCCGCTCACACTGCCGGGCGATGCCCGCATCGTCGACTACCCCCAGGCGGTTGTGCAGCTGCGGCAGCTTGCCCAGGCTGATGTTCATGCTGATTGACCTGTCCAGCAGCAGGCCCTGGCCCTTGCGGTCTTCCACTACCAGCCCGATACCGGCGGCAATGGCCTCCCGTGGATTGTGGAACCGGTGCTCCCGGGTGAAGCCGTCCGCCGGCAGGCGCAAACAGCCACTGTCCGCCAGGTCCGCGCCGAACAGGGCGCGCAGCAATTCCGTGCGGCCGGCACCAATCAGCCCGCCTACCCCCAGCACTTCGCCCCGGTGCAGTTCCAGGCTGATGTCGCTGAATGCCCCCCTGCGCCCGAAGGACTCTACCCGCAGGGCGACTTCCCCCGGCGGCGGCCGGGGCTCGCTGCTGGCGGGCCCGCGTGAGCCGCCTGCTGCCGGCATGTGCACCATGGCCGGGCCCGCCATCAGGTGGAGCAGACGGTCAATGTCCAGGTCGCGGGCCGTTTCAGTGGCCACCATCACCCCGTCGCGCAGCACCGAAACGCGGTCTGCCACCCGCTGGATCTCGCTCATGCGGTGGGAGATGTAAATGATACCCACGCCGGCCTGGCGCAGGGCGTCAAGCTGCAGGAATAACTGGTCGATCTGCGGATCGGTGAGGGCGGCGGTGGGTTCATCGAGGATCAGCAGTTTGACGGGCTGGGCCAGTACCCGGGCAATCTCCACCAGCTGCTGCTGGCCGACTCCGAGTGTCGACACGGGTTGGTGGGGATCCAGGTCGTCGAGCTTCAGGCGCGCCAGCGCCTCGCGGGCCCTGGCGCTGAGCATGCGACGGTTGATGACCCCCAGGCGGTTGCCCAGGTGGTTGAAACAGAGGTTCTCGGCAATGCTCAGGTTGGGGAACAGGTTCAGCTCCTGCATCACCATGCGCACGCCGGCGGCCTCCGCATCGCGAATCGAGGCTGGCCTGTAGGGGGCACCCTGGAGCAGCAGGCTGCCACCCGAGGGCCGGTGGATGCCGGCTATGATATTGCACAGGGTACTCTTGCCGGCGCCGTTACTGCCCATAAGGGCATGAATCTCCCCCGGATTCAGGGTGAAGTCCACCCCCCGCAGTACCGGCGCCGCAAACTGCTTGTCCAGTCCCCGGGTTTGCAGCAATGCGGAGGGGGTGGCGCGCACCGTGTTGTCCCTAGCGGGCACTGCTGACCACGACATCGACCGGCGTATTGCGATCCTGCGGGGTCTGTCCTGTTGCCAGAACCTCCAGCGCGTACTCGATACCAAAAACCGCCAGCTGGTCGCCGTACTGGTTGGCGGTGGCGAGCATGTCTCCGGCTTGCACCAGGGTGTTGGCCGCTGAGATATTGTCGAATCCCACTACCAGAACCTCATCCGCGCGGCCGGCCTGGCGCACCGCCGCGACGGCTCCCAACGCCATGCTGTCGTTGGCACAGAGCAGCGCCTTGAGCTCGGGGTATTCGCCGAGGATCGCGCTGGCCACCGTGGCGGCGCGCGCCTGCTCCCAGTCTGCGGACTGGATTGACACCACTTCGATCCCCGCGTCGCGCATGGCGTCCTCGAACCCGGCCTGGCGCTGCTGGGCATTGAAAGCCCCGGGAATGCCGCCGATGATCGCGACCTGGTCGCCGGGGGCAAGCTCGGCCGCGAGCACCTGGCCCACCTGGCGCGCTCCCTCGCGATTGTCGGGCCCGACGAAGGGTATGTTGACCCCCATGTCCGCCAGGACCTCGCGATCAAAGCGGTTGTCGATATTGACTACCACAATGCCCTGGGCAACAGCGCGGCGGGCAACGGGCAGCAGGGCACGTGAGTCCGCAGGTGCGATCACGATGGCGTCAACCCCCGTGGCCATCATCTGCTCCACCAGCGCTACCTGCTGGGCCAGGTCGCTTTCGTTGCGTATGCCGTTGACGACCAGTTCATACCTGCCGGGGTTTGCGGCCTGGTGTGCCCTGGCGCCATCGGCCATGTTGGTGAAGAATTCGTTGGCGAGCGACTTCATTACCAGGGCAATGCGCGGCGCCTTTTCTGTGGTCTCCACCGGCGGCGCTGCCGGAACATCCTGTTTCCCGCAGGCGGTGAGCGTGAGCGCGAGCAGCAGGCCCGGCAGAAGGCGGCTGGGGTGATGTTGGCTGTTGCGGGGCATGCGTAGTTCCTTGAGTCTCAGGGCAAGAATTGCGTTGGTCTGATTCTGCGCGCAAAAAAGTGTGCCGAACACCCTTTTTGGCGCTAGTCTTGGCAGGGGTCAAGCATAATAAGGTGTGGCGTGATGGGCTATATCAACCGGGGTGTTTTCTTGTCGTCGTTGCGCGTGACGCGAACCGGTGCCGCGCGCCGGCCGCAGTCTGCTCCAGGCACTGCCCTGGTCTTGTCGCTCCTGCTGGGGCTTGGTCTGGCTGCCTGTAGTGACGGCAATGACCGTGAGGTGGCGCCTGCGCCACCGGTCCAGCCCGAGGAGGTGGATCCCAACCTGGTGGTGGTCGAACCCGGGGAGGATTTCCAGAGGCGTGTGCTTGAAGCCTTTATCAACGCCGAGCCCGGCCAGACGATCGAGCTTCCCGCAGGTGAATTTACCCTGGACGCGCCCATTTCCCTGGACGTAGACGATGTGACCGTGCGCGGGCAGGGGCACGAGCGAACCGTGCTGAACTTTGCTGCGCAGGTGTCGGGGGGCGAGAGTTTCCTGGTGACCAGCAACAACGTGGTGCTGGAGAACTTTGCGCTGGTTGATCCCCCCGCCGATGGCGTAAAGTTCAAGTTCTCCAACGGCGTCACCATACGGTCGCTGCGCGTGGAGTGGACCTGTGGCGCCTGTGTCAGCAATGGCGCCTACGGCCTGTATCCGGTGCAGACGCAGAACGTGCTGATCGAGGACAGCATAGTCATTGGCGCCAGCGATGCGGGCATCTATGTCGGTCAGTCCAGCAAGATCATCGTGCGCCGCAACCGGGTATCCCTGAACGTCGCGGGTATCGAGATCGAGAACTCCACAGACTCGGATGTCTACGAGAATATCGCTGAAAACAATACCGGCGGGATTCTGGTGTTCGACCTGCCCAACCTTGCGCTGGACGGGGAGCGTGCACGCATCTTCGACAACACGGTCCGCAACAACAACACGCCGAACTTCGCCCCCGAGGGGAATATCGTGGCAATAGTCCCGGCAGGGACCGGGATCCTCGCCATGGCCTTTGACGATGTGGAGATCTTTGGCAATCGCATCGAAGGCAACCAGTCCCTGGCCATTGCCATCGTCAGCTATGCGATCAGCGGGTTGACCACCGGTGATACCACCTACGACCCTGACCCGCGGCGTATGCATGTACACGACAACAGTTACAGCGATAACGCCCTGGACCCCCAGGACCTGGTCGCTGACATTGCGGGCCTGTTCAACGGTCTCGGCGGGGTGCCGGACATTGTCTACGATGGGCTGGGCGAGAGTCAGGGTGCTTTCGCCGATGCCGATCGCATCTGTATAGCGGAGGCGGCTGACGTCCGTCGCGGCGTGCTGTTCCAACCCGGCGGCGGCGGGCCCAGCGTCGATCCGGAGTTCTTCGCCTGCGCCCACGCCTCCCTGGCGGAAGTTGTGCTGGACAGCCCGGAGGTCATTGCCGAGGGCGAGCGGCCGCCGACCGAGGCCGAGATCGCCGAACTCTGCAGCCCTGTCGGCGGCGATGTCAATTTCGCCGCCGTGGAGGTCAGCTGTCGCGAGCTGGCGGGGTACAACCTGTTCGCAGATGCACGGGAGCCGAGGCAGGGTGCCAATAGCGGTATCGGCTACGAGCTGACCACGGCACTGTTTACGGATTACGCATCCAAGTATCGCTTTATATACGTTCCCGATGGCTTGCAGGCGGCATACTCATCGCGTGATGTCTTTGATTTCCCGGTAGGCACCATCATCGCCAAGACGTTCACCATGCCCAGGGATTTCCTCAACCCGGGCGCGGGGGAAGTCGTTATCGAGACCCGCCTGCTGATTCACCGCCGCCATGGCTGGGCAACACTGCCCTACATCTGGCGTGAGGACGGCAGCGGTGCCGACCTGGCGGTAGCCGGCGGCCGCCGTACCCTGGAGTGGATCCACAGCGACGGGATGAGCCGCAGTACTGAGTACGTGATCCCGGACACCAACAGCTGCAAAACCTGCCACGGTGTAACCCGGGCCGAGACCGGCAGCGGCGTCAACCAGGAAACGGTCAACCTGCCCATTGGCCCCAAGGCAAGGTTCCTGAACCGGAACAATGTGTACGCTGGCGAGAGCGTCAACCAGCTGGTCCACATGGCTGAACAGGGTGTTCTGGCTGGTCTGCCGGCTGAGCTTGCCACGATTGAAACGGCGGCAGACTGGGAGGATCCGGCGCAGCCTCTGCAGGATCGTGCGAAAGCCTACCTTGATATCAACTGTGCGCACTGTCACAGCCCCGGCGGCTTCGCCAGCAATTCCGGCATGTTCCTGGAGTTCTGGCGGGAGGTGGACTCCACCTACGGGATCTGCAAACCGCCGGTGGCGGCGGGCGCTGGTTCCGGCGGGCTGCAGTTCGATTTTGTACCCGGCGATGCGGACGCTTCCATCACCGTGTTCCGCATGAATTCCAATGATCCGGATATACGCATGCCCGAGATCGGGCGCAGTATTGTCCACGATGAGGCCGTGGCCCTGATCCGGGCCTGGCTGGACAGTTTGAGTGGCGGTTGCTAGGGAAGTCGCCGGCGGCTGTAACGAGGGCATTTCTGGGGGTATGATAACGAGCCTGGGTACAGGGCAATTGCCCTGCAACGACTGAGTGGTTGACCTCAAGGAATGCGCAACATGGATAGCCCAGTTCACTCCGACCGCGTGGCGACCATGGTCGATGCGCTGCTGGCGCGGGTCGGCGGTGCAGTACCCGCAGCCGAGTATTCGGTCCTCACCCAGCTGGCCTACAATCTCCTGGAGCAGGTTCCGCCCTTTTCCCCACCCAGCCTGCGCCAGGTTACCGTGCTCATTGTCGACCTGCGGGGATTTTCCTCGCTGGCTGAAATCTGTACCTCGTCAGACCTGATTGACCTGTTGAAGCCCTTTTTCGAACAGATGACGGCGCTTGTCCACGCCCACGGTGGCTTTGTCGACAAGTTTCTCGGCGACGGGGTCATGGCGCTGTTCGGTGCACCAAACGCCTGTGATAACCATTTGGCGCAAGCGTTGCAGTGCGCAGCCCGCATGCAGCAGGCGATGGTCGGTATCAACGCCGGGAACGCGCGCCGGGGCCTGCCTGAAATCCACGCCGGGATTGGCATCAATACCGGTGAGGCGATGGTTGGCAGTTTCGGCCCCGAGGACCATCGCGAGTACACCGCGATCGGAGATACCGTGAATTTCGCCGCCAGGATCGAATCCTTCAGCTTGCGCGGGCAGGTGCTGCTCAGCGAAAACAGCTTTCTGGCGGCACGCGGGGGCATAGAAGTCGGCGCCATGCGTCGCCTGCAGGTCAAGGGCAGGCGAGGCCCCGTAACCCTGTATGAGATGCTCGCCGTGACCGCGCCCGAGCGCCTTGAAGTACCGCGGGTGGAATTGCGCAATTCCCCGCGCGTCGAAGTGGAATTGCCGCTGCAGTTTCATCGTGTGGACGGGAATGAGGTGTTACAGGAAATCCATGCCGGCAGTATTCGCAATCTTGGTTACGATGGGATGCTGGCGCAGCTGGAGCTCGAACTGCCGACGCTCAGTGAAATCAACTTCCGGGTCAACAGTGACTTTGCGACCGACGAATCGGGTGAGGTGTATGCCCGCGCCCTGTATACCAGGCCCGTTGCAAACCGCTTCGAGATCTCCTTTGCCTTCACCACGTCGGGGACTACCGGGCATGAGGTGGTGCGTCGCTATGTGGATCAACTGCTGTGGGGCAGGACCTAGGGCGACTGGCAGCTGAGAACTCCCGGCGCCGGCGAATTCAGGCGTAAAGCCCTCGGGGGTAACTACCAAAGTCCAATGGCTTGGCTTATGCTCTCCGGGATCCGGCCCGCTTGCCGGGGTGGCGAGAAAAGGAAGCCTTGTGAAGTGGCTGTTGTTCTGGTTCCTGTTGCTGCTGGGGGTCGCGGTGACGGCGGTCGCCGTCCACGAATACCATACCTCTTATCTCCAGTCGCGTTACTTTACCCGTTTGGCGGGGGAGCTTACTTACGAACTCAGGGATGGTCCCTCCCGCTTTATCTGGTTCCCATCGTACGGTCCCTATAACGAGCAGCGGGGATATACCCGTCTGCCGGCGTTTGTTACCCGGCTCAATAGCCGGGGCTACGAAATTGCCCGGCAGGTCTATTTCTCCAGGGAACTCATGGATTACGTGAACTGGGGTGCCAATCCGCCTTACCAGGAAAAGCTGCAGACAGGCTTGACCATTGTAGACAGGGAAGAACGCACGCTCTTTTCCCACCGTGACCCGGCGAATATCTATGCGACATTCAGCGACATACCGCCGCTGCTGGTCGCCACCCTGCTGTTCATCGAAAACAGGGAGCTGCTGGCAGAGAAGTACCCCAGCAAGAATCCGGTCGTGGAATGGAACCGCCTGGCCGAGGCCCTGCTGGCCCAGGCGCAAAGCCTGGGCCAGTCCGATGCCGCCACTCCGGGTGGCAGTACCCTGGCTACCCAGATGGAAAAATACCGCTATTCTCCCGGTGGGATAACGATCGATGGGGGAGAGAAGATCCGACAGATGGTCTCCGCCAGCGTCAGGGTCTACCGGCAGGGGACGGATACCGGTGAAGCGAGGAAGCTGATCGTCCGGGACTACCTCAATTCCACGCCGCTGGCGGGTCGTGCCGGGCGCGGTGAGATCCACGGTCTCGGTGACGGCTTGAAATTCTGGTTTGGTATTGATTTTGCCCACGCCAACCAGCTGCTCAGCGCACAGCCCGGGGTCGTCGACAGTGAAGAAAAGGCGCGGGTGTTCAAGTCTGCCCTCAGCCTGCTTCTGTCCCAGCGCAGGCCGTCCCACTACCTGCTCGACGGGCGCAGCGAGCTCAGCCATTTGACCAACAGTTATCTGCGCGTGCTCGCGGCAAATGGCATTATCGACTCCGGTTTGCGCGATGCCGCGCTGCGCCAGCCGCTGGTTTTTCTCGAGCGCGTGGAGAGCCAGCCGGTAGACTCGTTTATTACGCGCAAAGTGACTACCAGTATCCGGACCGAACTGCTGTCAACGCTCGGTGTACAGAGTCTGTATGCTTTGGACAGGCTTGATCTGCGGGTTCGCAGCTCGGTGGCCAGCGATATACAGCGCGAGGTCGAAGAGCATCTGCGCTGGGTAACCCAGCCCGCCTACGCGAGGGAATCGGGCATCCTCGGTGAGCGGCTTCTGCGCGAGGAGCAGTTACAGGCACTGCGTTACAGCGTTCTGCTCTATGAACGCACCGGAAACGGGAATCTGCTGCGAGTGCAGACAGACAATATGAACATGCCCTTTGACATGAACACGGGTTCCAAGCTGGATCTGGGTTCTACAGCCAAGCTGCGCACGCTGATCAGCTACCTGGAGATTATCGAGACCGTCTATCTCGGCCACCGCGGTCTCACTGCCGAGGAGCGGCAGATGGCGAGAAGAGTCGCCGAGGACCCGCTCCGGCAATGGACGCTGGATTATCTCCAGCACCACCCGTCGGCGACCTTGCGGGAGCTGCTGGCCGCGGCCATGTTGAGAAGCTATTCCGCCAGCCCTGCCGAATCCTTCTTCACCGCGGGCGGGATGCACCGTTTCAGCAACTTCGAGCAGCGGGACAACAGCCGGGTCATGACGGTTGCCGAGGCGTTCAGCCGCTCAGTGAATCTGGTGTTTGTGCGCATGATGCGGGATGTCGCTCGCTACTACACCCTGGAGATACCCGGGGCCAGGGAGCTGCTGGAAAACAGGGATGACCCGCGACGCAGGGAGTATCTCGAACGCTTTGCGGATATGGAGGGGCAGACCTACCTGCAACAGTTCTATCGGCGCTACGGCAAGTTGCCTTCGGAACTGCTTCTGGCGCAACTGGCCGACCGCACCGGGCCGCTGCCCGGGAGGCTTTCCATGGTGTTCCGCTCGGTGTTGCCCGATGCCGGTGTCGAGGCGTTGGCCGTGTTTCTCGGGGCGCGATTGAGCGAAGAGCTGCTGGAGGAGATCGATGTCGGGAAACTCTATCAGCAGTATGACCCAGAGCGCTTCGACAGCAACGACCGGGCGTATCTCGCCAAGGTGCATCCGCTTGAATTGTGGCTGGTGAAGTATCTCCTCGACAACCCCGGGGCCAGTCTGAAGCAGGTAGTCTCGGCGAGCAGTGAAGCGCGTCAGGACGCCTACGCCTGGTTGACCAGGTCCAGGAAAGAGCGTGCCCAGAACAACCGGATCAGGATACTGCTGGAGCAGGACGCGTTCGAGAGCATCCACCAACAGTGGCAGCGTTTGGGTTATCCCTTCAGCAGCCTGGTGCCGTCCTACGCCACCGCCCTGGGTGCGTCCGCGGACCGCCCGACAGCCCTTGCGGAACTGATGGGCATCATTGTCAACGATGGGGCCAGGCTGCCGCTGCGGCAGATTGAGGAACTCCATTTTGCCCGGGGGACACCATACGAAACCGAATTTCACCTGAGGCCGCCGCAGGGGCACAGGGTGCTGTCCACCGAGATTGCCCGGACTGTGCGCAAGGCCCTGGCAGACATCGTGGATTCAGGCACGGCCCGACGCCTGCGCGGGGCGCTGCTCGATGGCGCGGGTCGACCCGTGGAGCTGGGGGGGAAGACGGGTACCGGTGATCACCGCAGCAAGACCTTTGGCCCGGGCAGGCAGTTGCTGGCCGAGGAAGTGGTCAACCGGAACGCGCTGTTTACGTTTTTCATTGGCGACCGGTTCTTCGGGGTGATTCTGGCCCATGTTGGCGGTGCGCAGGCGGAGGGCTTCGAATTTACCAGCGGGCTGCCGGCGCAGCTGCTGAAGGTTCTGCTGCCCTCGCTGCAACCGCTGTTGAACGAGGCAGCGCCGGCCCCGGCCAGGGATATTCCAGCGGAGCTGCCAACCGGCGGCTGATGCCCCTGCGATCAGTTCAGG
>JBFHFJ010000067.1:0-13099 GCA_041583655.1 Haliea sp. | reverse complement strand
GGTGCGGCGCCACCCTCGGGCTGCATCATGCTGGGCTGGCCGCGGATCTGCAGCTCGGAATCAATCTTGAAGGCGCCGTTAACGACCACCAGGTCTCCTTCCTCAAGACCCTCCCGCACCACGTACCAGGGTCCGGCGCGTGGCCCGAGCAGGACATCGCGAGGTTCGTAGGTCGGCTGTTCCTGGTCCGGCAACTGCACATACACCACGGCCCTCTGGCCAGTCAGCAACGGCGCTGAAGCCGGTATCAGCAGCGGCAATGCCCGCGAGTCTGGGGCTGAGTGCCCAGTCCGGCCAGTCCCTGTGGTTATCACCATGGCGCGGGCGAACATGCCCGGTTTCAGGCGGCCATCGGGATTGTCAACGTCGACCCGCACACGGGCGGTACGCGAGCGCGTATCCAGCACGGGATCGATAAATGCCACCGTGCCGCGGAAAAGCTCGCCAGGGTAGCTTTGGGTGGTGAGTTCGACGGCCTGCCCTGGCGCCAGCCATTGCAGGTCTGACTCGAAAGCCTCCAGTTGTGCCCATAGCCGGGACAAGTCGGCGATACGGTAGATAGGTGTTCCGGTCTCAACATAATCACCGGCAGCTGCCAGACGCTCAACGACGATACCTCCGACAGGGGACGGAATGGTGATTCGGTCTTGCACTTCTCCCCGTTGAACCAATGCCGTGATCTGTTGCTGATCGAGTCCAAGCAGCTTCAGTCGGTCCCGCGATGCTTCCGCGGTAAGCCGGGCGGAATCCTGCATCAAGGCGCTGCCTCCATGCTCCTGACTCGTGCGGTAGCCGCGCAGGGCCTGGAGCAATTCCTCCTGGGCTGCAATCAGCAGCGGACTGTAGAGCTGTACCAGGGGAGCCCCTGCCCGGACTGCCTCGCCGGTAAAATTGACGTAGAGTTTGTCCAGGCGCCCCGGGGCCCATGCCGCGATGGTACGGAGTCGCGTTTCGTCAGTTTCGAGTCGCCCTGGCAGACTGACAGGGTACGTGAAGCTGCGCCGCTGTGCCGGCATGACCTGCACCTGGGCCAGTGCCGCTGACCGGGCCGATAGGCGCAGCCGGGTCACGGGCTTGTCATCCGCGACGGGGTCTGGTTCCTCGTTTGCTACCGGTATCATTTGCATGCCGCAGATGGGGCAGGGTCCGGGTTCCGACAGGCCTATGTGTGGATGCATCACGCAGGTATACAGCTTGTGCTCTGCGGCGGAAGAAAACGGGGAGGTGCTGGCCTCGCCTGGCTGCTCAGTCACTGCAGGACTGGTGATTGCACGAATGCCGGCAATCAGCAGCAGGATGCAAAGCAGCAGAAAGCCTGTGCGCGCGTGTCTGCTGGTCATGGCGAAGTCGCCTCCGGCACCTGCAGTTTCGACCCGGCGGCGGGCAGGGTGCCAGATTGATGTTCGTCGCCTGCTGCTGAGGGTCCAACCAGGGCGCGCACTACTGACCCTGAGATGGCGTGGTCTGCAGCGGCACGTTCCCGCGCGAGCTCAAGTTCAAGCAGGGTACGTTGGGTGTCGAGCAGGTCGGAAAAACTCGCAGTGCCCGAGCGATAGGCTGCCTCAGTGTTTGCCACCGCCTGACGGGCAGTCGGTACCAGGGTGCTGGCATAGAGCGCCAGTTTACGTGCACTGTCACGGTGTTCAAACAGTGCCCGCCTGAGTGTCGATTCCAAATCCAGTTCTACAGCCCGGGCGTCCCTGCTGGCGGCATATGCCCGCGCTTCGGACTCCCGGATGCCAGCGCGGTATTTGCCCCATTGCAAGGGTAGGGACAGGGAAACCATGCCTACCAGCATATCGGAACCGCCACCGTCCATGCCGGCCATGCGGGCGCTGCCCTCTCGAGCATATTCCAGACCCAGGTGGATATCGGGAAAATACTGTTTGCGTGCCAGCTCTGTGGCTTGTTCATCGCGCGCAAGCTGATGTTTGGCTGCGATCAGGTCGGGATTATTCCCCCTGGCAAGTTGCAGCCACGCGCTCTCGGACCTATCCGGCAGGGCGGGGGCAGTTTGTACAGAGGGCGCCAACGGCACCGGCAAGGGTGCCAGGGTGGCGCGCCCGAGTACGGCGTTGAGCTCTGCCGCGGCCACCCCACGCATGTCTTCGTAAGACCGCACCTGTTCCTCCAGTCGCCCCAATTCCACCTGTGCCCGATTGAGATCGGCCTGGGTGCCGGTTCCCGTGCGATAGCGGCTCTTCGCGACCGAATCCATGCTCTGCAGCAAATCCCTGCTCTGCTCCGTCGTGGTAATTGCCTGTTGCAGCCAGGCGTACTCGAACCACGCCTGTGTGACCCTGGAGTGCAGACGCAGGCGGAAACTTTCGAGTCGGCTGGCTTCGGCTTTGGCTGCTTCCCCGGCGATGGCGCCACGCAGCGCCAGTTTCCCGAACCAGGGAAAAGGTTGGGATATGGAGTAGCGTTCGCCCATGCGCTCCGAACTCTGATCCACCTGGTCCAGCACGATACCCACGTCCAGTTGGGGATCGGGCAAGGCGGTTGCCTGGGGGATTTGTTCGACGGCCGCTTGCCAGCGATAGAACGCCGCCTGCAAGCCGGGGTTGTGCTGCTGGGCGTAGCGCTGCAGGTCAGAGAGTGCTGCACCGGCGGCGAAGGTGTGGGGCTCAGAGTCTGCCGGGGCAGGGCGTATTTCGGTCTCGACCGGGGGGCCGTGCAGCTGGCCGGGAGCGACGCTCAACGGCGCGCCTGGCGGTTGCTGCGGCGTCAGGGCGCAGCCTGCAATGCACAGCGCGCTGGCTCCCATCGCGACCATGCGCCAGGTGTCGGGGAGCCTTTGGCCTTTTGGCGCGGGTTTATTGCGAAGGTTCAGGGCGACTCCTCCGGAGTGAAACAGGCTGGGCTCTGCTCATTCCGGTTAGTCTACTCGCAGTGCCACGGGAAGTCAGGGCTTGATCGCCGCCGGGGATCTGCCTGCTAGTAGAGGTAGTCTTTCGACTTGTATTCGTCGTGGCAGGCCTTGCAGGCCTGGCCCACGGCGCCGACCTGCTGGGCGATAGCAGCGCGGTCGCCGCCGGCCACGGTCGCCTGCAGGGCCCCGGTTGCCGACTTCAAGTCGTCAAACTTGCCCGCAAAATCGTCGAGGTTGTTCCAGATGCCGGGCCTTGCCCGGGTGGTGCCTTTTTCCGAGCCGGCGGGAAAGCCGCGGAGGATGTTCAGCTCGGCCACTGCCGCCAGGTCGTCGGCGAATCCCTGCAGCTGCTCCTGGTTCCAGGGCATCTCCCCCTTCACCATGGCGCCAATGGGGCCGAAGTTGGCACCGAGGAGGGCAAAGTACGACTGGCGATAGGACTGGTGGAATTCTTCCTCCACCAGGTGGGACAGCGCCAGGGGCGACATGGCCAGGGCGGCGGCTGCGGCCAGGACGGCTGCTCGTTTGGGCAACGGCTTCGACATGAAAAGTCTCCTTGCTGTGAGGTAAATCCTTGATATTGTTGAATCCCGGGCCGACAGGGTGGTGAGGGCCCCCCGCAACTATACGTCAGGTGCAGGGATCTCGACCAATTTTTTGAACCTGCCGCGGCTTACGCGGATACGTCATGGGGAATTGACCGCTGGTAGGCTACCATTGGTGCCCTGAATCAATGAGGCAGCACATGAACGCGCGGCAGTGGGATTACAGTTTCGATGTGGTAGTGGTCGGTTCCGGTAATGGCGGCCTGACCGCGGCGTTGTGCAGCTATGAAATGGGCACTCGCGACGTGTTGGTGGTGGAGAAGTCCGGTCTCTATGGCGGCACCAGCTCCATATCCGGCGGCGGGGTCTGGATTCCCTGCAACCGCTATGCTCGCGCCGCCGGCGCCGAGGACTCCATTGATCGCGCCCGCACCTATCTGCGGCAGCTGATTACCGAAGAGGAGGTGCCGGAGTACCAGCTGCAAGCCTTCCTTGAGAACGGGCCTAAGATGGTGGACTTCCTGCACGAGCGTACCCGTGTGCGCTATGTCACCCTGGCCCACTATCCGGACTACTACACCAATCTGGAGGGCGCCATGGTCGGTCACCGCTCCATGGAGCCGGAGACTTTCGCCGCCAGTGAGCTGGGTGAAGAGTGGCGGCGCCTGCGCCGGACCCATCCGATGATGCACCTCGGCGGCCTTATCGGCATCACCCAGGTGGAGGCTGCGTTACTGGTCGGGCAGCAGCCAGGCTGGTGGAAGACCGCGGCGAAACTGGTGGCCAGCTATCTGGCGGACATTCCCTGGCGCTTCAAGGACAGGTATCACCGTCGGCTGGCGACCGGCTGCGCGGGCGTCGCGCGGCTGCGCGCTTCGATGCAGGATCGGGACATGCCGCTGTGGCTCAATACCGCCATGACCCGGGTGATAGACGAAGATGGCGCGGTCCTGGGTATTGAGGTCAAGCGCAACGGCGAAACCCTGCGAATCCAGGCGCGCAAGGCCGTGGTGCTGGCCGCCGGCGGCTTCGAGCACAACCAGGCCATGCGCGAGCAGTACCTGCCCCAGCCCACCGACCACCGCTGGAGCGCCGGCACCCTCGACAACACCGGCGATGCCATTCTCGAAGGCCAGCGCCTGGGGGCCAGGATGCACCGGCTCAACGAAGCCTGGTGGTGCAACACGATTTCGGTGCCGGGCGAGGAGATTCCCCGCCTCAGTATCATGGAGAAATCCTACCCGGGGTCGATCGTCGTGAACCCCGCCGGGGAACGCTTCAGCAATGAGTCCCAGAACTACATGGCGTTCCAGCAGGAGACCTTCGAGAAACACAGCGAAGAGAGCCCCTGCAACCCGAGCTGGCAGATATTCGATGCCAACTTCCGCGCCCGCTACTTCGTCGGGCCCCTGTACAACAGCACGTTCCGACCGGACTGGGCGCTGCCCAAACGCTACGAGGAGGAGGGTTTCTTCGCCAAGGCGAACTCGATCCCTGAGCTGGCGCGCAAGATCGGCGTCGACCCGGACGGGCTTGCGGCCACGGTCGCCAAAATGAACGAGTATGCCCGCACGGGCGTGGATCTGGACTGCCACCGCGGGGACTCCGCCTACGACCGCTATTACGGCGACCCACGGGTGACTCCCAACCCCTGCCTTGCACCCATCGACAAGCCGCCGTATTACGCGATGAAGGTCGATCCGGGTGATTTCGGTACCCAGGGCGGCATGGTCTGCAATGCCGATGCCCAGGTCCTGCGCGAGGACGGTTCGGTAATCCCGGGCCTCTATGCCATCGGCAACTGCAGCGCGCCGACGCTGCCCTGTTATCCGGGCCCGGGTTCGACCCTGGGGCCGGCGATGACCTTCGCCTATCAGGCGGCGAAGGCTATTACCGGCTACCGGGAGGAGTAACGCTCAGGGCGCCAGCCAGCGCAACGAAAAAACCAGGCTGGCGCTGGCTGTACCCCAGGACCCGGCTACCCGCACCGCGACCCGCTGCCACTGGTCGCGGGCGCGTTCACACAGATCCGCGATCAGCAACAGGCAAGCAAAAGCGCCAAGGCTGGTTCCCAGCAGCGCGGCGGCGATCGGGCCCGGCGCCACTGCCTCGGGTGCGGAATCAAGTCCCAGCAGCAGACCAGCGGCCGCCCCCATGGCAGCGAACAGCGGGTGGGGCAGGCTCAGCTGCAGTACCACCATCACGCCGGTCAGGGCCGCGACCAGAAGCAGTACCGGCTCCAGGCTGCTGCCGGGGTCCAATCCCGCGCCTGCCAGAACCAGTCCCACTGCCAGGGCGGGAAGGAAGCCCAGGTAACAGCTGCGCATGGCATACAGTCCGCCCTGGCCGCAGCACAGTCCCAACATCACCAGTGCCAGGGCATGTGCCGGGACCAGTATCGGATGCAGCACACCGCCGTAAAAGTCCCCAATTCCCTGCATCGGGCTATGGGCCTGTGCCAGGCCGGGCATGAGGAGCAGGGCGGCCGCCACAGCCACCGCTCGCGGGCGCAACAGCCAGCTCAAACGGCGCTGCTCAGGAACAGTGCGCCGGCGATCGCAATGACCGCACCGCCAGCGCGCACCGCGATCCTCCCCAGCGGCCAGCGGACCAGCATCCCGAATCCAATGCCGGCCAAATGCAGCAGGCCGGTGGCGATCACAAAGCCCAGGCTGTAGGCCAGAGGACTGACCGCCGCAGGTAACTCGGTGCCATGGGCATGACCGTGAAATACCGCAAAAGCCCCGACTATCGCCGCAGCCAGCCACAGGGGTGGGCGCGCCGCCAGCAGAATCATTGCCCCCAGGATCAGCGCCGACAGCGCGATGCCGATCTCCACGCTGGGCATGTTGATGCCGGCAATGCCGATGGCGCCGCCCAGCGCCATGATCAGGGGAAACACCACTGGCAGCAGCCAGAGGGCAGGGTTGCCTAGGAATGCGCCCCACAATCCCACCGCGACCATGGCGGCCACGTGGTCCCAGCCCAAAACGGGGTGCAGCAAGCCACTGACGAAGCCGCCGCCGATCTCCGCGGCCGAGTGCGCCTGGACATTGCCTGCCCAGACCAGGCAGAGGCCTGCGCCCCACAGTAGCCTGTTCACCCACATCATGTAGTCCTCCTGGATTCGGGTTTGCAGGATAGCCTGTCTGGCTCTTGGGATTCCAGTCGCAGCGGCAGCGGCGCAGGGGCCGGTGTATGTCGGGCGTGCCCACAAGGTAGGCCGGGCTGACCCAATGGGGTACAGTGGCCGTTTGGTGCTCCCGTCCGACTTTGACGGCCAGGACTCATCTCGCGTATTTAACTGCGCAAAAATTGTGGAAAAGGAAACGACCATGTCTGAACCCCGTGAACTTGGCATCATCGTCTATGGCGCCACCGGCTATACCGGGCGCCTGGTGTGCGAATACCTGAACACCCGCTACGGCGTCAACGGCGACGTCAAATGGGCCATGGCCGGCCGCAGCAGGGACAAGCTGGTTGCCGTGCGCGACGAGCTGGGCATCTCCGCGGAGATGCCGCTGGTGGTTGCCGATGCAGCCAACCCGGCGTCCATGCGGGATATGGTGGCGCGGACCAAAGTGCTGTTGACCACGGTCGGGCCCTATCAGCTCTACGGCTCGGAGCTGGTGGCGGCCTGCGCGGCGGCCGGCACGGACTACGTGGACCTTTGCGGTGAACCGGCGTGGATGCACGGGATGATTGCCGCTCACGGTGAGACTGCCAAAGCCAGCGGCGCGCGTATCGTGTTTTCCTGCGGCTTCGATTCCATCCCTTTTGACCTCGGTGTCTGGTTCCTGCAGCAGGCTGCCAGGGAAAAATTCGGTGCGCCGCTGCCCCGGGTCAAGGGGCGGGTGCGGGTGATGAAGGGCACGTTCTCGGGGGGCACACTGGCAAGTTTCAAGGCCACCATGGCTGCGGCGGCCAAGCAGCCGGACGTGATCAAGGTGCTGACAGATCCGTTCGCCCTGACCGAGGGCCATGCCGGGGTAGAACAACCCTCCGGGATGGCGCCTGTGTACGAAGAAGACCTGCAGAGCTGGTCGGCACCCTTTGTCATGGCGACCATCAATACCAAGAATATCCACCGCTCCAACTTCCTGCTGGGCCACCAGTATGGCGAGGATTTTGTCTACGACGAGATGCTGCTGACCGGCCCTGGCGAGCAGGGTGAGTCGATAGCGCGGGCCGTTGCCGCCGACAAGTCCATGGCCAATGACCCACGGCAGCCGGGCGAGGGCCCGTCCAGGGAAGAGCGCGATGCCGGTCACTACGACGTACTGTTCGTGGGCAGCAACCCCCGGGGCCAGACGATCAAGGCCAGCGTCAAGGGCGACAAGGACCCGGGCTACGGCTCAACCTCCAAGATGATCGCGGAGAGCGCTGTGTGCCTGCTGGAAAACCCGGGTAACGTGCCCGGCGGGATCTATACCCCCGCTCCCGCCATGGGTGGCTTGCTGGTGGCGCGCCTGCAGAAGAATGCGGGGCTGACGTTCCGGTTGGAGGGCTGAGCTCGCGCCAGCCACGGCAGCGGGGCTACAATGGGCGCAAATATCCATATGAACCCGCAGCAGGGTGCGAAATGACATGCTGTTGATTTCACCAGGCTTGTTGGGCCAGATCTCGATGGTCCAGCTCCCGCTCATGTTTCCCGAAAGCGGCTCTACCACTATCGGTTGCAGAGTACTCGTATGAAAAAGCTGTGCTGTTTTGGTTTGGCGTTCCTGTTGACGATATGTCTGTCGGTAGCGGGTTTGCTCTTGTTCCCTTTGCAGACCCCGGGCTTCACGGCGCAAAGCGGGCCTTTTGCAATAGACCGTGTCAATGTAGTCAATGTAGAGAGCGGCGCGATTGACTATGCCGTGACCGTCCTGGTTGATGGCGGGGAGATCGTGGACATACTCCCGGCGAGGGAGTTCCGGAAGAACGCTCAGTTCAAAATCATTTCCGCAGACAATCAGTTCCTCATCCCCGGGTTGTGGGACATGCATACGCACAGTTTGAAAATCTCCCCGCAAATTCACCATCCTCTGTTTATCGCCAACGGAGTCACGGCGGCCAGAGATCTGTCGGGTTGCATGAACAGGGAAGATAGTTATTGGGCGTGCATCGATGACCGGATCCGCTGGACCCATGAGGCACTGTCTGGAACGCGGATATCACCCCGATACATTTTGCAGAGTAGCTATCAAACCAACGGTGGGAACGAGGTGCCAGACGGATATCCCTCCTTTTTCAGGCTGGAAACGAAGGCGGATGCTGATGCCCTTGCGGCGTTCTACAAATCAATCGGGGCTGACTTTATCAAGGTGTATTCCGAGCTCTCGCTGGACCAGTATCTCAACCTGGTAGAAGCCGCAAAGGCAAGCCTCGTGGATATCGCTGGTCATAAACCCATCGTCGTTCCATTGCTGACAGCCATCGACTCCGGGCAGAAAAGCATTGAGCATGCGAGGCTTTTTCTCTTTGATTGCTTTGAGGGGATTGGAGATTTCCGTCGTCTGCAGGACCCGATCGGCCACTACACGCCCCAGCTCATGTGGGAAATGCTGGCGCAACAAGACGAGCAGAAATGTCACCAGCTCATGGCTGCAATGGCGGATTCTGATACCTGGTGGGTGCCCACCCTGACGACGCTCAGAATGAGCGCATATGCGGGTGATCCCGAGTTTCGGGAGGATTCCCGGTTAAAATTCGTTCCCGCCATCGTCAAGAGCCTGCTCTGGTATCCCGACGCTGAGCGGGCGGCAACCCGGGGGTACAGCGATACCGGCGAATATGTTCACCGCAATTTCTATACGCAGGCACTGTCCCATGTAAACGAGGCCAGCGAGCACGGTATCAAGTTACTGGCGGGAACAGACGTGGGTGACACCTATGTCTTCGCGGGTTCCGGACTTCACGACGAGCTCGCAATGCTTGTTGACGCCGGCCTGTCGCCCTTGGAGGCTCTGCGGTCAGCGACGATCTCCGCAGCAAATTTCAGCGGGCTTGAGGATCGGTTTGGTTCGATCCAGGTTGGCAAGGTGGCGGATTTCGTACTGTTGGAAGGCAACCCATTGGAGGACATTGGTAACATTCGAGGTATTGCTGGTGTCATGCAAAATGGTTTCTTCTTTGATCGGCCCGCGATAGACGAGTTAAAGCTGTTTGTCGAAAAGCAGGCTGGGAGCCTGCAGGTGAATCTTCGGTTTTTGTGGAATGCGCTTTACAGCCCGCTTATGCGCAAGCAGCTCGCTGATTAGTCCGGGCGCGAGGATTGCCGAAGGCGAGCAACCCGGCGCTCGCCGAGGATACGCGACCGGGGCGGGAGGTGCGCCGGAGCCCTGTTCTCCAGGGCCAGACCCGCGCGAAAAGTGGGCAGCACAGCTTGCTCCTCAGTTCCTGGCGGCGTGTTTCGTCAAGGCATCCTCCTCCAGGCGCCTGGCGATGGCCGGGTCGATTCCAAGAGATGTGATGAGTGCGTCGAGCACGTTGCGCCTGTGCGGTGGCAGCTCGCCATTGTCTATGCTGGCGTAAAGGGTGGCTTCATAGACCTGGAGTTTTCTGAAGGCCTCGTACTCCGGCGTGTCACGGGTACCGGGCATGGCGGCATCCGCAATCCGCTCAGCAGCGCGCTGCAAGGGGTCGAGGAAAAACACCAACGCCGCGGTGCAAAGCAGCCCGAGCAGACCGCCGAGCATGCGCGACAGATAGAGCTCTGCCAGCCCGAATACAAGAAAGAACACGGCGACGAATATGGCCATTACGGTGCTGCGCTTCAGCGTGCGCTTGAGGCGAAGATCAATATCGAAGAGCTGCGTGCGCAGCATGCCGTACGCCACAAGAGGCACATAAACGATCACAGCTGAGATGTAGAGCACAACAACGTAAGGGGTAATCGCACTCTCGTCGTCGAAGTGGCCCATCGCAAACAAAACAGAAAAGATGAAAGTTGCTACCCAGATGGCATCGCGTATACCAAACGCCACGGAAAACGCACGGGCTCGGGCGCGGCTGGCCTTGTCCTGTGCAGTGAGCCAGGCATGAACGGCGGCGACGAGGCCCCAGGTGAGAGAAATGGCGATGAGTGAGTAGAGGGCGGGCGCAACACGGCTGTCGAAGAACGCTTTCTCCAACGGCAACATGCCCAGAGCGATTACTGCTCCGCCAGTGATCAGCAGCCTGCGCATCAGCGGGCCGGACAGTGGCCGGGCTAGCGGCGACTGGACCGTTGCGCCGACAAAGGCGAGGTACACGCCAACGACAGCCCAGTCCGACGCGGCGTGCACACGCCACCAGAATCCCTCGCCCAGATGCAGAAAACTGTCGATGGCGGGCCAGGACGTCCCACTGCTCAGCACTGCAACGCCATCCACGATAAGCAAACCGATCAGCAGACGAGAGCTCACAGTCGCAGGGGCAATCAGGCAGACGTAGAGCGCGAAGCCCCAGGCTACAAGTGCGGCTGCAGTACCAAGCCATTCGACCATGCAATGCGTCTCCTACACAGAGGGTCCGGATACGCCCGGGCTTCGCTCAATTCCAGCTGCCGCCCGTAGATCCCCGATGCTAAGCCCCAACCTTTGACCAGACCAGTGCGAGCAGTTTGCCTTCAACGGAATCCCCGAGGGGCGTTTCCTCGTTGCAGACGCGCAATTTGCCGTCGGTCGTGATCAAGAACAGGGGGATCAGGCTGCTTCCGTTCTTGCTCTTGTAGTCGTCCAGGTCGAACTCCTTGTTGAGATTGATCGGCTTGATCTCCGCGCCTTTCGCCAGCAGGCTGGCGAGCTTCTGGTAGGTGATGTCTGTGCCAAACAGGCGCGGCGCACGAAATTCGTCAGCGGGGCGCTTGCGTTCGTTCTCCCCCTGTTCCTCCGCGCTGCGCAGGCTGAAGACCCGCTTGGGGCCGAACTCCGAGCGGTACTTGAGGCAGGCCAGGGTGTTCCAGCGCGCCCGTCGCGACATGGCAAACAGGCGGCCTATGCCCACCAACTCCAGAAACTGGTCGGCGTGAGAGGAGATTGGGTCGCCGTAGTAGGTCTCCAGCCCCGCCATCCGCGCGATGCGCACTTCCTCGTAGGACGTGTCCGCAAGCTTCACCCGGAAGCCCTGGCGGACCAGGGCCTGGGCGATCGCGCGTGCCACGCCGTTGGCGCCGACGATCAGTACACCGTTCGGCTCCGCTTCGGCGAGGTCAAGGGCCCGGGTCATGACGCCGGCGGTCAGGCTCTGCAACACCACAGTGGCGATGATGATGAGAAAGGTGTACGCCACCAGGTCCCCGGCGCCGGGGTAACCCAGGTCACCCAGCCGCAGGGCGAACAGGGATGAAACCGCCGCCGCGACAATACCGCGGGGTGCCACCCAGCTCAGCAGCGCTTTCTGCCGCCAGGTGTAGCTGCCACCCAGGGTACTCGCCCAGACCACCACCGGCCGTGCCAGCAGCACGACCAGCAGCACGATCACGCCGTTCCAGCCGGTAGCCAGAATGTCCAGCGGATCGACCCGGGCACCCAGGACAATGAACAGGACCGAAATGATCAGTACCGACAGGCTTTCCTTGAAGCTGAGGATTTCGCTGACACCCACGTCCTTCATGTTGCCGAGCCAGATGCCCATGATGGTAACGGTGAGTAGCCCGGATTCGTGGGCGATATAATCGCTGCCCGCAAACATCATGACCACCCAGGCGAGAGTGAGTACGTTGACCAGGTATTCAGGCACCCAGTGTTTGCGCAGCACAAAGCCGAGACTGATGGCACCGGCAAACCCCGCCACCAGCCCGACGCCGATGCTCTGGGCAAACACCGCCCAGGAATCGGTGCCCGACAGCAGGTACTGAAACACCAGTACCGCCAGCAGGGCGCCCACCGGGTCGATCAGAATGCCCTCCCAGCGCAGAACCTGGCTCACTTCCGGTTTGGCGCGCATGGTGCGGAGCAGGGGATTGATGACCGTGGGGCCGGTGACCACCACCAGTGCGGCAAACAAGAGGGCAATCGGCGGGGAGAAACCTGCCAGCAACCAGCAGCCGGCGGCCATGAGCAGCCAGTTCAGCAGGGCGCCCCAGCTCACCAGGTTGGTGACTACCCGGCCGTGGCCCTTGAGGTCGCGAAACTTGAGGGTCATGCCCCCTTCGAACAACACCAGGGCAACGCCCAGGGAGACCAGCGGGAACAGCAGGTCGCCGAACTGTTCGTCGGGGCGCAGCAGGCCGGTGACGGGCCCGGCGATAATGCCCAGCACCAGCAGGGCCAGGATCGACGGCTGTTTCAGGCGCCAGGACAGCCACTGGGCGCCCACGCCAAGAACCAGCACGGCGGCGAGGATATACAGCAGGTTCTGATCCACGGGTGGGGCTCCTGTCAACATGCATTAGGCAAGACGGGCACCAGCATACCGCAAAAGGCGTTACGGACTGACTGATTTCATGCCCGGGGAGTAGGGCGTGAGATATCGATAGTCGATAACGCGGCACTCGCAAGATGAAAGTGAGGCTGCCTTCCTGTGCGGCGTCATGTGACAGACAGGCTCTGAAGTGCGGGCGGTAAACAGGAGAGACTGCGCCCCAGTACCGCCCGGATTATTTGGCGTAGTTCACGACCTTTACCTGAGTGAATTCAAGTAATCCCTGGTCAGCCATCTCAACGCCCAAGCCGGACATTTTTGCGCCCGCGAAGGGAATGCTTGGTACGACATC
>JBFHFJ010000066.1:0-13189 GCA_041583655.1 Haliea sp. | reverse complement strand
TTTGTCGCCCTGCTCTGTTCCGACGGGGCGGGTTACGTCAATGGCCAGAGCATCGCCCTGGATGGCGGCCAGGCGTTCCTGGGGTGACCCCGGTCTCGCCTACTGGGCGTCAAACAGCGGCAGGGTGATGTCCATTCGCAGGCCGGGGTCGGTATTGCTTGCGGTGATGGCCCCGCCATGCTGGATGATCGCCCGGCGGGCGATGGCGAGCCCGAGGCCGTAGCCGCCGGTCTCCCGGGCCCGGGCCGAGTCGACCCGGTAGAACTCGTCGAATATCCGGTCCAGCTCTGTGCCCGGAATCCCCGGCCCCTGGTCCTGGATGCTTACCCTGATTTCCCCGGCACGGGTGCCCACACTGACGGTTATTTCCGAATCCGGCGGGCTGTAGTAGAGCGCGTTGCGCAGCACGTTGTCGAAGGCCTTGCGCAGAATCCCGCCGTCCCCAAGTACCAGGGCCTGCTCGCAGATGGCTTGCAGGTTAACCCTGCGTCCGCTTTCCCTCCCCTCGAAGCTGGCGTCATTGCACAGGTCGCGCAACAGGGGCACTAGGTCGATGTGTTCGTCCATGGCGAGTTGTTCACTCTGGCTGCGCAACAGCTCGGCGATCAATTCGTCCAGGCGACTGGCCTCCCGTTCAATCCGCTCCAGCTGTGACCCCGCCGTGGCGGGATTCTGCTCCGCCAGCGCCAGCGCGACCCGCAGTCGCGCAAGGGGCGAGCGCAACTCGTGTGAAACATCCGCCAGCAGGCGTCTCTGGGCATCAATCCGCTGCTGCAACTGGGCCGCCATGCGGTTGAAATCCCGGGCCAGGTCGTCGGTTTCATCGCCCCCCTGGTCGCGCACCGCCAGGCGCACCGCGAGGTCGCCGTCGGCCAGCTTGGCGGCGGCCTCGCGCAGTCCGCCCAGGCGTCGGGTCAGCAGCCTCGACAGCAGGTAGCACAGAAGGCCCGATACCAGCACGGCCAGGGTACCGCGCAGCCACAGGTTGCTGCCCAACTCATTGACCAGGCGTGAGCTGCTGGGTTTGAACACCAGCACCGAGCGCATCCGTCCGAGATCTTCGCGATACAGCTGGTGTGCAACCAGGTGGCGAGTCTTTTCGCGCAGGAAGGCCCGCCGGCCGCTCTTGCCAAGGCGCGCTGCAACCGTCGCCACGTTTTCCGGTACCCGACGCCCCAGGATATCCTCGCCGTTGGCGTCGAGGAAGTAGACTCGCACCTTGTGCCTTTCCTGGACCGCCTCTATCACTTCCGGGAGTTGCGCGGCAGCCTGATTCTGCAGGTCATAGTGCAGGCGCACGATAAAGCGCGGTGGGGCCTCGCCGTGACGTCTATGGCTTTCCTCCGGCACCAGGGAGTCGAGGTACTGGCCAGCCAGCAGCCAGCTGCCCAGCACGGCGATCGTCACTACCCAGAAGCCCAGGAAAATCTTGGCGAACAGGGAATACGCCGGCATCAGCCGTGGTCCGGTGCAGAGATCGTGAACTGGTAACCGGCGCCGCGAACACTGACGATGGGATTGTCTGCGCCAAGGGTCGCGAATTTCTTGCGGATCTTGCTGACGTGGACATCGACACTGCGGTCATAGGCCGATAACGCACGTCCGAGAGCCTGACGGCTGAGAGACTCCTTGTCCACGACACTGCCGGCGTGCAGCAGCAGGCTATGCAGAATATTGAATTCGGCACTCGTCAGTTCCAGATCGCTTCCATTCCAGGAGGCGCTGCGGTCGGCCGTGTTCAGATGTGTCAGGCCCACCCTCAGGTCGGCATCCATGGCCGGCTCCGCGCTGCGCCCGCGACGCAGGATCGCGCGCAGGCGCGCGGCCAATTCCCGGGGGTTGCACGGCTTGGGCAGGTAATCATCGGCGCCCAGCTCCAGGCCGATGATGCGGTCGGTGTCTTCGCCGCGGGCAGTGAGCATGAGCACGGGTGTGTCCAGTCGCTCCCGCAGCCTGCGCAATACCTCCAGCCCCTGCATCCCCGGCAACATGATGTCCAGCACGATGGCGTCAAACACCGTCCGCTGGCAGCGCAGCAAGGCCTCGCGCCCATCGTGGCAGAGGTCTACCTCAAAGCCTTCCTGGCGCAGGAATTCCTGCAGCAGGGTGCAGAGTTCACGGTCATCATCAATGATCAGCAGACGCTCGGTCATGGCAGGTGTTCGACAGCACTGTGTTGGCCACAGTGTGCGGCGCTCGCGCGGGAAAATCCATGCTCGCGGGACTAGCTGCCATGCTTCTTTACAGTTTTTAACTTTTGTAGGCGACACACTTACACAGGGTTGCCCGATACTGGCCACGTGTTCAGCCAACAGGAGAAGGTTTATGCACACACCAATACGTTCAGCACTTCGCACCGGTGCCCTGGTACTGGCCCTTACCACCGCCGCGGTTGCCGCGCCAGTTTCAGCCTCGCCCGGCGAGGACGGTGCCGAGCCCATGCTGGGCAGGATGGTCCGTCATCTGGACCTGAATGCGGAGCAGCAGGCCAGCGTAGCCGAGGTCATGGCCCGGGCGCGCGAAGCCGGTGCTGCAGACCGTGAGCGGATGCGGGAGATCAAGACCCAGCTGCGTGAACAGACCGGCAGCTTTGACGCGGGGGCCACCCAGGCTCTGGCGGATGAACTGGGCCAGATCACGGCGCGCAACACCTATCGCATGACCGAGACACGGGCTTCCATCCGCGAGCTGCTGAATGACGAGCAGCGCGAAAAGCTCGAGGCCATGGAGGCCAGGCGTGGCGAGGGCAAGCACGGCAAGGGCCCTGGCAAGGGCGGCTCGAAGGAGCGCAGGGGGGGCGAGGCGAACGAAAGTTGAGCCTGTAACACTACGCCGACCCGGGTCAGGCCATCCAGGCCGGCCCGGGTCATTTTTTTTGCGTGGCGATGGGTCGCGCTACAGAATTTCCACCTGCAGCCCCAGCTCTCCCACCGCGGAGCCAAGCGATTCGAACTGCTTGCGGCTGGTCACCACTGCGGTGCTGGCCAGTGCCGGGTCGAGGTAGCGCTGGGTGACCCGCTGCAGATCCTCCAGGCTGACGGCCAGGATGGCGCGGCGGAAGGCCTCGCGCTGTTCGTGGCTGCGACCAAACAGGCGCTGGTAGAAATGCTGGCGGGCCTCGCCGGCGGGAGAGGCAGGCTTGTCCAGGCTGCCAATCACGCCCAGGATTGCCTCCTCCAGGGCGCTGGCCTCGTGGCGCGTTTCCAGCACCCAGGCGATGGCTCGGTCGAAATCCGCCAGCGTGTCGAGTAGTCGCGGATCGCGGTAGGAATAAAACCGGAATGCGGCGATGCCGGAATCCTGGCTGGCGCCGCCACCATAGGCCCCGCCCTGCTCGCGGATGCTGCGGTGCAGGAAGCCATTGCGCATGAAGCCGCCGAGTACGGTCAATGCCGCCGCGTCGGGGTGGCCAACAGGCACAGTGGGGTAGGCCCGGGCACAGAAATTGACCTGGGTATTGGCGATCCACAGTTCCCGCCGGGTCTCGCGCACGGGTGCCGCAGTGAACGATGCCTGGTTTGCGCCCGGGTGGATGGAGGCGCTCCACGCCGACAGTGCCTGGCGGCTGACTGCGTCAATGGCGTGCTCGTCGGCGATGGCCAGCAGCTGCGGCTGCATGCTGGTGACAGCCGCGTGTATAGCGCCGAGGCGGCCGATGAATTCCTGCAGGTTGCTGTCACTGCCGAGGCCATCGTCCAGCGCCTTCAGGGAGCGAAGACCTTCCAGGCCGCCGTGCTCGTGGTTGATTCGCGCCAGCGGGCTCATGCCCGCACTTGCGGCGGTCATCGCCAGCCCGTGGCCGTTACCGGTCACGGACTGCTCCCGCCGGGCCCTGGCCTGGGCGACCAGCTCCCGTATGCGAGCGGGCTCGTCGAAGCGGACCCGCTCAAGACTGTCCTGCATCAGTGCGATCTGGGCTTCGCTGTTGCGCGCCAGCGCCTTGGAGGAGAGGGTGAAGCAGCCCTGTACCTGCTGCTCGTCGTCCACCGCGCCGCGCAGGGAGCTCGAGGCGCCTATGCTGCCCACGGTGGCGGCCTGGCGGTGTTGTACCGCCAGATAGTCGTCATCTCCCAGCCCGACCTCGGTGAGGACGCGCGTGTACAGGGGCAGCAGCCCGGTGGCCGCGGCGTCCAGCGCCGGCAGGGGGCTGACCAGTTGCTGGTAGACGAGGCCGTTGGTGCCCTGGGTGTAGGTGGTCAGGGTCAGGCCATCCTGGCGATGCTCTCGATATTCGAGTTCAGGCAGGCTGGCGGGCACATCGGCCAGGGTGACCTTGGGCAGGATGCTCAGGTCACCGACCCGCTGCTGGCGCTTTTCCAGTTGCTGTGCCAGCTCCAGGGTTGCCTGCCTGTCGGCCTCGCTCATGTCGGCCTTGAGTGCCGCCAGGCGCTCGGTCTCCCGGGCCAGGCGGCGCGCGGACAGTTCGGTGTCCGGGGTCATGACCAGGGTGACGCGGTGGGGATTGTCCAGAAGCAGGCGGCGGGCCAGGTTCCTGATGTATTGCGGGTCGCGAATGTTTTCCTGCAGGGTGGCCAGCACCGGGTCGAGGTCGAGCACCGCCACCGGGTCGGCGTAATGGGTGGCCGGGCTGAGTGCCTGCAGGATCAACTGCAGACCGTAGGGATAGCCGTCACCGCTGATTTCACGCTGGTGGAGTTCCAGCTGGTGCAGCACGGCTTCCAGCTGGGCGGGCGGCACGCCGTCCCGGGCGACATTTTCTATGACACCCAGTACCAGTGCCTCAAGCGCGTCGGCGGAGGCGGCTTCGCTGCCCTCGATACCACAGCTGAATACCATCTCGCGCTGGGAGTCCTCCAGCCCGCACAGGGGCGAGGGAGCCTGGCCCAGTGCCGTTGTCTCCAGGGCCTGCATCAGTGGCGAGGCGCTGTTGTCCAGCAGCACACTGGAGAGCAGCTGTGCCTCCAGCAATTGCTGCAGGTCGGTGCTTTCCCCCAGCAGCCAGCCCATGACGATATGTGTCTTGCGTGCAGTGTCTCCCGAGTCGTCCAGGGCATAGGGGCGCTCGATCCGCAGTGGTGCACTGTAGCGCTGCTCCAGCGGCACCTCGATGCGCTGCGGCAGGCGCTGGAAGCGTGCCAGGGCCCGCTCCTCGAACACGGCCTGGTGCTCGTGGGCGGGAATATCACCGAAGGTCATGAAGATGGCGTTACTCGGATGATAGTGACTCTGGTAGAAGGCCTTGAGCTGTGCATAGCTCAGGTCCGGAATGTGCTGGGGGTCGCCGCCGCTGTCATAGTGATAGGTATTGGTGGGAAACAGGTGTTCGCACAGGGTCTGCCAGAGGGTACTGGGCACCGAGCTCCTCGCGCCTTTCATTTCGTTGAACACCACACCCTTGAAGACCAGTTCGCTGTCCGGATTGCCGGGTTCGGCGAACTCCACCCGATGTCCTTCCTGGGCGAAGTCCAGTGGGTCCAGACGGGAGAAAAAGACGGCGTCGAGGTAGACATCCAGCAGGTTGGCAAAGTCCTTGCGGTTCTGGCTGGCGAACGGGTAAGCGGTCCAGTCGCTGCTGGTAAAGGCATTCATGAACGTGTTCAGGGAGCGCCGCAGCATCATGAAGAAGGGGTCGCGCACGGGATACCGCTCGCTGCCGCAGAGCGCCGTGTGTTCGAGAATGTGGGCGACGCCCGTGGAGTCCGTGGGCACAGTGCGCAGCGCCACCAGGAACACATTTTCGCTGCTGTCTGCGGCCAGGTGGTAGTGCATTGCGCCGGTGGCCTGGTGCTGGTACTGGTCCACCCGCAATTGCAGGGACTCGATCTCGTGGCTGCGCAGCAGGCGGAAGGCGGCGTGGCTGACGGCGGCCGGTATGCTCTGGGTCATGGTAGTCCTGATTGGTTCGAAACAAGCCCGCTATTCTAGCGCGAATTGGCAGGCCCTGCTGCGGCCGGTACCAACTCTATGCGGTACAGCCAGGGCCAGTTCTTGCCGGTGACCCAGAGGCCACCGTCCGCGGGATTGCGCGCGATGCCGTTGAGGACATCGGCGTTTGCCGGCCGCTCCGCCGGTGGCAGCAGGCCGCTGAGATCAATGCTGGCGGTGACCTCGCCACTGTCGGGGTCGATGACCACGATGCGGTCTGTCGTCCAGACATTGGCCCAGATCTGCCCGTCTATCCACTCCAGTTCGTTCAGGTGCACCACCCGCTGGCCCTGCTCGGTCACCGTCAGCGTGCGCAGTTGCCGCCCGCTGTCCGGGTCGAGAAAGTGGAGGCGCTCCGTGCCGTCGCTGTAGATGAGTTCGCGGCCATTATCGGTCAGGCCCCAGCCCTCGCCGGGCAGGGCAAACACGGCGACAGGGCTGAGCTCCTGCCGGTTGTAGACCAGCATCCGCCGCTCGCGCCAGGTCAGCTGGTAGACCCTGTTTCCGAACACAGTGAGGCCCTCAGCGAACAGGCGCGGGTGCAGGCGGCGCTGGTCCAGCAGCTCGCCGTCGGCAAACCGGTAGCGAAGCAGGCGCGACTGCCCGTAGAGGCCGGTGCTGACATACAGCTCGCCATCGATGATCTGCAAGCCCTGGACAAAGCTGTTGCGGGCCTGGGGCTTTTTCTCCACCACCCGATAGCTGAATTGCTCCACCGCCAGTGCGGGACTGGCAAGCAGCAGGAGTAGAAAGCTGCGCAGGATCAGCGTGTTCAAATGCGGTTTCTCCCGAGATCGCGAATGATGAAACGGGCCGGGGCCAGCGCACGTACCAGCTCCGGTTCCAGGGGCAGCGGTTCTCCGCAAAGCTGGCTGGCCAGCAGTTCCGCCGCCAGCGGTGTGGACGTCAGTCCCCGCGAGCCGTGACCGGTGTTCAGGTACAGTCCGGGGAGATACCGGCCCGCCCGTGGAATGGCCGTGCGGGCATTCTCCCGCAGGGCCCCATAGTCGCACAAGAAGGCCTCCCGGTCCGGCACTGGCCCCACCAGGGGCAGGTAATCCGGGCTCGCGCAGCGCCAGCCAGTCCGGCCCGGCAGCGCGCTTCCCGCGAGGTCTGCCAGCGACAACCGCAGTGCCGGCAGCGCCGCCGCCAGCTGCTCAAGGTTTTCGACCTGGTCGCATCGGCGCAGTTCCGGGTCCACGTCGCCCGGTGCAAAGGTGGCGCCGATACAGTGTCCCTCCGCGGTCGCCGGGGCAATATAGCCAGTGTGGCAAAGTGCCGCCCTCAGCCCCGCCAGGGCGGGCAGCGGCGGGAGC
The DNA here is from genome assembly GCA_041583655.1 of Haliea sp. Taxonomy (GTDB): domain Bacteria; phylum Pseudomonadota; class Gammaproteobacteria; order Pseudomonadales; family Halieaceae; genus Haliea. The sequence continues at coordinate 5,987 of JBFHFJ010000066.1, read as the reverse complement.
TGGGTGGTCTGGCCGCGGATCGCCTTCAGGGGCAACCAGTCCAGGGGCCCCAGTCGGTTGCTGTGAACTCCCGCCGCCACCACGGCGGCCGGCGCCCTGGCCAGTATCTGCCCGCCGCTCACCGCTTGCCAGGGATCTTCCACCTGTTGCAGCTGCAGGGGCCCGCAGTTCTCATGCAGTGTGACAAGTGGATGCCGGACAAGCTGTCGGCAGACGCCGGGCGGCGACATCCAGCCCGAACCCGGGTACCAGTAGCCTGCTTTGGCCTGGATGATACCCAGTTGCGCGGAGGCGCGGTCAGCGTCGAGGACCTGCGCGAGCCCGGGCAAGCGCTCCAGGAGGGGCGCCATGCGTGCCAGCTCCCGGGTATCCGCCACCTGGTGGAAACTGCCACAGAGTTCGCCGTCGACCTGCGGTTGCAGGGTGCCCTCGGTAAAGCCGGCCCGGTACTGGCGGCTGGCGAAGTCGAAACTGGCAAGGGCGAAGTCCGTCAGCGGCGAGTGGCGGTGGGAGAGGCGGGTATACAGCACTCCCTGGACGTTGCCCGAGGCGCCGTCAGCAAGTGCGCCCTGGTCCAGCAGCGTAACCCGGATACCACGGCGGGCGAGGGCGGCGGCGGTATGGCAGCCCGCGAGCCCCGCGCCGATCACGAGCACCTCCGGAGGGGGTGGGGGCGACCGCACGGGGATGTCCCAGGGCGTGCCCTGCAGCGGGACCGCATGCGGCACAGCGCCGAGCCGGCCACACAGCTGCTCGCGCTTGCGGCCGAAACCGGGGGCCTTGCGCACCTCGAAACCGGCCTCCGCGAGGCCCCGGCGCACCGCCCCGGCGGCAGTAAAGGTGGCAAAGGTGGCACCGGGGCGGCTCAGGGCCGCGACAGCGGGCCAATGTGAGGATTGCCACATGGCGGGATTGCGCGAGGGAGCGAAACCGTCGAGGTACCAGGCATCCACCAGCGGGGTGCGGGCGCGGCCCAGATCCTCCAGCACCTCGGCGACATCGCCCCACCACAGATCAAGGACAACTTCGCCCCCGTCGAACAGTGCCCTGTGGGCGCCCGGCAGGGCGTGCGGGTACTGCGCCGACAGGCTGGCCAGCAGGGGTGCCAGCTCCGGCCAGGCAGCACCGGCCCGCTGCAGCTGGGCGACGTCGAGCGGGAATTTTTCCAGTGCCAGGTAGTGCAGCCGCCGCGGCCCAGCAGTGTGGGCGGTGCGTGCACGCCAGGCCTGCCAGGTGAGGAGAAAGTTCAGCCCGGTACCAAAGCCGGTTTCTGCCACCACGAAACACTCCGCACCGGGCGACTGCCAGCGACCTGGCAGGTCGTTGCCGGCGAGGAATACATGGCGACCCTCCGCCAGGCCATTGTCGCGTGAGTAATACACGTCGGCGAAAGCGGACGAGACCGGGCTGCCGTCATCCTGCCACTGCAGGGCGGGTCCAGGCAGGGGCTGCCACAGAGAGTTGGAGCGCTGCATGACGCTTGTCCCTGACCTGCTGCCGCCGTCCGCCCGGATGCTATCCGGCGACAGTGTAGCCGCCGTCGATGGGCAGGGTCTGGCCGGTAATCCAGCTGGCCTGGGCGCTGCTCAGGAACAACACCGCCCCGGCCACGTCTTCGGGCACCCCGTGCCGGCCGAGCGGTGTCCGGGCCATTGTGGGCGCCGACCACTCGGGGCTGGCAATCGTTGCCGCGGTCATCCGGCTCTCGCACAGGCCCACGGCCACGCAGTTGGCGCGAATGCCCAGAGCGCCCCATTCCACCGCCATTGCCCGGGTAACCCCCAGCAGGCCAGTCTTGCCGGCACCGTAGCCGGGGATGATACCCATGCCGAAGTAGGAGCTCATCGAGGCGATGCCGATCACCGAGGCGCCTCCGGCGCACTTGCTTGCCCGGAGGACATCGCGGCAGCCGCGCGCAAGCCGGAATCCTGAGACCAGGTGTATGTTGACGGCGCGGCTGAAGTTGTCCGGGTCCCATTCGTCGAGGCCGAGGCTGGGCAGGGCGATACCGGCATTGTTCACCAGCACGTCCAGCTGGGTCTGGGCGCGTGCGACCTCATCCACCTGCGCCGGGTTCTCCACATCGAGCTGCAGGTAGTGGTAGCCCGAGAGGTCGGTATCGTAATCCTTCGCGCTGGCCCGGGTGCCGGTGATGGTGACTTCGGCGCCCGCTGCCAGGTAGGCTGAGGCGATACCCGCGCCGATGCCGCTGGTGCCACCGGTGACAAGAATCCTGGCACCGCTGAAGTCGAAGTGTGCTGAATTGCTGGCCATGGTGTCGCTCTTGTTGGGTAGGGGGGTGGCCGAGGGCGCGTCCCGCAGCGCGGGAAAGCCTAGCAGATACCCCCGCCGGGAGCCATTGCTGCGCCGCGCGAGGCAGGGCCCCGCTCCGTGGGCCGCTGGTTTTTGCGGCGGGCAGGCAGTAGACTTGCGCCCCTTGATTGAGAGGGCTTTTCATGGCGCAGAAGCAGAGTCAAACCATCCCCCGGGACAAGTTCCTGACGATAGCGGTCAACCTGTTGTACAAGGCCTTCCTTGAGAACCGGCGCACCGAGTCCAAGAACGTATTCCGCGACATGGCGGCCGGCAGGTCTGTACATCTGACCAATGTCCAGATGGAGGATCGCTCCCAGGTCCGCTTCGATGTCGCCCTGGATCACACCGAGTTTCGCGGCAAGCTGAACTTCGGCGCATTCCGCGCCAGCCTGGCGATGCTGGTCGCGCAGCTCAGCGATGCCCTGCGCGCGGGCAAGGATATCAAGGTGTTTACGGACCAGAACAACCCTGACAACGTTATTTTCGGGCTGACGGCGGCGACCGAAGAGGACGGAGAGGTCAATGTCATGGTACTGGGTGTGGATTCCAGCGAAACCCGGGGCTCCATTGAACTGCGCCTGCAGTACCTCGACCCACAGCAGTTCGCGCCTGAGTCCGAGGCCTCGCCCGCGTCGCCACCGGCCTGACGCCCGGAGGCGCGGCGTCAGCCGGGCACCGCGGGTGCGGTGATGGTCAGCGTTTCCGGCAGCGCCGGCGCGATCACCTCGGCGCTGCCCGTGACGACCTTCTTCCCGTGCTGGTTGAGCACCAGGCAATCCAGGGTGACCTGGCGGCGCCGTGGTTGCTTGTCCGTCACGGTCAACTGCACTGTCAGGGTGTCCCCGATTTTCACCGGCAGCCTGAACGCCAGCGACTGGCTCAGGTAGATTGTCCCCGGGCCCGGGAGCTGCATGGCCAATGCCGCGGAAATCAGCCCGCCGGTAAACATGCCGTGGGCGATGCACTCGCCGAACTGGGTGCCCGCGGCGTAGTCCGGATCCAGATGCAGCGGGTTGTGATCGCCGGAGGCCGCGGCGAACAGGCGAATATCCTCCATGGTGACCGTACGGGTGCTTTCTGCCCGCTGGCCAATGGCGAGTTCGTCGAAGGTATGGTTGCGCACTTCGGGCATGGTGAATTCCTGAGGGGATTGTTGAGAGCGCGATGATACCTTAGTGTAGCGGACCCCAAACACCCCGAAATCCAGCCCGCAGGAGCAGAACAATGCCGGAAGCGGTGGTTCGCGCCATTCCGCCAATAACGTATCCCCCCGAACTGCCCGTGGTGCAGCGCAGGGAGGATATTGCGCGGGCCATCAGTGAGCACCAGGTGGTGATCATCGCTGGCGAGACCGGTTCTGGCAAGACCACGCAGATCCCCAAGATATGCCTGGAGCTGGGGCGCGGCCGCGAGGCCCGAATCGGCCACACGCAGCCACGCCGGCTGGCGGCGCGGACCGTGGCCCAGCGTATTGCGGATGAATTGCAGGTACCCCTGGGCGAGGTGGTGGGCTACCAGGTGCGCTTCACCGACCAGGTATCAGATGCATCGGCGGTGAAGCTGATGACGGATGGCATCCTGCTGGCGGAGATACGCAACGACCGGCTCCTGCGCCAGTACGACACCCTGATTATCGACGAGGCGCACGAGCGCAGCCTCAATATCGACTTCCTGCTCGGCTATTTGCAACAGCTGTTGCCAAAACGGCCGGATCTCAAGTTGATTATCACGTCCGCCACCATCGATGTGGACAGCTTCTCGCGGCACTTTGGCGATGCGCCCGTCATCGAGGTCTCCGGGCGCAGCTACCCGGTGGAAACAGTGTACCTGGATCCCGCCGAGGACCGGGACCTGGGCCTGCAGGAGCAGATCGTGGGTCTGGTCGGCGACATCGAGGCGGGCCGGTTCGGGGAGCGTGGCGATGTGCTGGTGTTCCTGCCGGGCGAGCGAGATATTCGCGAACTGGCCCGGCAGCTGCGCGGTCAGGAGCGGCTGGAGGTGCTCCCGCTTTACGCCCGCCTCACCCAGGCCGAGCAGAGCCGCGTGTTCGACCTCTCGAGACGGCGGGGCATGCGGGTGGTGCTGGCGACGAACGTCGCGGAGACGTCCGTCACCGTGCCCGGCATCCGCTATGTGATCGACCCGGGCGAAGCCCGCATCAGCCGCTACAGTTTCCGCACCAAGGTGCAGCGGCTGCCCATCGAGCCCATCTCCCAGGCCAGCGCGAACCAGCGCCAGGGGCGCTGTGGCCGTATCGCGCCCGGTGTCTGTATCCGCCTGTACACGGAAACCGATTTCCTCTCGCGTCCGGAATTCACCGACCCGGAGATTCTGCGCACCAATCTCGCCGCGGTGATCCTGCAAATGCTGAATCTGGGTTTGGGCGAGCTGCAGCGCTTCCCCTTCATCAATCCCCCGGATCCGCGCATGGTGCGTGACGGGTACAAGCTGCTGCAGGAGCTGGGGGCGGTGACGGGTCGCGGCAAGCTGACGGCCACGGGCAAGCGCATGGCCCGGTTGCCCGTGGATCCGCGACTGGCGCGCATGGTGCTGGCCGCGCAGCAGCTTTCCTGCCTCGATGAGGTGCTGGTGATCGCGGCGGCGCTGGCCATCCAGGACCCCCGGGAACGGCCGGCGGACAAGCAGGCGCAGGCTGACCAGATGCACGCGCGCTTCCGCCACCCCCGCTCGGACTTCATGGCCTGGCTGGCCCTCTGGCGCTATTACGAGGAGCAGCGCCAGGCTCTGAGCCAGAGCCAGTTGCGCAAACTCTGCCAGCGCGAATTCCTTTCTTTCCTGCGCCTGCGCGAGTGGCGCGACATGCACGCACAGCTGCGTATAGGCTGCCGCCAGCTTGGCCTGCACCCGGGCGCCGGACTGCCCGCGGTGGAAGAGGAGAGCTACGATGCCGTGCACCGTGCCCTGCTGGCGGGCCTGTTGTCGAACATCGCCCAGCACCAGGAGGACCGTGACTACCTGGGCAGCCGCAATCGCAAGCTGCAGATATTTCCCGGCTCCGCCCTGGGGCGGCAGCGGCCGAAGTGGCTGGTGGCGGCAGAAATTGTCGAAACCTCGAGAGTATTCGCCCGTACGGTCGGCACCATCGATCCCGCCTGGGTCCTGGAAATCAATCCGGAACTTCTCAAGTTCCACTATTACGAACCGCGTTGGGAGGCTCGCCAGGGGCGGGCCATGGCCTGGGAGAGAGTCACGCTGTATGGCCTGACGGTGGCTGACAAGCGATCGGTGCATTACGGCCCGATCCATCCGGCGGAATCGAGGGAGCTGCTCATTCGCGAGGGTCTGATTGCGGGGCGTTTTCCGCGCCATCCCGGATTCCTCAAGCACAACCTGAAGCTGCTGCGCTCGCTGGAAGACCTCGAGGCCCGGGCCCGGCGCCGGGACTTGCTGGCGGACGAACAGGTGCTCTTCACGTTCTATGCCGAACGGCTGCCGGAGGACGTCACCACGGCCGAGCGCCTGCGCGCCTGGCTGGCAGCGACGCCGGGTGCGGATGCCGGTCTGCGGGTCCCGCGCGAATTGCTGCTGGCTCGGGACCCGGGTTCCAGCCTGGGTCAGCAGTTCCCGGACCGTCTCAGCTGGGGCGACATGGAATTCCGCCTCAGCTATCAGTTCGAGCCGGGGCAGGTGGCGGATGGTGTCTCGGTGAC
>JBFHFJ010000065.1:0-13394 GCA_041583655.1 Haliea sp. | reverse complement strand
GTGTCGGCCTCCGTCGGTGGCGCCTATCCCGTCGCAGAGCTGCGCATGAGTGGCTACAAGAACAACCGCATTTGCTTCCTTCCGGAGCACCTGATCGTGCGCAATGTCCGCTCTGTGTTTAATGCCGACGCCGAGGACAATGACCCCAAGTCACAGCAATACCTCGGCGAACGCACCCTCTACTGCCTGCAACTGCTGCGCGAGTACGCGCTGGCCCTGCACCGGGTACGGGAAAGCGGCAAGGCATCACTGGAGGTTTACGGCACGGGCATGTAGCCCTGATCCCCGGACCCCCAAAGCACAATCTGGTCCCGGCCCGCCGCCTTCGCCTGGTACAGGGCCTTGTCGGCGCGACCCAACAGGCTGTCGACGTCATCCCCCGGTAGCGCCTGCGCCAGCCCGGCGCTGAAGGTCAAGGCAACAGGCGTGGCGCCGGCGTGCAAGGTCATCGTGGCCACGGTCGCCCTGGCCCGGTCCAGCATGGTCCGCGCCTCACCGGGGTCCGTGTCCGGCAGCAACAAGACGAACTCCTCACCGCCGTACCTCGCGAGAATATCGGATGAGCGCAGCTGTGCCCTCCAGCCATCGGCAAACGCCTGTAACACCTGGTCGCCAAAACCGTGACCATAGCTGTCATTCAGGCGCTTGAAATTGTCCAGGTCGATCATCGCCAGGCAGAGTGAATGCCGGTGGCGCAGGGCGTGAGCGAGATCGCGCTCGGCAATGGCGTTGAACGCGCGTCGGTTGGGCAGCCCCGTGAGTTCATCCAGCGTGGCCAGGCGCTGCGCCCGGGTCTCGTGTTCACGGCTCACCGCGAGGATTCTCTGCATGGTCATCAGGGTGACCCCGACAAACCCCATGACCAGCGCCGGCAGGGCGAAATTGTAGGGCAAAAGATAGCTGAACGACTCATGGGGCGGCACATAGGGTCGATTGAGCAGCCAGTCGTGATAGCCATAGTAGCCGCGCAGAAGCGTCACGCCGGAGTACAGCACCAGGCTCAGGCCGACCAGCAGCTGGGCTGTCCGCGCAGTCTGGCCGTCCCGGGTGCACAGCAGCAGCCAGATCGCCTGCAGGGGCAGAAGACCGGCAATGGTGGAATACACTCCCATCAGGAAATCGGAATTGCCATCGAACATCCAGTAGTGGACGTTGAACACCACCATCAGTCCGACACTGGCAGGCACGATCCAGAGGGGCAGCGGACGCCCCATGAACCGAAAAATGCCCAGCAGGAACAGCGCCTCCCCGGCAAGCTGACCGGCATTGCCGAGCACATTGAGCACCGGGCTGCCGGTGACCATGAAACCGATAAAGAGCACCACCCCAAGGATTAGGCTCCAGCCGGCCGCCATCCAGAAGGCCGGCCCGGCATAGGGCCGGGAGACATACCACAGGGCGGTTGCCGACACCGCGATGGCCAGCAACAGGAGCAACCCCAGCAGCATCGGCGAAAAGTAGATCGCTGACACAGCCGCGGCCTCAGGCAAAAGGGCGGGACCTGGATCCCGCCCGGCTCAGGACGCGCTGGCCGTTGCGGCGAGCGCGGCGCGTTCCTTCTCGATGAGGAAGTCGGCGATTTTCAGCATATTGGCCTGGCTTCCTGCCTTGCGGGTGCTGATGCGGTACTTGCCGTTGACCATCATCTCCGGCGTTCCGGTGATCTTGGCCGCCCGCGCCCGGCTGTTTGCCTGGCGCACCTGGCTGCTGACCCCGAAGGAACCGATGGCCTTGTCAAAGTCCTCGACGCTGACGCCGTTGGCGGTGAACAGGCTGCGGATCTCGCCCTCGGACGCAAGGCGTTTACCGTCAACGTTCATGGCCTGGAACATCACCGTGTGCAGGGAATCGAGCACCCCCAGCGCCTTGGCGGCATAGTACATCGCCGCATGCAGCTCCATGGGCTTGTTCCAGACAGCCGGGGAGCCGACGAAGGTGACATCCTCGCCCAGGGTTTCTTTCCAGCGGCTGATCAGGGGTTCGAAGGTGTAGCAGTGGCCGCAACCGTACCAGAAGAACTCCACCACCTCGACCTTGCGCGGGTCAGTGGTGCGGATGGCCGGGGTAATGAGATCGTAATGGGTGCCTTCTTCCCAGGTCTGTTCCTCCTGGGCGATAGCAGCCAGCGGGGCCAGCACTACCAGGGCAAGGGCAAGGAAACGCTTGAACATGGGTCTCTCCACAGTTGTAGGTTGTTAGTCAGACCATGATTCCGCCACAGTGTTCTCCCCCTGACAAAAAAGGTGGCCACTGGGCCACCTTGGGGAAAACGGCGCGAGAGCTCTACCTGAGGCCAGCGGCGTAGCTGGCGACAGCTTCGATCTCCATGTCGCTAAGGCCGAAGGCATTGCTGCGCATGATCCTGGTATCACCGTCGTTGGTGCGACCGGCCGGGTTCTCATAGCCTTTGCGGTACTCGCGCAACTGCGTGGCGATATACTCCGGGTGCTGGCCCGCGAGCGCCGGATAGCCGGCCGGCGCATTGCCCTCGCCATTGGGGGAGTGGCACCCGATACATGCCGCTACCTTGCGATCGGCAACGCCGGCACGGTAGACCTTTTCCCCCAGGGCGACCAGCTCCGGGTCGGTCTGGCTGCCGCTGATCGGCTTTGATGCATAGAACGCGGCAATGTCCGCCAGCTGCTGGTCGGTCATGTTATCCACCTGACCGGCCATGGTCGGGATCGGGCGGGCGCCATCGCGTATGTCCCGCAGCTGCTTGTAAAGATAACGCTCACCCAGCCCCGCGAGTTTGGGAAAGGTCGGGGCCAGGCTGTTGCCGTCGGCGCCATGGCAGGCTGCGCACATGGTGGTCAGCGACTCTCCCGCCGCGGCATCACCCTTGAGAAAGGGGACAGCCGCACCCGCGGAGTGGGCGAAGCCAAGCAGGGCCCCGCAGAGAACAAGAACTTTCTTCATGACACTTCCAGATCTGGATAGGTGGAACCGACAGATTACTCTGCGGGTGAGGACATGTAAGTAATCAGGGCAGCGTAATCTTCATCGCTGCAATCGAAGCACATGCCCTTGGGCGGCATGGCATTCAGGCCGTTTTTCACCGAAGTGACCAGCGCGTCCATGCCCTTTTCCATTTTCGGTGCCCAGGCCGCGGCATCACCGGTCTTGGGCGCGCCCGCCACGCCGGCATTGTGACATACCGCACAGCTCTTGTTGTACTTGTCCATGGGCGGCTGCGCCATGGCACTGGCAGCAAACAACATGGCACTGACCGCTAACAATTTCTTCATGCTACACCTCTGCTTACCGCTGGGAGTGAGCTGGCACGGTATATTTCCGCCGGCCAGTAAAAAAGCTGTGGCATTATATACGACTTACCCAGCGCAAAAAAGGCAAGCTCCCCGATGCAAACCCCGGCCCCGGCCAACCCCGACTATCGCAGCGCGAGTTTCCTCACCAGCGCCAGCAAATTGTCCCAGTGCCCCGAGGACAGCGGCTGGGAGGTGGCTTTCGCGGGCCGGTCCAATGCGGGAAAATCCTCTGCAATCAATAGCTTGACGGCGAACCCGAAGCTCGCCCGGACCTCCAGGACCCCCGGCAGGACGCAGCTGATCAACTTCTTTTCGCTGACTGAACAGCAGCGCCTGGTGGACCTGCCCGGATACGGCTTTGCCAAGGTGCCCCTGGCGATAAAGCGGGAGTGGACGCGACAGCTGGAAAATTACCTGCAAAAGAGGCAGAGCTTGCGCGGGCTGGTGCTGCTGATGGATGTGCGCCACCCGCTGCAGGTGTTCGACCAGCAGATGCTCACCTGGGCAATCGCCGCCGGCATGCCCGTGCACATCCTCCTGACCAAGGCCGACAAACTGAAGAACGGGCCGGCCCGCAATACTTTGCTGCAGGTGCAAAAGGAGCTGCGGCAGTACGGGGACCTGGTGAGTGTTCAACTGTTCTCAGCCCTGAAGCACAGCGGGCACAAGGAACTCATTGCGGTGCTGAATACCTGGCTGACGCGCCCGTGGCTGCCGGACGGGGAAGAGATCGAGGGAGAACAGGAGAGCGGGGCATAAAAAACCCGGTTGCCTGTAGGGGGGCAGGCAACCGGGACAGCTTGGGTCTCTGGGGAAGAGACTTGCCCCGCGGAGGGTCCATGGAGAAAGACCTGCGGGGCTGTAGCAGCATGCTACGACTGATAGGACCGGGGTCTGGAAAAAAAGTTCCGGGCCTCAGTGCGCTTCATCCCAATTTTTTCCAACGCCCGCTTCAACCAGCAGGGGAACCGCCAGTTCTGCCGCCTTGCTCATCAGGTCACACAGCCCCGCGCTGACATCGGGCACGACATCAGCAGCCACCTCCAGAACCAGCTCATCGTGGACCTGCATGATGGTCCGGGCATCCACGCCGGACCGCTGCAGCCAGTCATCGACCCTGAGCATGGCCCGCTTGATGATGTCCGCGGCGGTGCCCTGCATGGGCGCGTTGATGGCGGTGCGCTCCGCGGCCTGGGCCCGCATCTTGTTGCGGGCGTTGATTTCCGGCAGATACAGCCGGCGCCCGAACAGGGTTTCCACAAAGCCCTGCTCCCGGGCACTGGCCCGGGTCCGGTCCATATATTCCTGAACGCCCGGATAGCGCTCGAAGTAGCGATCGATGTACTCCTGGGCCTCGTTGCGGCCAAGGTGCAGCTGGCGGGCGAGGCCAAAGGCCGACATGCCGTAGATCAGCCCGAAATTGATTGCCTTCGCCTTGCGGCGCTGGTCCCCGGACACCGACTCCAGGGGAACGCCGAACACCTCCGCGGCAGTCGCGCGGTGGACGTCCAGGCCGTCCCGGAACGCGCGCAAAAGACCCTCGTCGCCGGACAGGTGGGCCATGATACGCAACTCTATCTGGGAGTAGTCGGCAGCGACGATCAGGTAACCCTCGGGGGCGACAAACGCCTGGCGGATGCGGCGCCCCTCTTCGGTCCGGATGGGTATGTTCTGCAGGTTCGGGTCGGAAGAGGACAGGCGGCCTGTCGCCGTCACCGCCTGGTGGTAGGAGGTGTGCACCCGGCCCGTGGCCGGATTGACCATGTCCGGCAACTTGTCCGTATAGGTCGATTTGAGTTTGCTGAGACCGCGGTATTCAAGCAGCACCTTGGGCAGGGGGTAGTCAAGGGCCAGTTCCGCCAGCACCTCCTCGGCGGTGGACGGCGCGCCCGTGGGCGTCTTGCGCAGGACCGGCAGCTCCAGCTTGTCGAACAGGATCTCGCCCAGCTGCTTGGGGGAACCCAGGTTGAACGCCTGCCCGGCCAGGTCGTGGGCTTCGGCCTCCAGCTCATGCAGCCGCTCCCCCAGTTCCCGGCTCTGCTCGCGCAAGAGCTCCACCGAGAGCAGCGCACCTGTGCGCTCGATCCGCGACAGTACCGGCACCAGCGGCAACTCAATATCCGTGTAGACGGCACAGGGGCCCGGCAGGGCCTCCAGGCGCGGCCACAGGGCCTGGTGCAGGCGCAGTGTGACGTCGGCGTCCTCGGCCGCGTAGGGCCCGGCCTCCTCCAGCTTGATCTGGTTGAAAGTGAGCTGTTTCGCGCCCTTGCCGGCGATATCCTCGAAGTGGATAGTCTTGTGGCCCAGATACTTGAGAGCCAGGCTGTCCATGTCGTGGCGCGTGGCGGTGGAATCGAGGATATAGGATTCCAGCATGGTGTCGTGGCGAATTCCGCGCAGGGAAATGCCGTGGTTGGCGAGCACGCTGGCGTCGTATTTCAGGTTCTGGCCGACCTTGCCAAGCTGCTCGTCTTCCAGCAACGGTCGCAGCTGGGCGAGCACCGAATCCCGGTCCAACTGCTCCGGCACTCCGAGGTAGTCGTGGGCGAGGGGGACATAAGCGGCCTCGCCGGGGGTTACCGCGAAGGACACGCCGACAATCCGCGCCTCCATGTAATTGAGGCTGGTGGTTTCGGTGTCGAAGGCAAACAGCTCGGCCTCTTGCAGGCGCGCCAGCCAGCGGTCCAGTTCTGCCTGCCCGGTAACAAGCTCCCAGGCGCCGGCGGCAGCTGCCGGCGGGTCCTGCCCGTCTTCCCCGCCAGCGTCCAGCAGCTCTTCCAGCCAACTGCGGAACTCCAGGCGGGTGTACCAGTCCCGCAATGCCTCCAGGTCCGGTTCCCCGTTGCGCAGGTCCTCCACTGTCTCGGCCAGTGGCACGTCGGTCTTGATGGTGGCGAGCTGGTAGGAGAGGTAGGCACGCTCCTTTTCCGCTTCCAGCTTGGCGGCCATGGTCCTGGCACCGCGAAATTCCAGTTCCGCGACCCTGTCCAGCCCCGCGTAGATGTCGTCCAGGCCACCAAGACCCTGCAGCAGGGCCAGCGCGGTTTTCTCGCCGACTCCCGGAACTCCCGGTATGTTATCGACTTTGTCGCCCATCAGGGCCAGAAAATCTATGATACGCGCCGGTGGAATACCAAACTTCTCCTCCACCCCGGCCTCATCCAGGCGGCTGTCGGTCATGGTGTTGACCAGCGTGGTGTTGCCATCCACCAGCTGTGCCATGTCCTTGTCGCCGGTGGAGATCACCACCGGGCGACCCTGGCGGCTGGCCTCCCGGGCCAGGGTGCCGATTACATCGTCCGCTTCCACCCCCGGCTCGCAGATCAGCGGCAGGCCCATGGCACGAACTATGGCGTGGATGGGGTCGACCTGGGCCCGCAGCTCATCGGGCATCGGTGGGCGCTGGGCCTTGTATTCCGCAAACAGCTCATCGCGGAAGGTCTTGCCCTTGGCATCAAACACCACCGCGACAGGGCTCTCGGGGTAGTCCTTGCGCAGGCGACGCAGCATGCTGATCACGCCCTTGACCGCACCGGTGGGTTCACCGGTCGAGGTATTCAGGGGAGGCAGGGCGTGGAAGGCCCGGTACAGGTAGGAGGAGCCGTCCACCAGGACAATCGGTGCGCTGTGTTCAGCCATGCTTGGCTCCTGCTTGTCGGCTAGCGATCCCACAGGACGCGGATCGAACGATAGGTCACCTTCATCTGCGCCAGGTCCAGCGGCGCCTTGAAAAAGGCATGGTAATCACCCCGCGGATTGATCAGCACCACGTTCGCACTGTGATCCACCAGGTAGTTTTCATCCTGGCCTGGCACCTTGCGGAACGGGGTATTCAGCGCGGTGGCAAAGCGGTGGATATCAAGAAACTCGCCCGTCACACCGATAAATTCAGGATTGAAGAACGGCACATAGCTGGCCAGTTGCGCCACCGTATCGCGCGCCGGATCCACCGACACCATGATCACCTGCGTATTCCTGGCTTCAGTTCCCTCCAGCTGCTGCACAAACTGGTTGAGAAAGGCCATGGTCGTTGGGCATATGTCCGGGCAGTAGGTGAAACCGAAGAAGAGCAGCGACCACTGGCCCTCCAGACTGGCCGGCACAAATGGCTGGCCGCGGTGATCGATGAGCTCAAAATCCCCGATATCTCTCGGGGTTTGCAGCAGATAGGCACCGTTTGCCTGCATTTCTGACGCCGACATCACCCGCGGCTGGCCAATGCGGTTCACAAAGCCGGCAACGATTACCAGAATAAAAAGCAGAACACCGATAACCGTAAGCCGGATGCCGCGGGTCTGGGTGCTTGTCTTGCTGTTGCTCATGGTTCCAGGTGCCTCAGGTCGTCATCGGAAACAGATAGTGATCCACCAGCATGATCACAAACAGGGCCATCAGGTAGACAATGGAATACTTGAAGGTTTCCATCGGCGCGCTGGGGTTCCGGTTGCGCATCAATTCCACTGCCCAGTACAGGAACCCCCCGCCCAGTATCACGGCACCCAGCAGGTACAGGGGCCCACTCAGCCGGGTGACAAAGGGCAGCAGGGTGATCAGGAACATGATGATGGTGTAGAGCAGGATATGCAGCCGGGTGAACGCATCACCGTGGGTCACCGGCAGCATGGGGATATCAACTGCGGCGTACTCGTCCTTGCGGTGGATCGCCAGGGCCCAGAAGTGGGGCGGCGTCCAGGCGAAGATGATCAGGACCAGGAGCAGGGCGTGGCCGTGGATCTCGCCTGTGACCGCGGTCCAGCCCAACAGCGGGGGAGCGGCGCCCGCCAGGCCACCGATCACGATGTTCTGGGGTGTGGCGCGCTTCAGAAACATGGTGTAGACAAAAGCATAGCCAACCAGCGAAGCGAAGGTCAGCCAGGCTGTCAGGGCATTCACCCAGAGCAACAGGATCGCCATGCCCAGACTACCCAGGACCAGGGCAAACAGGCTGGCCTGCAGGGTCCCGACCCGGCCCTGGGCGACGGGGCGCTGGCTGGTCCTGGCCATGCGCTGGTCCACCCGCTGATCTACCAGGTGATTGACCGCGGCGGCCGCGCCCGCGCAGAGGGCAATCCCCAGATTACCCAGGATCAACGCGTCCAGCGGCACCATCCCCGGCACTGCCATGAACATACCGATCACCGACGTGAGGATCATCAGCAGGACGACATTAGGCTTGGTGAGCTCCTTGTAGTCCCGCCAGGTCGCTTTGCCGGTCACGGCCATGTCTGTCGAAGCACCCATTTAGTCCCCGGAGTTCTTGAGCAGGAATTTAAGATCTGAAATAACGTCCTTGTAGCTGTCGCCCTCATCATAGGCCATCATGACCCAGCCTGCGGGGTCCACCAGGTACCAGACCTGCTCTGTCGCCATTGCTTCCGGGAACAGTGCCGGCCAGGCCGTATCCAGGCGCAGTACCGAGAGGCCGCCGTGTTCGCTCGCCAGGAATTGCCCGAAATCGTCGGGGGCGGGCTTGCCGTCACTGAGGGCGGCCACCGACAGGGACGTATCTGCCGGCGCCCGGTCGGTGACCAGCATACGGCGCACACGCGGAAACTCCTTGCCCAGCGCCATGTGGATCTGCCGGGTCAGGTACAACTTGTATTCGCAGGCTGCAACGCACTCCGCACCGTGGTTGGTCACCAGCAGGGTCCACTGGTGATCCGTATTGGTCCAGGGCAGGGGCGCCCCCGTGGGACCTGCCAGCTCCGCAGCCGCCAGAGCGCGCGGTGGATCCAGCAGGGTGCCTCGATTGGCGGTACCCAGTATCTGGACGATGTCGAGATCACCCCGGACCACAAACCACCAGAGCCAGGTGGCCGCCAGCACCATCGTCACGGGAATACCAGCAATCAGCACCATGACCATCCTGCCGTTGTTGGGGGCTGTCACCGGCTGTTGCATAGCTCAGGCCTCATTTTGTTTGCGGGTCACCAGCTGCCACAGATTGGAACTGCGCAGCAGGAAGAAAAAGGCGAGTACAGCCGCCATGGTAAACCACTGCACCGCGTACCCCTGGTGCTTTGCGGGGCTGGCATTGACCAGCTGCCACGCCACTGTCAAAGCGCCCGGCTGCCCGCTGTCGATCCGCACCGGGTATGGATACAGGGCGGCATCGGTGGCCATTGCAACCAGCGGCGCAAGGGTTTCGGCTTCCAGCGCCTGGACCCGCACCGGCCAGGGCGGGCCGGGCTGTTGCGCCCCAAGCAGGAAAGGCTTGCCGGGTGACACATAGACATGGCCCGTCAGCGTCACCGGGCCAACCGGTTCTGCCACTTCCGGCAACAGCTGACGCGCGGGGTCGCTGGCAACCCACCCGCGATTCACCAGTACCACCTGGTCACCGCCGGCCAGCTCCAGCAGACCGATCACCTCATTGCCAAAGCGCCCCTGGTGGACGCGGTTGTCCAGCAGCAGGTAATGCCCCTGAAGAAACTCTCCTCGCAGGGAGACCCGGCGGTAGGCCAGTTCCGCAGGGTCAATGGCGGACAGTGCGCTCAATGGTACCGGTGCCTCGTTCTGGCGCGCATTCCAGAGGGCTTCCAGACCGGCCTTCTCTTCCGCACGATCCAGCTGCCAGAACCCCAGGGCGATCAACGCCGGGAACAGCAGGGCAGTAGCCAGGGTTATGCGCCATTCGAAGTCCAGCTTTAGTCGCGCCATGCCTCAGCCCCGTTCAGTTAAAGTCAGGAACGCAGCATCCGACCGACGGGCGGCTGGTTTATACTGCGCTGTTTGAAACCGGGAGAAGGCCATTGTTGAAAATCGCGATCGTCGTTTTGATGCTGGCATTGGTAGCCAGCCTGGGAAGCGGATTCTACTTCCTCATGGTCGACCAGGGCGACAAGACCAAGCGCAGGACATTTCACTCGCTCGGGGTAAGACTGGGGCTTGCCATTACGCTCGCAGGCCTGATCGTCTACGGCGTAGCCAGTGGCCAGCTCGGCCACCGCAACCCCTGGGATGCCGGACCGCGTCCGATGGCATCCCAGGAGCAGGAAAATGGCGACTGATCGCCCTACAGGATATAAACGAACAGGAAGAGGAACACCCATACCACATCGACGAAGTGCCAATACCAGCTGGACGCCTCGAAACCAAAGTGGTCATCGGCGGTAAAGTGGCCGCCCTTGACCGAGCGCAGCCACTGGATCAGCAGCATGGTCATGCCCATGATCACGTGGAAACCGTGGAACCCGGTCAACATGAAGAAGGTGGACCCGTAGATCCCTGAGTTCAGGGTCAGGCCGAAGTGCGCATAGGCCTCGTAGTACTCAAGGATCTGCAGAGCAACGAACAGCATGCCCAGAGCCACGGTTACGCCCAGCCAGATATTGAACTTGCGCTTGTTGCCGTCGAGGATGCCCATGTGCGCCATGTGCACGGTCACGCTGGATGACAGCAGCACAATCGTGTTCCACATCGGCAGCCACAGATACCAGGCCGCCGCATCGCTGAACGCCATGCTCTTTTCGTAGCTCTGGAACGTGCCCATGTTCGCAATGGGCTGGTTGGCAACGCCACCCACCGCTTCCTGCGGCGTCTGCGCCATGGGCCAGGCGTACTGGAAGCCCTCCCAAAGCAGGTGGTTCATCCTGCCGCCGTCGCCTTCACCGCTCAGCCAGGGACCGACCAGGGTGCGGACGTAGAACAGCGCGCCAAAGAAGGCGAAGAAGAACATGACCTCGGAGAAAATGAACCAGAACATGCCCAGAACATAGGACTTCTTCAACTGCGCGCTGTTGAGACCAGCGATGTTTTCCCGGATCGCGGTGCGAAACCAGGCAAACAGGGTGGCCGAGAAGAAAAACAGGCCAAACCAGAAGATACTCCAGGAACTGGTGGTCGCACCGTCGCCAAAAGTCATGTCATTCATGACGCTGGCGGCCCCGAAGGTGCTCAGGATCAGTCCGATGGTGGCACAGACCGCCATCTTGCTCTTTTCCGGTACGTAATACTTCTCGTACTCTGTGGAACTGTGGGTTGTCATGGTGTTTCTCCGTTTAAATCACACGGCCCCCCCGGGCCGGGCGTCAGCGGGTGGCGACAGCGCCACCCACCATATCTGTTATGTCGAACATCGTATAGGACAGGGTAATTGTCTTGATGTCCGCGGGCAGGTCACGATCGACTATGAATTGCAGCGGCATTTCTGTAGCTGTTTCGCCATCCAGCGGTTGCTGGTTGAAGCAGAAACACTCGGTCTTGTGGAAGTAAGCCGCGGCGCGGGACGGGGACACGCTGGGGATTGCCTGGGCAACCATGGGCCGGGGCAGCGGGTTGCGTGCGTGGAACACCGTATCGTTGCTCGCGCCGGGATGGACGAGCATGCGCGTCACCGCCGGCCCGAACTCCCAGGGCATCCCCTCGTTGTTGGTCGCGACAAACTGGATGGTGATTGTTCGCGACTCATCAACGCCAGCCTGCACCGCGGTGTAGGCCTCGCCACTGGTCTTGCCGTTGATGCCAAGCGCATCACAGAGAACATCGTACAGCGGCACCATGACCACGAACACGAAGGCAAACATGGCGACCGCTGTCGTCACGAGTTTGACGACAGTGTCCACGACCGGATTGCTGCTGACTCTCAACACGATATTGACCTCACTTGACCTGCGGTGGTGTCTCGAAAGTGTGGTAGGGCGCCGGGGTGGCGACCGTCCACTCCAGGCCCTCGGCGCCATCCCAGGTCTTCTCGTCACTGGTGGGCTTGCCGGCCACAATCGTGGCGATCACGTTATACAGGAACAGGATCTGTGACGCGCCGTAGATAAAGGCACCGATACTGGACAGCATGTTGAAATCGGCAAACTGCAGCGCGTAGTCGGGAATCCGTCGCGGCATGCCCGCCAGACCGACGAAATGCTGCGGGAAGAAGGTGATGTTGAAGCCGATAAACGAGATCCAGAAATGGGTCTTGCCCATGGTCTCGTTGTACATGCGGCCACACCACTTCGGCAGCCAGTAGTAAACGGCGGCGCTCATGGAGAATACCGCACCCGCCACCATCACGTAGTGGAAGTGGGCGACCACGAAGTAGCTGTCGTGGTACTGGAAGTCAGCCGGGGCAATGGACAGCATCAGGCCGGTGAATCCGCCGATGGTGAACAGGACCAGGAAGCCCATGCAGAACAGCATCGGCGTCTCGAAGGTCATCGCCCCGCGCCACATGGTGGTGACCCAGTTGAATACCTTCACCCCGGTCGGCACGGCGATCAGCATGGTGGCGTACATGAAGAACAGCTCACCGGCAACCGGCATGCCCACCGTGTACATGTGGTGCGCCCACACGACGAAGGACAGGAAGGCGATGGAAGCAGTGGCGTAGACCATTGAGTCGTAGCCGAACAGCGGCTTGCGGGCGAAAGTCGGGATGATCTGCGAAACCACACCACACGCCGGGAGGATGATGATGTACACCTCGGGATGACCGAAGAACCAGAAGATGTGCTGGAACAGTACCGGGTCACCGCCACCCGCCGCGGAGAAGAAGCTGGTGCCGAAGTGGATGTCCATCAGCATCATGGTCACCGCACCCGCAAGTACCGGCATGACTGCGACCAGCAGGAACGCGGTGATCAGCCAGGTCCAGACGAACAGGGGCATCTTCATGTAGGTCATGCCGGGGGCGCGCATGTTCATTACCGTGGCAATGATATTGATCGACCCCATGATGGACGACAGACCCAGCACGTGAATGGAGAATATGAAATAGGTGACTGACGGCGGCGCGTAGGTCGTCGACAGCGGCGCGTAGAACGTCCAGCCGAAGTTGGGCGCACCGCCTTCCATGAACAGGGTGGAAGCCAGGATCAGGAATGCCGGGGGCAGGATCCAGAAGCTCCAGTTGTTCATCCGCGGCAGCGCCATGTCCGGAGCACCGATCATCATCGGTATCATCCAGTTGGCCAGGCCGACGAAGGACGGCATGATCGCGCCGAATACCATCACCAGACCGTGCAGGGTGGTCATCTGGTTGAAGAATGCAGGTTCCACCAGCTGCATGCCAGGCTGGAACAGCTCGGCGCGAATGACCATCGCGAACGCACCGCCCAGGATGAACATGGCGAAGGAGAACCACAGGTACATGGACCCGATATCTTTGTGGTTGGTGGTAAACAGCCACCG
>JBFHFJ010000064.1:0-13509 GCA_041583655.1 Haliea sp. | reverse complement strand
GTACTGTCCATGGCGTGTCCAGTGGTATCTTAGTGCACAGTTGCGTCAACGATAACAGAACCAGACAACGAGGGAGCATGTGCATGCGTGAATTTGGCTTTGAGTCCACCACCGCCGAGGTAATTGCCGGCCAGGATCTGAGTGGCCGGGTGGTACTGGTGACCGGCGCCTCCGCCGGCCTGGGAGTGGAAACGGCCCGTGCCCTCGCGGGCGCAGGGGCGACGGTGTGGCTGCTGGCGCGGGACCGCGCCAGGCTGGATACGGCGCTGGCAACCTTGCGGGCGGAATCACTGCCGGGGCGGCTGGAGTCCGCCCTACTGGACCTGGCCAACCTGGAGCAGGTGCGTGAGGCCGCTGCCGGTCTGCTCGAAGCCTGCCCCAGGATCAACTTGCTGATCAACAATGCCGGTGTCATGGCCTGCCCCCACGCCGAGACCGCCCAGGGTTTCGAAATGCAGCTGGGGACCAATCACCTCGGCCATTTTCTCCTTACCGGCCTGCTGCTCCCGGCGCTCAGGGCCGGCGCGGCCAGCGGCCGGGAGGCGCGTGTGGTGAACCTGAGCTCCGCGGGGCACCGTTACTCCGCCTTCGATTTCGACGACCCCAACTACCGCCAGCGCCCCTACGACAAGTGGCAGGCCTATGGGCAGTCCAAGACCGCCAACGTGCTGTTCTCGGTAGCGCTGGATGCGCGTACCCGGGATACTGGTGTGCGGTCCTTTGCGGTACATCCCGGAGCCATCTCTACTGAACTGGGACGGCACATGGACAAAGATGATATGGCGCGCATCGCCGCCAGTTTCCCGGGTGGCAAAATGGCTTTCAAGACGGTGCCCCAGGGGGCGGCGACCAGTGTCTGGGCGGCAACCGCGCCGGAACTTGAGGGCCGCGGTGGACTCTATCTGGAAGACTGCCATATAGCCGAAGCGGCAGTAGCTGGCCGCCTCGGCGGTGTGCACGCCTGGGCCCTGGACCCTGTCGCCGCCGAACGCCTGTGGCAGATTTCGGAACAGTGGGTCGGTGAAGCGTTTTTCGGTGGGGAGGCTCAGTCATGAGGGGTACGCGTGAACTCGCAGGGTTTCTGGCGCTGGTGTGGATGCTGTCGACAAGCGCAGCGCATGCGGACAGCCGGGAACAGATTGAAAGTAAATCCGGCGCTGCCCTCGGGGAGTTGCGGGGGTTTGCACCGGCGGTGGAAGAGCTGCTGCGCGATGCCCGCGGCGTACTCGTGTTCCCGGATCTCGTCCGTATGGGATTTGGCACCGGAGGCCAGTATGGCGAGGGTGCGCTGCTGGTCGGCGGTGAGGCGGTCGCCTACTATGCCACTACCGGCTCCCGCCATGAACTCCCGAAGGGCGCCCTGCGCTCGGCCAAGGTTATTCTGTTCATGACCGACGATGCGCTGGTGTCCTTCCGCAACACGGTCAACTGGCAGGTCGGGGTGCACGGGGAGGTGGGCGTGGTGCAGGCGGAGGGCAACACGCTGCGGCTTGCCCGGACGGAGCACCCGGTGCTGGGGCTGGGCTTTTCCGACCAGGGCCTGATGCAGGGCCTGGATCTCAATGGCAACACCATAAACCGGATCGCCCGCTGACTGTGAGACCGGCGGCTGCTGGCAGCCAGCCGCCGGTTTGGGTATCCTGCGCGGCTTGCAACTAGCTCCCTGGAGACTCCGGTCATGCTTGAACACCTTACGGTCGCCAACGCCCTCCGCGGCGACCTGCCGCTGGGTAGTACGGTCACGGTCCGGGGCTGGCTGCGCAGCAAGCGCGATTCCAAGGCGGGCATCTCTTTTCTCGCCATTCACGACGGTTCCTCCTTCGACCCCATCCAGGCCGTGGTGCCCGCCAGTCTGGGCAATTACGAAAGTGAAGTGCTGAAACTGTCCACTGGCTGCGCGGTTGCGGTGACGGGTGAGCTGGTGGCCTCCCAGGGGCAGGGGCAGGCGGTGGAAATCCAGGCCAGCGAGGTCGAGGTCGTGGGCTGGGTGGAGGATGCGGAATCCTATCCCATCGCCAAGAAGCGGCATACCTTCGAGTACCTGCGCACCCAGGCCCACCTGCGTCCGCGGACCAATACCTTCGGCGCGATTACCCGGGTGCGCAATACGCTGGCCAACGCCATTCACAATTATTTCTATGCGCACGGCTTCCACTGGATCAACACGCCGATAATCACCGGCAGCGACTGCGAAGGCGCCGGCGAGCTGTTCCGGGTGAGCACCCTGGACCTGGCCAACCTTCCGCGCAAACCCGACGGCAGCGTGGACCACGGGGAGGACTTTTTCGCCGGCGATGCATTCCTCACTGTTTCCGGGCAGCTGGAGGTTGAGGCCTATTGCCTGGCGATGAGCAAGGTCTACACCTTCGGCCCCACCTTCCGCGCGGAAAATTCCAATACCAGCCGCCACCTGGCGGAGTTCTGGATGGTTGAGCCGGAGATTGCCTTCGCTGATCTCAATGCCAATGCCGATCTTGCGGAAGACCTGCTCAAGCATCTGTTCACGCGCGTGCTTGAGGAGCGTGAGGAGGACATGGCGTTCTTCCAGCAACGTGTGGACAGCTCTGTGATCGAGCGCCTGCGCACAGTCATCGACAGCCCCTTCGAGCGCCTGGACTACAGTGAAGCCATTCGCATCCTGCAAAACTGTGGCAAGTCTTTCGAGTTTCCGGTTTCCTGGGGTGTGGACCTCGCCTCCGAGCATGAACGCTACCTGGCGGAAACCCATGTCGGCCGGCCGGTCGTGGTGATGAATTACCCGAAGGATATCAAGGCGTTCTACATGCGCCTGAACGACGATGAGCGGACCGTGGCGGCCATGGATGTGCTGGCGCCCGGTATCGGCGAAATCATTGGCGGCAGCCAGCGCGAGGAGCGTCTGCAGGTTCTGGATGAGCGCATGGACGCGCATTTGCGCGAAGAGTTGTGGTGGTACCGTGACCTGCGTCGCTATGGCACCGTTCCCCACGCCGGCTTCGGCCTGGGCTTCGAGCGCCTGCTGAACTACGTGACCGGAATGGAGAACGTGCGCGACGCCATTCCCTTTCCGCGCACCCCCGGTAACGCCAGCTTCTGACCCGCGCCCGCCCGGGCCGCTAGCTGGTGGCCGCCTCGGTGCGCGCTGCCTTCAGGCCGCTGCCGGGGCGCAGGCTGAACAGGGCCTGATAGTTGTTGTCGGTATTCACGCCGGTGTAGTCCAGCTCTACCACCTGCTCCAGCTGGAAGCGGCGTGTCGTGCTGGTGAGGCTGGCGGTCCACTTGTCGTAGCTGAACTTTTCCGGATCCCTGCGCAGGTCGACAAAACCCTCCAGGCCGTAGTCCACCAGGCGTACGCTGAATCCCGAGCTGTTGACGTGGACAATGCGCCCGCTGAAGCCTGCCTCCTGCGCCGGCGCCAGGCGCGCCAGGTACTTGCTGGCCAGCCAGCGCTCGGCCTCAAGGGTGGCGGCGCGGGTGTTGGCGAGTCGCTCCTTGACGGCGGCCAGCTGCTCCCGGGTTACCAGGTCGGGCTGCTTGCCATGTAGCGCGGCCTTGATCTGCAGGTGCACCAGGAAATCCACGTATTTGCGCAGGGGCGAGGTGCAGTTGGTGTAGCACTCCAGCGCCATTCCCATATGCAGCCCCGCCTTGGTGGACAGCTCGGCCCGGGTCAGTAGCCGGTTGACCATGGCGCGCAGGGGCAGGCTGTTGGCGCTGGCCGCCAGGTGGCGCATGATGTCCCGGTAACCCTCGCGGCTGGCGGGGTCCAACTCGGTGGTTTCCGGCGCGTGCATGGCGAGAAATTTGCGGCACTCGTCGATGCGGTCGGCGCGAAAGCCCGGATGGGTGACAAAGGGGCCACTGGCACCGCGCTCGGCGAGGAAACGTGCCGCGCAGCGGTTGGCGGCAATCATGCATTCCTCCACCAGCTTTTGCGACAGCAGTTTTTCGTGTGGCTCGATGGACTCGATCTGCTTGCGCTCGTTGAGGACCCAGCGATACTCCCGGCGATCCTCCATAACCAGTTCATCGCTCTCGCGCCGGGCACGCAGTGCCCGGTAAACCTGGTACAGCGCTTCCAGCGGCGTGGCGTGGCTCATCAGGTCGTCGCCGTGGCCGTTCAGGTAGCGGTCGACTGCGAAATAGGACAGTTTGGCCCGGGAGCGCACGGTGGCTTCGATAAACTCGAAGTTGCCAACCTCACCACTGTCGCTTACGGCAATCTTGCACACCAGGGCGGCGCGGTCGTTGCCTTCGCTCAGTGCGCAGGTATCCTGGGCCATCTGCTCCGGCAGCATTGGCAACACGTCGCCATGGAAGTAGACCGAGGTGCTGCGAGCGGCGATATCCTGCTGCAGGCTGGACCCTGGCGGGATCCAGGCAGTGGGGTCGGCGATGGCGACGTACAGCGTCCAGCCATCGCTGCTGATATCGGCGTACAGGGCGTCGTCTATATCCTGGGTCTTGGCGGCGTCGATGGAGACGAATTCGAGATCCGTCAGGTCGCGGCGGCGCTCGGTCGCCAGCGGACGGCATTCCGCCAGCTGTTTCTCCATGTCCTTCAGGGCCGGAGTGCTCCAGGCCGGGGCCAGCCGGTACTTGGCTATGCAGTAGAGGTTCTCGATGCCGGGAGTGTCGTCATTACCGAGTACCTGGAGAATCTTGGCCTGGGGTTTGCCGTCCCGGATCGGGTGCCGAAGGATGGCGCAGCGGACGTAGTCGCCCTCGCGCACGCCATTGCGGGCATGGGGAGGAATGAACAGCCAGCGCTTGAGTTGCGGCAGGTCGGGTTGCACGAACAGGGCGTTGCCCTTGCGCACACAGCGGCCGCTGAAATCCCCAAGCGGGCTGTCGATCAGTTGTTCAATGTCGGCGACGGTCTTGTTGTCGCTGGAGGGGCGGATGCAGACGCGCACGCGGTCGTCCGGGAATGCCTTGAGCATCTCGTCGGGCGGGATGAAGACTTCCCGCCCGTCGTCAAGTACCGCGAAGCCATAGCGGGACTGGGTACCCTTGACCACCGCTTCGGCCCGCTCTTTTTCGGCCTCCATCTGGGATTTAAGGCCCTTCAGCTGGGCGAGTGAGTCCGGGTTGAGCATCGCGGGATAAGGTCTTTGGCTGGCAGTGAATGAAGCCGGCTATCGTAGCCGAAAACAGCGGCCCTGTCAGGATTCGCTGTGCCCGGCCTCCGGGCGCACCAAACTGGGGCCGTTTTCCGCGTTGACATTCAGTCGGGCAGGGTTTGTAATCGAACCAACGCTGTGGTTCCGCCGCAACCAGGAAGCGCTGTTGAATATACGCTGTACGCACCGTCCAACCCCTGCCCGGCCCCCGCTGCCGGTATCCTGCCAGACCTGCTCGCCTTCCCTGTCGCCCTTATCTGCCCTCGTGAGGAATCCGCTATGGAATCAGGCTCGCCCCTGCGCGTAGAAAAATCCACCCTGAAAGCCGTGGTCAAGAAGACCTATGTCCTGGACACCAACGTCCTGTTGCACGACCCCAACGCCGTCACCGGCTTCAATGAGCACCATATTGTGATTCCCATGACGGTCCTGGAGGAGCTGGACCACATCAAGGACCGGCACGAGAAGACTGTCAGCCGGGAGGCCCGGATAGCCATCCAGATGATCGACAAGGTGGTGGACGCCGCCTCGCCCCGGGAAATCCAGGAGGGAGTTCCCATCCCCGGCAGCAACCTGGCGGGTGTGCCAGGCACACTCGCCATCTACCCGGACCAGTTGCTCAGCGATGCCAGCGACATCCCCTACCTGGACGCGACCCAGGACCAGGCCAATGACAACCGCATCATCAACGTGGCGCTGCGCCTGCAGACGGAGAACCCCGGGGAGTTTGTCTGCCTGGTGACCAAGGACATCAATATGCGGATCAAGGCCAAGGGCTCGGGCCTGGTGCATGTGGAGGATTATCGCCGCGACCGGGTGCTGGACGACATTGACCTGCTCGCGCGGGGCTATGAGCATGTGGAAGGCGACTTCTGGTCCACTATTTCCGAGGTCGACACCCTGCGCGAGGATGACTGTACCCTGCACCGGATTCCGCGCCGTTCCCTGCCGACAGCCTACCCAAATATGTTCGTCCACGACGACCAGGATTTCATGGCTTTCGTGAGGCGCATCGACAGTGACTATGTCTACCTGCGCTGCGACAGTCGGGACAAGCTGATGAACCGTCGCTTCTGGGGGCTGGCGCCACGCAATCTGGAACAGGCCATGGCGATGTCCCTGCTGGAAAACGACAGCGTCGACATGACGGTCATGACCGGCCCCGCCGGTTCCGGCAAGACGCTCCTGGCTCTGGCCTACGGCCTCCATGCCATTCTTGAGCAGAAGCGCTTCAGCAAGCTGATCGTGGCCCGGTCCACCCCGCCCATCGCTGAGGCTATAGGCTTCCTGCCGGGTACGGAGGAAGAAAAGATGGCGCCCTGGCTGGCAGCCTTCGACGATAACCTGGAGATCCTGCACGGCACCGATGAGTCCTGCCATGGCAGCATCGCCTATGTCAAAGAGCGGGCCAATATCCAGTTCAAGTCGCTCAATTTCATGCGCGGGCGGTCCTTCAACAACGCCTACATCATTATTGATGAAGCCCAGGGTCTGACCCAGTTCCAGCTCAAGTCGGTGATCAGCAGGGTCGGGGCTGATTCGAAGATCGTGGTGCTGGGCAACCTGGCTCAGATCGACAACAAGTACATTTCGCCCCTGACCTCGGGTCTCACCTACCTGGTGGAAAAGAGCAAGGGCTACTCTCACGCGGGCATCATGCACGTCAACGGCATCGTGCGCTCCAGGCTGGCGGCCTTTGCGGAGGAAAACCTTTAGGGTAGGCCGAGCCGCTTAGGCCGGACCGCGCAGACAGTCCCGCCTCGGCGGCCCCTGGGTTTCATTCAGGCACTCGAATCAGTATCATTGCGGGTGGCAAGCTCGGCGCGTTCCGGGCATTCCGTTCTTCTCCGTAGTTGGGTACCCATGAAAATGTTCCTCTTTGGCAAGCGCATGTGGCTCATGCTGTTGGCTACCGTGCTTGTTTTTGGTGGCCTGTTTGCCATGCAGTGGTATGGCCAGCAGATGATGAACCGGGCCATGGACAACATGCCGCGACAGACGGTGACCATCACGGCAGCGGCGGCGGAACAGATCCCGTGGCAACCCAGCGCCGAAGCGGTGGGCACTCTGGCCCCCATTAACGGCGCCCAGCTGGCCGTGGAAGTGCCCGGCATCGTTGCCCGGGTGAATTTCGACAACGGCGCCACGGTGGCGGCAGGCGATGTGATCCTGGAGCTCAGTGCGGCCCCGGACCGGGCGGAACTGGCGGTGCTGCAGGCGGCGCAGGCCCTGGCGGAGGCCGAGCTGGAGCGGGCAGAATCGCTGCTGCGCCAGCGCAATATCTCGGAATCGGAACTCGATCGCCGCGTCAGCGAGCTGGACCAGGCCCGGGCCCGGGTTGCCGCGCAGAGCGCGCGGATCGAGCAGAAAAAGCTGCGCGCCCCGTTTGCGGGCCGGCTGGGTATTCGCCGGTTCAATGTCGGTGACTATGTGCTGGCCGGGGACCCGATTGTCGAACTGCAGGCACTGGACCGGCTCTACCTCAACTTCACCCTGCCCGACAGTTACATTCCCGAGTTGGTGCCCGGCCTGGCAATGCAGGTGCGGGTTCAGGCGCTGGGCCCCGACATCTTCACCGGCACCCTCAGCGCAATCGCTCCCGGCGTGGATCCGGATACCCGTAACATTGCGCTGCAGGCCATCGTCGCCAATCCGGAGGAGGTGCTCCGGCCTGGCATGTTTGCCCGGGTGAGCCTGGCCCTGGGGCAGCCCCGGAACCAGATCGTGGTGCCGGCGACAGCCATTTCCTATCGCCCTTACGGCAACTCCGTGTATGTGCTGGCAGAGGTCGATGGCCAGACCACCGTGAGGCAGCGGTTTGTCGAGCTTGGCCCCACCCGGGGCGACATGATTGCGGTGGCCTCCGGCCTTGATGCTGGCGAGATCGTGGCGACCAGTGGGCTGTTGAAACTGGACGGCGGGGTGCCGGTAAGGGTGGATAATGCCCTGCCCCCGGCGAGCAGTCTGCAACCACAGCCGGAAAACCGCTGACAGTGGCATTCACCGATCTTTTCATTCGCAAGCCGGTACTTGCCACCGTCATAAGCCTGTTTCTGGTGGTGCTGGGGCTGCGCGCCGCGGGCGAACTGAACGTGCGCGAATACCCGATGCTGGAAAACGCGGTGATTACCGTGTCCACCGCCTATACCGGCGCCGACGCGGAGCTGATCAAGGGCTTCATCACCACGCCCCTGGAGCGGGAGATCGCTACCGCGGAGAACATTGACTACCTGACCTCCAGCAGCACCCGCGGACTGAGTGTGATCTCCGCCCATGTGCGCACCGGGGCCAATCCGGACGAGGTGTTGACCCAGGTTGTCACCAAGGTCAACAAGCTGCGCAATGAACTGCCCCGGGAGTCTGAAGACCCGGTCCTCACGCTCGCGGTGGGGGAGCAGGTGGGTACCATGTACATCTCCTTCTCCAGCGTCGAGCTGCCGATCAACCGGGTCGCGGACTACGTCATCCGCGAGGTGGAGCCCAAGCTCGCGACCCTTCCCGGTGTCCAGCGCGCCAGTGCGGACACTACCGATGTCTTCGCCATGCGCATCTGGCTGGACAGCGAGCGGCTGACCTCGCTGAATCTTACTGCAGGGGATGTGCGTGCGGCGCTGCAGGCAAACAATGTACTGTCGGCGGTGGGGGCGACCCGCGGCAGCATGATCGAGGTTACGCTCAAGGCCGATACTGACATCGGCTCTGAAGCGGGTTTCCGCCAGCTCGTCCTGCGGGAAAAGGATGGCGCCATCGTTCGCCTTGAGGATGTGGCGACGGTGGAGCTGGGCTCCGAGGCCTACTCCAGCTCGGCCATGGTGATTGACCAGCGCGCGGTGTTCGTGCCTATCTCCGTCGCCAGCGACGCCAACGCCCTGGAGGTGATCGCCCGGGTGCGGGAGGTGTATGAGCGGGACATCCTGCCCAGTCTTCCCGAAGGTATCGAAGGCAGCATCAATTACGACGCCACCGTGTACATCGAGAATGCCATCAGCCAGGTCCAGGCGACCATCGTCGAGGCCATGCTGATCGTGATCCTGGTGATTTTCCTGTTCCTGGGGTCGATGCGGTCGGTGCTGATCCCGGCGCTGGCGGTGCCCCTGTCCCTGGTCGGCGCCCTGTTCCTGATGCTGCTGATGGGCTTCAGCATCAATCTGCTCACGCTGCTCGCATTCGTGCTCGCCATTGGTATCGTGGTGGACGACGCGATCATCGTGCTGGAGAACATCCACCGGCATATTGAGCACGGCATGACACCCACGGAGGCAGCGCTGAAGGGTGCCCGGGAGCTGGCCTGGCCTATCGTCGCCATGACCACCACGCTGGTGGCGGTCTACCTGCCCATTGGTTTTATCGGCGGCCTGACCGGGACCCTGTTCACCGAATTCGCCTTTACCCTGGCGGGTTCCGTGCTGATCTCCGGCCTGGTGGCACTTACCCTGTCGCCGATGATGTGCGCCCGGATGTTGCGGAGCGCCGCCGAAAGCAGTGACAACCGGCTCGAGCACTGGCTGGACCAGCGCTTCGAGGCCCTGCGCCGCGTTTACCAGCGGGATCTCGACCGGGTGCTTGATGACCGGGCGGGCGAACTGGTATTCGGAGCCGTGATCCTGGCGTCCTGCTACTTCCTGTTTGTCCGCTCCCCGGCGGAGCTTGCGCCGGAGGAAGACCTGGGCCTGATTTTCTATCTTGCCGAGTCCGACCCCTACGTCACCCTGGAGTACATAGAGCAGTACACTGCGGAGATCGGCCGTGTCACCCGCGACACCCCGGAAATCGCGGTCAACTTCCTGTTCAACGGGCAAAATCCCGGTGGCAGCGGCGGCGCCAACGGCGCCTTTGGCGGCTTTATCTTCAAGCCCTGGAGCGAGCGCGAGCGCAGCGCCATGGAGGTCCTCAAGGAGACCATCCAGCCGCGTACCGCGGCCATTGCCGGGCTGCAGGTCAATGCGGTGAACCCGCCGCCGCTGCCATCCCCGGGGATTTTCCCGGTGGAATTCGTGATCAACAGCACCCTCGATTATGCAGTGCTGTACGACAGCGCCGAGTCGGTGCTGGCGCGGGCCCGGGCCAGCGGCAAGTTCATCTTCATTGAACAGAACCTGCAACTGGACAAACCCCAGCAGCGCATCCGTATCGACAGAGACAAGGCCGCCCTGCTGGGGGTGAGCATGCAGGACCTGAGTGGAGACCTGTCCGCCCTGCTGTCGGGTGGCTTTGTGAACCGCTTCGCCATGAGTGACCGCTCCTACAAGGTCATCCCGCAGGTGCGTCGTACCCAGCGCCTGAATCCGGAGGATCTCCACAGCTATCACACGCGTACCCGGAGCGGGAAGCTGGTCCCGCTGGCCACCCTGGTGACTCTCGAGGATGAGGTGACGCCGCGTGATCTGCCGGGATTCCAGCAGTTAAACGCAGTGACCCTGAGCGGTCTACCCCGCCCCGGGGTACCTCTCGGCGACGCGCTGGCCACACTGGAAAACATTGTCGCGGAGGAACTGGGACGGGAATACGGGGTTGACTACGCCGGGCTGAGCCGTCAGTTCAAGACCGAAGGCAGTGCCCTGGTCGCCACCTTTTTCTTCGCCCTGTTGCTCATCTACCTGGTGCTGGCGGCGCAGTTCGAGTCCTTCCGTGACCCTTTCATCATGCTGGTCACCGTGCCCATGTCCATTTCCGGCGCGCTACTGTGTCTGAATATCCTGGCCCTGTTCCAGGTCAACGGCGCCACCCTGAATATCTATACCCAGGTGGGGCTGGTTACCCTGATCGGGGTGATTTCCAAGCACGGCATCCTCATCGTGGAATTTGCCAACCGCCTGCAGGATGAGGGCATGGCCAAGCGCGAGGCCATTGAGGAGGCGGCCTCGGTGCGCCTGCGGCCGGTGCTGATGACCACCGCTGCGCTGGTACTTGCCATGGTGCCCCTGCTGCTGTCGTCGGGCCCCGGTGCCGGTGCGCGTTTTTCCATGGGGCTGGTGATCGCCTCGGGGATGACCATTGGTACCCTGTTTACCCTGTATGTCCTGCCCGCTGTATACATGTATCTGGGTCGTGATGTGGCCGCGCGGAAACTCCAGGCGGCGCCCAAGGAGCAAGTGAATCCATGAAATCCCTGTTTGTGAAGTTGCAGTATTTCCTCCCCCAGCAGTGGCTCTCCCGGCTGACCGGGGCCCTGGCTGAACTGCGCCACCCGCTCTGGCTCAAGGACTGGATGATCAGCACTTTCATCAGGGCATTCGGTGTGGACATGGCAGAAGCCGAAGACCGCTACCCGGAGGCCTATCCGAGCTTTAACGCATTCTTCACCCGGCCGTTGCGCAGCGGTGCGCGGCCCCTGAGCGAGGCCGCCGTGGTCTGCCCGGCGGACGGCAGCATCAGCCAGATTGGTCGCATCGAGGAGTCCAGTCTGCTCCAGGCCAAGGGGCGCCACTACTCCACCTGGTCCCTGTTGGGCGGTGACGAGGTGCGCGCCGCACAGTTTCGCAATGGCCACTTCGCGACCATCTATCTCTCGCCCCGGGATTACCATCGCGTGCACATGCCCATCGACGGAGAGCTGGTAGCTACCCGCTATATTCCCGGCAAGCTGTTCTCCGTCAACGGTACGACGGCGGCGGGCGTCGATCGCCTGTTCGCCCGCAATGAGCGCCTGGTCTGCTATTTCGACACCGCAGCCGGGCCCATGGCGATGGTGCTGGTGGGCGCCATGGTGGTGGCGGGGATTGAAACCGTGTGGGAAGGCCAGGTGGCGCCGCCGCCCAGGGCAATGCTGCAGCGCGATTACCGCGAGCTGCCAGATCCGGTGCGGCTGGCCAAGGGCGAGGAGATGGGGCGCTTCAAGCTGGGTTCAACGGTCATCCTGCTGTTTCCGGAGGATGCAGTGAGCTGGATGCCGAACTACGCTGCGGGCACCCCGACCCGGCTGGGCGAAGCCCTGGCCAGCCTGGCCACCGGCGCGCCTGTGCCGGCTCAAGCTGGCTGACCGAGGGTAGCCACGATGTGCCGGTAGCTGTCCAGCCGGGTACGGCTGATGGCGCCTTCCTCGACCGCGGCCAGGATGGCGCAGCCAGGCTCATGCTCATGACTGCAGTCGCGGAAGCGACAATGCCCCAGAAGTGGCCTGAATTCCCTGAATCCCAGCTCGACCTGCTCGCGGCTCATGTGCCAGAGGCCGAATTCCCGAATCCCCGGGGAGTCGATCAGGCTGCCGCCGCTGGGCAGGTGGAACAGCTGGGCGGTGGTGGTGGTGTGCACCCCCTTCTGGCGCAATTCAGACAGGGCTCCAACGCGCAGGCCCGCGTCGGGCAGCAGTGCATTGACCAGCGATGACTTGCCGACCCCGGACTGGCCGACGAAGATGCTCACCCTGTCCCGCAGCGCCTCGCTGAGCCGGGCGAGGCTGCCGCTGCGGCTGCTCACCTCGAGCAGGCCGTAGCCCAGGCGGGGGTATATCGCGAGCAGATCCTGCAGCCGCGTGCGCAGGGCCGGGTCCTGATCAAGCAGGTCCGATTTGTTCAGGAGCAGTACCGGCTCAATGCCCACCGCCTCCGCCGCTACCAGATAGCGGTCTATGAGGTTGGCATGGGGTTCCGGGTAAGGCGCAATCACTACAAGGATCTGATCGATATTGGCGGCTATTGGCTTCAGCTTGCCATACGGGTCGGGTCGCCGCAGTTCGCTGTGGCGCGGCTCGCGGGCCACGACAACGCCGGTAGCGTCACCCGCGCACCAGGTTACCCGGTCGCCGGTAACCAGGCCGTCAAGGTTTGCTCGCAGGTGGCAGCGCTGGGTGCTGCCATCGCTGGCTTCCACATCAACCTGGGTGCCGAAGTGCGCTATCACCAGGCCGGTCTGCTCGGGCCCCAGTTCTCCGGCGCCCAGGGCCTCATCGCCGCGCACACCGCGCCGCTGGGCCCTGGCAGTGCGCTCCTCCTGGATCTTGCTGATGCGCCAGCTTTGCTGGCGGCTGAGTTTGCGTTTGCTCATGCCGGGCATTATTGGGTGCCTGCATGGCGCTGTACAGGCAATTTGTTACACTGCGAAGTCGACAGGGTGGTGAGAGTGAGTGGCATGCGGCAGCCAGGCAACCTGATCTGGGTAGATCTCGAGATGACCGGGCTCAATCCGGAACAGGACAGGGTGATCGAAATTGCCTCGATTGTTACCGACAGCGAGCTGAATACCCTTGCGGAGGGGCCTGTTATCGCCATTCACCAGCCGGACGCGGTCCTGTCGGGCATGGACGAGTGGAACACGACCCACCACACCCGCTCCGGCCTGGTCGACAGGGTGCGTGCCAGCGGTGTTGACGAAGCTGCGGCCGAGGAGCAAACGCTGGCTTTCCTGCGCGATTGGGTGGCGCCCGGCAGCTCGCCAATCTGCGGCAACAGCATCTGTCAGGATCGACGCT
>JBFHFJ010000063.1:0-13689 GCA_041583655.1 Haliea sp. | reverse complement strand
TCCCGGTCACTACGTCCGTCTGCATTGCATTTCTTCCTCGAACAACAACTCAGCACTCTTCTATGAATCTAACTGACCTCAAGACCAAGTCCACGCAGGAACTGATTGATATTGCGAAGGAGATCGGCCTCGAAAACATGGCCCGGTCGCGCAAGCAGGACATCATTTTCGCCATCCTGAAGCGCCACGCCAAAAGCGGCGAGGACATTTATGGCGACGGCGTCCTGGAAATCCTGCAGGACGGTTTCGGTTTCCTGCGCTCGGCAGACAGCTCCTACCTGGCCGGCCCCGACGACATCTACGTCTCTCCCAGCCAGATTCGCCGCTTCAACCTGCGCACCGGCGACACCATCTCCGGCAAGATCCGTCCTCCCAAGGACAGCGAGCGCTACTTTGCCCTGCTCAAGGTCGGCGACATCAACTTCAACAAGCCCGAGAACGCCAAGCACAAAATCCTGTTCGAAAACCTGACACCGCTGTTCGCCGACAAGCGGCTGAAACTGGAAAAGGGCAACGGCAGCACCGAGGACCTCATCGGCCGCGTCATCGACCTGGTGGCGCCTATCGGCAAGGGCCAGCGCGGCCTGCTGGTAGCACCGCCCAAGGCGGGCAAGACGGTCATCATGCAGAGCATCGCCCAGGCGATCCTGACCAACAACCCCGAGTGCTACATCATCGTCCTGCTCATTGACGAGCGACCGGAGGAAGTCACCGACATGCAGCGCACCGTCGGCGTGCGCGGCGCGGAAGTGGTCGCCTCCACCTTCGACGAACCCCCCTCACGCCATGTGCAGGTGGCTGACATGGTCATCGAGAAGGCCAAGCGCCTGGTAGAGCACAAGCGCGATGTAGTGATCCTGCTGGACTCCATCACCCGCCTGGCCCGCGCCTACAACACGGTGGTGCCAAGCTCCGGCAAGGTACTGACCGGGGGTGTGGACGCCCACGCCCTGGAGCGCCCCAAGCGCTTCTTCGGCGCCGCACGGAATATCGAAGAGGGCGGCAGCCTGTCGATCATTGCCACCGCCCTGGTAGACACCGGCTCCAAGATGGACGAGGTGATCTACGAGGAGTTCAAGGGCACCGGCAACATGGAACTGCACCTGGACCGCAAGATCGCGGAAAAGCGCGTCTATCCGGCCATCAACATCCGCCGCTCCGGCACCCGTCGCGAAGAACTGCTGACCGCCGAAGACGAACTGCAGCGCATGTGGATCCTGCGCAAACTGCTGCACAGTATGGAAGACGGCCCTGCCATCGAGTTCCTGCTGGACAAGCTGAAGGACACCAAGACCAACGACGAATTCTTCCTGTCCATGAAGCGCAAATAGAATCTGTCCCGCGCTGTGGATGCCGGCGTCGCCGGTGCCCGCAGCGCGTTATACTGTCCCCACGCCCGGACCTGGAAGCAAGGACAGCCCGTGAAGTACAAAGATCTCCGCGAATTCATTGCCGCCCTGGAACAGCGCGGGGAACTGGTGCGCATCCGCCAGGAAATCGATCCCAATCTGGAAATGACCGAGATAGCCGACCGCACCCTGCGTGCCGGCGGCCCGGCCCTGCTGTTCGAGAACCCCAGGGGCAGCCGGATTCCGGTACTGGCGAACCTGTTCGGCACCCAGAGCCGGGTTGCACTGGGCATGGGCGCGGAGAATGTGACCGCGCTGCGGGAAATTGGCGAAGTCCTCGCCTACCTGCGCCAGCCCGACCCGCCCAAGGGCCTGCGCGACGCCTGGGACAAGGCGCCGCTGCTGAAGCAGGTGATGAACATGGGGCCGAAGCTGGTGCGCAATGCGCCCTGCCAGTACCACGCCCACAGCGGCGATGCGGTGGACCTGTACCAGTTACCGATCCAGACCTGCTGGCCCGGCGATGCGGGGCCACTGGTGACCTGGCCGCTGGTGATCACTCGCGGCCCGAACAAGAGTCGGCAAAACCTCGGTATCTACCGCATGCAACTGATCGGCCGCAACAAACTGATCCTGCGCTGGCTGTCACACCGGGGCGGCGCCCTGGACTACCGCGACTGGCAGCTGCAGAACCCGGGCCAGCGCTACCCGGTGGCTATCGCCCTGGGGGCGGACCCGGCCACCACCCTGGGCGCGGTAACCCCGGTGCCGGACAGCCTGTCGGAATACGCTTTCGCCGGCCTGCTCCGGGGCAGCAAAACCGAACTGACCGAGTGCTATACCCAGGGCTGTCGGGAGCACGGCTTGCAGGTACCAGCAACCGCAGAGTTTATTCTGGAAGGCTACCTGGAACCCGGTGAGATGGCGGACGAGGGCCCCTTCGGCGACCACACGGGCTACTACAACGAGGTCGAACGCTTCCCGGTGTTTACGGTGGAGGCCATAACCCACCGCGAAGACCCGATCTACCACAGCACCTATACCGGCCGCCCACCGGATGAGCCGGCGATACTGGGGCTGGCACTGAACGAGGTGTTCGTGCCAATACTGCAGAAGCAGTTCCCGGAAATCGTCGATTTCTACCTGCCACCGGAGGGCTGCTCCTACCGGCTGGCCATCGTCACCATGCGCAAGGAATATCCGGGCCACGCGAAGCGGGTGATGCTCGGCGTCTGGTCCTTCCTGCGCCAGTTCATGTACACCAAATTCGTCATTGTGACCGACGCTGACGTCAACGCCCGCGACTGGCAGGATGTGATCTGGGCCATGACCACCCGCATGGACCCGCAGCGGGACAGCGTGTTTATTGAAAATACACCGATCGACTACCTGGATTTCGCCTCACCGGTCGCCGGCCTCGGATCCAAGGTAGGTTTCGATGCCACCAACAAGTGGCCGGGGGAAACCAGCCGCGAGTGGGGCACGCCGATCACCATGAGCGAAAACGTGAAAGCGCGGATCGACGCCCTGTGGGACGAGCTGGGGATTACCCCCAGCTGATCCGGCGCAGGCGGCTAGCCATGCTCCGCTGCGCGCTCTGGCAAAGGCAGCTGGGGCAGGCTCTTCTCCCGCAGTAACAGCCCCTCGCGGAACGCGGCGGCGCTGGCCTTCTCCTCACCCAGGGCCGCCAGCAGGCGCCCCAGCTCGGCGCACACCTCGGGGCTGCGACGCTGCTTGTAGCTGGCCTCGAAGTAGTTCCGGGCCTTGCCCCACAGCTGATGGCGGCAGGCAAGCCGCCCCAGGGTCAACAGTAACTGCGGGTCTCGCGGGTAGGCGGCCAGCCACGTTTCCGCCTGCGCCAGCTGGCGCCCCGGGTTGTCGAGCTCGACATAGCCATAGAGCCGGGCCAGTTCACTGTTCCAGTCCTGCTTGAGCGCCCGCTGGATGATCTTGTCCGCGGCGGCGTGGTCCCCTTCCCGAATCAGGAGGCTCACATAGAGCTGCAGCATGGCGCTGTCCTGGCGCAGGTCGCGGGGCATGGCCTGCCAGCGCTGGTGCAGATGGGATGACTCGTCATTGCCGGCAGCGTCCTCCGCAACGCTCGCCTGGAGCAGCTGGGTGTATACCTGCCGCTCCAGCCGCAGCAGTTCCTCCTCGGCCAGCACATGGTACTTGCGCAGTTCCGGCAGCAGCTTGAGCAGGGCCTCCCAGTCCTCTAGCCCGAGGTAGGCCATGCTCAACAGCTTCAGTACGTGGGGGTGCTTGCCCGCATTGCGCCGGGCCCGCTCCAGCGTGGCCACCGCCTGCTCATACTGGTTGCCGCTCAGCTTGAGTTCCGCCTGGGTCAACTCCACGGCGATACCGGCTTCCGAGTCCGATTTTTCGGCCGCGCCAAGATACTCGCGCATCCGGTCGTGATCATCCAGCTGGAAGCTGGCGCGGGCGGCCACCAGATAATTCAGCAGCGGCACCTCACTGTGCTCCGCGCCGCGCAACAACTGGCGCCGCGCCGGCTCCCAGTTGCCTTCGATAAAATTGATCAGGCCCCGGTGGGTAAGCCGTGACGCCTGCCGGGTCTTGCGCTGCCCCAGCCAGCCGGAGAGGGTTCTCTGGCCCCTGAGCAGCTTGCGCAGCAGGGCAAATGCCGCGTAGAGGGCAAGCGTGACCAGCACCAGCAACACAATGCCAACCCACAGGCTGGTTTCCACCGTGTAGTTACCGTAGGCGATCAACACGTAGCCCGGGTGATTCTCGATCAGGGCGACCACACCCACGCCCAGCAGTAGAGCGAGCAGGGCAAGCAAAAGCAGTTTGCGCATGGCTTACTCGCCCTCGCTCCGTTGCAGACGCTGTTCCGTTACCGCGTCCAACTCCCGCAAAGACCCGGAGATATCGGGAAGCTCGACCGCAATCACCTCTGC
This sequence comes from Haliea sp., assembly GCA_041583655.1. GTDB lineage: Bacteria > Pseudomonadota > Gammaproteobacteria > Pseudomonadales > Halieaceae > Haliea. Next base: position 9,419 of record JBFHFJ010000063.1, on the reverse strand, counting down.
CGCGAGTGCATCCAGTTCCCGGGCCGCGGCAGCTGTCGCCGTCTCATCGGCGAGATAGTACTCGGCCAGCCAGCGCCGGGCCCGCTGCAGGCTGGCGTGGTACAGCGGCTGGTTGCCGGAGAGCAGCGCCACCTGGGCCTGCTGCAACAGCATCACCAGATTCTGCCGCAGGAGGGCTTCCCACTGCGGGTCCACCAGCGCTTCCAGGGGAACATCCCGGCGCCTGACCGTGACATACCGTGACAGGGTCTCCAGGGCCTCCTCATAGCCCTGCCGCAAACGCTGTTGCCAGCCCGCGGCCGCCTCTGCCCGCGCGCCGGCCTCGCGCGCCGGCAACTCGAAGATCACCAGACCGGCCACCTGGTCCACCAGGGCCGCCAGGCGCAGGTAGAGCCCCTCGGTGTCGACCTCCGGCAGCGCGCGCAGGGCGGCAATATCCCCGGCCACGGCACGCCGCACCGGGTGCAGGGAAACATCTTCCAGCTGGCGCAGGATGGTGTCGGCGCTCTGCAGCAGGCCGCGGGCCGATACCGCATCCCCCGCCATTATCAAGCGCTGGTTGGCCAGGCGCAGCAGATACTCGACTTCCGCCAGCAGCCAGCTGTCCTGGTCGCCGCCGCTGAGTTTCGCCAGCTCGCTGCGCTGTTCGCCCAGCGCGGATTCCAGCGCCCGCAGGCGCCCGGTCTGCTCCTGCAGGGCCTGGCGCTGCTGCTGCACCGCTTGCCGCTGCTCCTGCACGAACGGCTGCAGGGTGTCGAACTGCCTCTCCAGCGCCACCACCTCGGCGCGCAATCCACTGACATCAGTCCCGCTGGCAGCCGGTGTGGATACCGGCGCCGGCCGATCCTCTGCCTCCAGCGCCGCCAGTCGCTGCAGCAGATCCGCCTCACGCTCCTGCGCCTGCCACAGCAGCCAGCCGGCGCCGCCGGCGAGCCCCAACACCAGCAACAAGGCCAGCCAGGCAATCCCCGCGCCACCAGACCGGGCGGGGGCAGCCCCGGCGCTGGCGTCCAGCGCAGGCTCGCCAGCTACCTGGGAAACGGCTCCCTTCTCTTCTTGCTGTTCCGGCACCGCCGGGTCTTTGTCTTCGCTCACTCACTCATCTCCGCTACTGGCGACCCATTCTTCGAGGGCGCGAAGCATGGCCTGGTCAGAGGCATTACCCGCAACCAGGCAATGTCTGAAGCCCGCGGCCGCCGCGGATTCCGCAACCCGTGCGGAGGGCAGCAACAGCCACACATCCTGTAACTTAGAGGTTTCTGCCGGGCTAAGCAACGCCAACATATTGGCCAGGCCCTCGCCGCTGCTGAGCATGATCAGCCCGATGTTCCAGCGCGCGACTGCCGCCGCGAACTCCCCGGGGGCCAGCGACGGCGCCACGCGCCGGTAACAAGCAAGGGTTTCCACCCGCGCACCGCGCGCCGCCAGTTCCCGCGCCAGTACGTCGCGGCCGCCCTCACCCTTGACCAGCAGCACCCGCTGGCCACTGCAATCGCGCAGACCGGGCAGCGCCAGCAGGCCTTCACTGGTCATCTCGGCGCCAGGCGTCTGCGCCTCCACGCCGAACGCCGCCAGGGCCCGCGCCGTGCCATCACCCACTGCGTACCAGTCGAGACCCACGGGCAGCTGCGGCCAGAAGTTCTCGATGACCTCCATGCCAAAACGAACAGCATTGGCGCTGATGAATATGATGTGCCGGAACTCGTCGAGGGCCAGCACCCTGGCACGCTCGGCGGCGGGCAATTCAGGAAGAGGCTCCAGCGCCAGCAGCGGCAGCTGGTGCGCGTAAAAACCGCGCCGGGCAACGCCCTCACAGAGGGCATCGCCCTGACCTGCCGGGCGGGTGACAAGCACCCCCCTAGCGGCCATATACCTCCGCCAGAATGGCGCCGGCACCCTGCGCCAGGAGATCCTCGGCAACCGCAATGCCCAGCGTCTCGGCCTCAGCCACCGGCGCCCGCCCCTCCGCCCGCAGCAACAGGCTGCCATCCGGTTTGCCCACCAGGCCGCGCAACCAGAGTTCAGCCCCTCCGGCCTCCAGCTCGGCATAGCAGGCAATCGGGACCTGGCAGCCGCCTTCCAGGCGGCGGTTGAGTGCGCGCTCCGCGGACACACGCTGCGCGGTCGGCTCATGGTGCAGGGCCTGTAAAAGCTCCAGCAGCTCGCTGTCACCACTGCGCAGTTCGATGCCCACCGCACCCTGCCCGCCGGCGGGCAGGGAGTCCGCCACGGCCATCCTCTGGCGGATACGGCCCGCCATCTCCAGGCGCAGCAGCCCCGCCGTCGCCAGCACAATCGCGTCGTACTCACCGGCGTCCAGCTTGCGCAGGCGGGTGTTGACGTTGCCGCGAAGAAAACGAACCTCAAGATCCGGGCGCGCCGCACGCAGCTGGCACTCCCGGCGCAGGCTGGATGTGCCCACCACGCTGCCCTCGGGCAGGGCTGCGACACTGTCAAACTCGTTGCTGACGAACGCGTCCCGTGGATCCTCGCGCGCGCAGATCACGCCGAGGCACAGGCCATCCGGGAACGTCATGGGCACATCCTTCATCGAGTGCACCGCGATATCCGCGCTGCCGTCGAGCAGCGCCGTTTCCAGCTCCTTGACGAACAGCCCCTTGCCACCGACCTTGGCCAGCGGGACATCCAGGAGCTGGTCGCCGCGGGATGTCATCCCCAGCAGCTCTACCCGCAGGCCGGGGTGGGCCTGCTGCAGGGCGTCGCGGACGAACTCCGCCTGCCACAGTGCCAGCGGGCTCTCGCGGGTAGCGATGGTGATGGTTCGGGACATCGGCACGGGTTCCTGATTTTCGACCCGGAATCATAACAGCCCTGCCCCGGTGCGGCGACCGCGCACTAGCCCCGCTGCAGACGCGACTTGACCTCCGCCAGGTGCCTGCGGCTGACCTGGGCCCGGGTGGGCACGCCGTCCAGCTCCACCCACCAGGTTCCATCGACTTCCCGGCGCAGGCGCCGGATATAGGCAAGCGCCACCAGCGCGTTGCGGTGCACACGGAGGAAATCGGCGGCGAGCTCCCGCTCCAGGTCCTTGAGCGACTCCTGCAGCAACAGCTCACGCCCCGGGGCGATGGCGGTCACATACTTCTGCTCGGCGACAAAGCAGCGCACGTCGGCCAGTGGCAGCGTCTCCAGGCCCCGGTGGCCCTGGCTGCTGACCTGGGTACGCCCCGGCGCCTCGCTGCCGGTGAGGGCGGCGAGCTGCACCCGGTTCACCCGTCCCGCGCTGGACAGGGCGCGGGCGAGGTCAGCCTCCCGCACCGGTTTCAACAGGTAGGCGACAGCCTGGTGCTGCAGCGCCTCCAGGGCGTACTCGTCATAGGCGGTGCAAAAAACTACCGCGGGCGGCTGCGGCAACCGATCCAGCTCTGCCGCAACTGCCATGCCGTCCATGCCCGGCATGCGAATGTCCAGCAGCAGCAGGGAGGGCTCCTCCCGCGCCAGTACCGCCAGCGCCTCGTCACCGGATGCGGCCTCCAGGATCACGGCGTCCGGACGCAGTTTCAACAGCAGGCGCTGCAGGCGCTGGCGGGCCAGTGGTTCATCGTCGACCAGCAGGATCTTCATGCCGTCGCCTCCAGCGGATAGCGCAGCTCTACCCGGAAACGGCCGGGGACCGGCATCCGCCGCAGGCTGGCTCCATCGCCGTACAGGGCCTGCAAGCGCTGTTCGATATTGTTCAGCGCCATGTTTTCGCCCCGGCTGATCCCGGGCCTTGCCGGCACGGGGTTCTCCACCGCGGCCACGAGCTCACGCCCCTGCCGCGCCAGGTGCACGCTGACTGTCCCGCCCCCGGGCAACAGTGACACGCCGTGGTAGACCGCATTTTCCACCAGAGGCTGCAGCACCAGGCCGGGCATCGGCAGCCCCGCGAGGCCCTCCTCGACATGCCACTCCAGGCGCAGGCGCTCACCGAGCCGCAGCTGTTCGATGCCCAGGTAAAGTTCGCACAGGCGCAGTTCATCGGCCACTGTCGCACCCAGCCCGGATTGCCGCAGGCTGGCACGGAACAACTCCGCCAGGTCCTCGACCGCTTCCTCGGCGCGCTCCGGGTGGGAAGCGATGAGGCTGGCTATGCTGTTCAGGGTATTGAAAAGAAAATGCGGGCGGATGCGCGTCTGCATGGCATCCAGACGCGCCTGCAGCTCGGAGCGCTCGCGCAGGGCCAGCTGCTGCTGCAGATAGAAGTAGCGCAGGGCAATGCCCGCCACCAGAGCCGCCACCAGCAGGTTGCGCAGCAACCACCAGCTGCGATCCCCTCCGCCCAGCCACTGGGGATAGAAATTCAGGACCAGCTGGCTGGACAGCGCCGTAACCAGCAAAACCAGCAGAATGCTGCCCGCTGCGGCGACAAACAGGCTGCGCCGCGCGAACCAGCCACGCAGGGCACACAGCAGGGCCGCGCTGAACAAGACCAGCCACTGCACCAGCAGCGAGCCTGCGGCAAACACCGTCCAGTCGAAGACCGGCAAGCGGCTGACGACCAGGGTATGGATCAACACCACCAGCTCCGAGAGCAGGACCAGGAAAAACACCGAGCGCGGCGCGCAGAGGTCGGGAATGAAGAACTCGCCGGACGCTCGCACGCCGGCGACCGCTGCCTGCTGTCCACTTGCATCCTGCATCTGCACGATCCCCGCCTTTCCCGGTGGTATACTTGCACCCTTGCGCGACCGGAACAAGCGCAAACCCGACCGCAACCGCCTCCAACCGGGCCCCAGAGACAACAGACAGGACAGCATGAGCAAGCACACGGATACCAGCAAATTGTGGGGCGGACGCTTCACCGAAGCCACCGACCAGTTCGTCCAGCGTTTCACCGCCTCCGTGCAGTTCGACCAGCGCATGGCGGACGAGGATATTCGCGGCTCCCTGGCCCACGCCGACATGCTCTGTGCCGTGGGAGTGCTCAGCGAGGAGGAGCGCGAACAGATTCACCAGGGGCTGGGCCAGATCCGCGAGGAGATCGCCAGCGGCCAGTTCCAGTGGTCGGTGGAGCTGGAAGACGTACACATGAACATCGAATCGCGGCTGACCCAGCTGATCGGCAACACCGGCAAGAAGCTGCACACCGGGCGCTCGCGCAACGACCAGTGCGCGACCGACATCCGTCTGCACCTGCGCAGCGCCATCGACCTCATTGGCGCCGAGCTGACCCGCCTGCAACGCGGAACGATTACCCTGGCCGCGTCCCACTGCGCCACCATCATGCCCGGCTTCACGCACCTGCAGACCGCGCAACCGGTGGTGTTCGGCCATCACCTGCTGGCCTGGAACGAGATGCTGGAGCGGGACTATGGCCGCCTGATGGACTGCCGGGCACGGCTCAACCAGTCGCCGCTGGGCGCCGCGGCACTCGCCGGCACCACCTACCCCATCGACCGGGAAATGACCGCAAGGGCACTGGAGTTTGACCGGCCCACCGAGAATTCCCTGGACTCCGTGTCCGATCGCGATTTTGCCATTGAATTCTGCGCGTTCGCCGCGCTGCTGATGACCCACCTGTCGCGGATCTCCGAAGAGCTGGTGCTGTGGACCTCCGCCCAGTTCAATTTCATCGAGCTGCCGGACCGCTTCTGCACCGGCTCCTCCATCATGCCGCAGAAGAAGAATCCCGACGTGCCGGAGCTGGTGCGCGGCAAGGTGGGCCGGGTCAACGGCCACCTGGTGTCCCTGCTGACCCTGATGAAAAGCCAGCCGCTGGCCTACAACAAGGACAACCAGGAGGACAAAGAGCCCCTGTTCGACACCATCGACACGGTGCTGGGCAGCCTGCGGGCCTTTGCCGACATGGTGCCCGCCATACGCCCGAAGGCGGAGCCGATGCGGGAAGCGGCGCGGCGCGGCTTTTCCACCGCCACCGACCTGGCCGACTACCTGGTGCGCAAGGGCCTGCCCTTCCGCGATGCGCACGAAGTGGTGGGCAAGGCCGTGGCCCACGGTGTCGCCACCAGCACCGACCTCGCCGACATGAGCCTGGCAACCCTGCAGGAATTCAGCAGCGATATCGGCGCCGATATCTTCGAGGTCCTGACGCTGGAAGGCTCGGTGGCGGCCCGCGACCACCTGGGGGGCACCGCGCCGCGCCAGGTGGCCGCCGCGGCGGAGCGAGCGCTGGCCCGGCTGGGTGCCCGCCCCTAGCGCGGCCGGTAGCGCAAGCTGGCCTGGAAGGTGACGTCCGGCGCGGTTTCCACCCGGATGTCCTCGACAACGCCCAGGTCCAGGGACCAGTCCGGGCTGAACCGCCAGCGCGCGCCGGCGGTCAGCAGCAACGCTGTTCCACCCAGAGCGGTCAGGTCGCTGTCCAGTGGTGCGCTGTGGCTGTCCAACTGCAGCAGCAGGGACAGGGCATCTCGCCAGGCCCAGTCCACGCCCACGCCGGCAAACCACAGGTCCCGCTGCTGGGCTTCCCCCAGCAGATCCGCGCGACCCGCGCGCAGGTAACCCGCCTGACCCTGCCAACTGACACGGCTCCCGGGCGCCGCCCGACCGGCGCGCAGCACCAGGTAACCGTCTTCCGCGCCACTGCCGAGGAAGTCCCGCTCCCTGCCGGTCGCGAACTTGTAGCCGAGACCTGCGCCGAGCTGCCAGCTGTCGTCCCGATACAGGGTGCGGTGCACGGCCAGCGTGACATCGCCAAGGCCGCCGGAGGAATCCCGCAGGTCGAAGCCGCCCGACGTTGACGCGTAGCGGTAGTTCAGCCGGTCACGGGGCACCTCGTCGCGGCCGCCATCAGGCATGCCCCAGAGGTCGTGCCAACCGTCAATCAGGCTGTCCAGGGAGCCGCCGTCATGGCTCAGCACCGGCACTTCCAGCTGTATTTCCCAGCCTTCGGCGAAACCGTAGCGGAAATCGAAGGCCAGGCGCCAGGTTTCGCCGTCGAGGACGAGCGCTTCGCGATTGTTGCCGTCCAGCACAAAGTGACTGGCGATACCCATGTGCGTGGCAAACAGCCAGCTGCCATGCCCGGCAAGTTGCGCCGACCGCGGTGCGGGCAGCCCCAGCAGGCCCGCCACCGGGCCGGTGTTTTTCACATACAGCGGCTCCGCGGCAGAGGCGGCCTGCGGCAGGGCCAGCAGGCAGCCGGCAAGCGCGAGCGCCAGGCTCCTGTTCTTGTACATTGGTGCTTCCCCAGCAGTCTCCTGCCGCGATAGTACACCGGGCAGGTGACAGATTCTGCCCGGGATTCAGGTATACTGCGCGTTTTCCCATGCCGGATTCAGCTTTCATGCGCACCCTGCTGCCCACCGCTGCTCTCGCCCTGGCGCTGCTGGCCCTGTCGGGCTGCGGCCAGACCGGGCCCCTGCAATTGCCGCCCCGGGAGGCACCACCGCCAGCGGCAGAGCCGCAGCCGCCAGCGGGCGACACTGAGGCTGCCCCAGCGGCGGCACCGGCCAGTAACGGATAACCCCGATATGAGCAGTTTTAACTATCGCGATGGCGTTCTGTACGCCGAGCAGGCCTGCGTCGACGACATCGCCGCGCAGTTCGGCACTCCCTGCTACGTCTACTCCCGGGCCGCGCTGGAGACGGCCTTCCGCGCCTACCAGGACGCGCTGGCAGACTGGCCCCACCTGATCTGTTACGCGGTCAAGGCCAACTCCAATATCGCGGTGCTGGATGTACTGGCGCGCCTGGGGGCGGGCTTCGATATCGTCTCGGTGGGCGAACTCGAACGGGTGGTGGCCGCGGGCGGCGACCCGGCCAGGACCGTGTTTTCCGGCGTTGCCAAGACCCCGGCAGAAATGGCCCGGGCTCTTGCGCTGGGCATCCACTGCTTCAACGTGGAATCCGCGGCGGAGCTGGATGTGCTCAACCGCGTCGCCGGCGGGATGGGCCGGCTGGCCCCGGTGTCGATTCGCGTGAACCCGGATGTCGACGCCCGCACCCATCCCTATATTTCTACCGGGCTGCGGGAGAACAAGTTCGGTTTGGGCGTGGCCGAGGCCCTGCCCCTGTACCGTCGCGCAGCCGCCCTGCCGCACATCGACGTGCAGGGGCTCGACTGCCACATCGGCTCCCAGCTCACGGAGCTCAGCCCCTTTATCGACGCCCTGCGCCGCCTGCTGGTGCTGGTGGACGAACTCGCCGCGGAGGGCATTGCCATCCGCCATCTGGATCTGGGTGGCGGGCTCGGGGTGCGTTACCGCGACGAGGAGCCGCCGGCGATCAGCGACTATATCGCCGCCATTCGCGCCGAACTGGGCGAGCGACAGCTACCGCTGGTTTTCGAGCCAGGCCGCTCCATCTGCGCCAACGCCGGCCTGCTGCTGACACGGGTTGAATACCTGAAGCAAACACCGGAGCACAACTTCGCCCTGGTGGACGCGGGGATGAATGACATGATCCGCCCCGCCCTGTACCAGGCCTGGCTGGACATCCAGGCCAGCCATCCGGCCAGCGAGGGCATTCCGGCACTGTGGGATATCGTCGGCCCGGTATGCGAGACCGGGGATTTCCTCGGCAAGCAGCGGCAGCTGAGCCTGGAGCAGGGTTCCCTGCTCGCGGTCTTCGGTGCCGGTGCCTACGGGTTCAGCATGAGCTCGAACTACAACAGCCGGCCTCGCGCCGCTGAGGTGATGGTGGACGGCGCGGCCGTACACGAGGTCAGGGCGCGGGAAACCGTGGCCGAACTGCTGCGGCTGGAAAGCCGTCTTCCGGACTGAGCGGGTGGCTCTGACATGCTCCTGAAGTTCACCAAGATGCACGGCGCGGGCAATGACTTTGTGGTCATAGACCTGATCAGCCAGCGCTACCGCCCGCGGGAACAGGACATCCGCATGCTCGCGGACCGTCACTTCGGCATCGGCTGTGACCAGGTTCTGCTGGTGGAGGCCCCGGACGACCCGGACGTGGATTTTCGCTACCGCATTTTCAACGCCGACGGCAGCGAGGTGGAGAACTGCGGGAATGGCGCCCGCTGCTTTGCCCGCTTCGTGCGCGACAAGCAGCTCACAGGCAAGCGGGTCATCCGCGTGCAGACCGCCGGCGGCGTGCTGGAGTTGCGGGTGCGGGACAAGCACAGGGTTGAAGTGGACATGGGCACACCGGTGTTTAACCCTGCCGACATCCCCTTTGCCGCCCCGGAACAGGCTGACCACTACGCCCTGGCCGTGGACGGTGAGCGCTTTGAGATCGGCGCCCTGTCCATGGGCAACCCCCATGCGGTAGTGCGGGTGGAGGATGTGGATACAGCGCCCGTCGCCACCCTGGGCCCCCTCCTGGAGCGCCACCCGGATTTCCCACAGCGGGTCAACGCCGGCTTCATGCAGGTGATATCCGACCGGGAGGTACGCCTGCGTGTGTATGAACGGGGCGCCGGAGAGACCCTGGCCTGCGGCACCGGCGCCGCGGCCGTCACGGTCGCCGGGGTCCTTACAGGCCGGACCAAAGGCAGACTC
>JBFHFJ010000062.1:0-13925 GCA_041583655.1 Haliea sp. | reverse complement strand
TCATCGACAGCGCCAAGCAGGAGTCCCTGGACGCTATCGGCGAAGCACTCAGCGAGAACGGCCGGGTGATCGTCACCGGCTGCATGGGCAAGGGGGCTGACGCCGAGTCCATCCTGCAACTGCACCCGAAAGTCCTCAGCGTCACCGGTCCAGCCGCCTACGAAGAAGTGGTCAGTGCCGTGCACCAGTACGTGCCGCACACCCAGATCCATGATCCCTATGTCGACCTGGTGCCGCCCCAGGGGGTAAAGCTGACCCCGCGCCACTACGCCTACCTGAAGATTTCCGAAGGCTGCAACCATCGCTGCAGCTTCTGCATCATCCCGCACATGCGCGGTGACCTGGTGAGCCGCCCTGTCGGCGAGGTCATGGAGGAGGCGGAGCGCCTGGTCAAGGCCGGGGTGCGCGAGCTGCTGGTCATCTCCCAGGACACCAGTGCCTACGGGGTAGACCTGAAATACCGCACCGGCTTCTGGAACGGGCGACCCATGAAGACGAGCATGCAGTCCCTGTGTGAGGGCCTGGCGGAGTTCGGTATCTGGGTGCGACTGCACTATGTCTATCCCTACCCGCATGTCGACAACATTCTGCCGCTGATGGCGGAGGGCAAAATCCTGCCGTATCTGGACATTCCCTTCCAGCACGGGAGCCCCAGCGTACTCAAGCGCATGAAACGTCCCGCGGCGGCCGAGAAATCCCTGGAACGCATCCGTCACTGGCGCCAGGTCTGCCCGGATATCACCCTGCGCAGCACCTTCATCGTCGGCTTCCCGGGAGAAACCGACGCGGACTTCGAGATCCTGCTGGACTTCCTCCGGGAAGCACAGCTGGACCGGGTGGGCTGCTTTCAGTACTCACCGGTCGCCGGCGCACCCGCCAACGACCTGCCGGACCAGGTCCCGGAGGCGGTGAAGCAGGAGCGCTGGGACCGGTTCATGGCCCTGCAACAGGAAATCAGCGCGGCAAAGCTGCAGGCCAGGGTGGGGCGCACGATTGAAATCCTGATTGACGAGGTGGACGACGAGGGCGCCATTGGCCGCTCTGCCGCGGACGCCCCCGAGATCGACGGCAAGGTGTATCTGGACGGGATCACCGACCTGCAGCCGGGGGATTTTGTCGAGGCCGAGGTCACCGGCGCCGACGACTACGACCTCTGGGCAGGCTGACCGTTGAACCTGCTGCTGTTCGCCCCGGGCGAATGCACTGATGACGGGCGGCTGCGCCTGACCGATCGCCGCGCCACCCACCTGCGCCAGGTGCTGCAGGTAAAAACCGGCGACCGGGTGCAGGTGGGTGCAATCGGCGGCAGCCTGGGCCAGGGCACCGTCACCGCCATCGACAGGCACAGTGCCGAGCTGCTGGTCACGCTGCACAGCCCGCCCCCGGCCAAGCTGCCAGTGACCCTGCTGCTGGCCCTGCCGCGGCCCAAAATGCTGCGCCGTGTCCTGCGCGCGGCCGCAGAGTTTGGCGCCGCCGAGATTCACTTGCTGAACAGCTACCGGGTCGAGAAAAGCTACTGGCAAACCCCGGTACTTGCCCCCGCCAGTGTACGCGAATACCTGCTGCAGGGTCTGGAGCAGGCCCGCGATACCCAGTTGCCACCGGTCCACCTGCACCACCGCTTCAAGCCCTTTGTCGAGGACCAGCTACCCGGCCTGCTCGCCGGTCGCGACGGCCTTCTCGCCCACCCCGGGGAGGCCCCGCTGGCGCCCACCGGGCTGGCAAGGGAGACGGTGCTGATCGTTGGCCCCGAGGGCGGTTTCATTCCCTATGAAGTCGAAAAACTGCTGGCGGCAGGCTGCCGCCAGGTGTCGCTGGGACCGCGCATCCTGCGCGTCGAGAACGCCGTCGCGGCGCTGCTGGGGAGGGCGTTATAACGCATTGCCCGGATATTGCTGAGACACAGTGACGGGGAGACTCAGCAGGGGACAGACCGGGGAGGAGTTCCCCCAAAGTGTTTGTTCTCAGAAGCGGTACTGGATCTCGGCGCCGTACATCCGCGGCGGCGCCACTGCAAAACCCCCGGTGCCGGATGACTCCACCAGCGCTATGCCACCGTTGATGTAGTCCTCGTCGGTGAGGTTGGTGCCATAGAGTGCTGCGCTCCAGCGCTCGTCCGTAGACAGCCAGCTGAGGCGGGCACTGAGTTCGAACTGTTCGTCCTCGAACCAGATACCGGTGGTGCAGCTGAGCGCGTCAAAACAGAATTCCATGTCGAACTTCCAGCTCGCCTGGATCCGGGGTACAAAGGTGCCGTAGGCGGTTTCCAGGTTGTACTGGGCCGACAGCAGGTAGCTCTGGTCGGCCAGGCGCGGCAGGTTCTCCGCGGAGCGGTCATTGGGGCAGGAGTCGACCTGGAGCAGGCTCAGGTTGGCGCGCACACAGCCCTGCGCCGGCGGCGCGGTGACATCGGCAATGGTGATCTGCTCATCCATGAACTCCTTGATTTCACCGTCGGTGATGGTGGCGTTGAAGCCGATCACCAGGTTGTCGGTTGCCAGCCAGGTGCTTTCCAGCTCAAAGCCCTTGATCGTGGATTCCGCGGCGTTGATCGTGGCCGGGGACGGGGAATTGACCTCGGGATTGATGACCAGCGTGGTGAGCTGCCGATTGGTGTAATCCGTGTAGAAAAGGGCTCCGTTGAGGCGCAGGCGACGCTGGAGCAAGTCCAGCTTGAAGCCCAGTTCGATATTCTCAACTTCCTCGGGTTCGAAGCGCTCCAGCTCCCCGGTGGGGGACTCGGACAGGCCGCCGGACAGGAAGCCCTCGCTATAGGTGAGGTACAGGCTGCCCTGGTCCAACCAGCTGTTCTCGCCGATCAGGTACTGGATGCTGGCCATCGGCGTGACGTTGTTGTTGGAGACCTTGCGCTGGCGGACACCCGCATCGACCAGCGAGAACCCGGGGTTGTACTCGAAACCGGGCCGCTGGACGACAAACAGGCCGCCGCCCACGGGAATTGCAGGGCCACCATTGAGGTCCAGGGTGGCCGGGTCCAGCGCCAGGTCCTGGATCTTCAGTTCGCGGCTCTCATCGGTGTAGCGCAGGCCGAGCGTTGTCCGCCACTGGGCATTGAACTCCCACTCCAGCTGGGCGTAGGCCGCCACGGCATCGTTATTGGCGGTCTGGGTATCCGGGGAGATATTCAGGAAAAACAGGTTGGCAATCGCCGGGTTGAAGGGCCCGAGGAAACTGATGCTCTGGCGCCCCTTGCTCTCCTCCTCGAACCAGTAGAGGCCGGTAACGTACTGCAGGCGGTCATCAAAGGCACTGCCGATCAGCTGGAATTCCTGGCTGTACTGGTCGCTCTCTCCGGCGCCACCCTGCGGGTGCACGGTGTTGGTACGGTGCAGGAAGGGGATGCCGGTGTGGTCCAGCTCGTCGTTCTGGGAGGCCTCGGTATAGCGGTAACCGCTGATGCTCTTGAAGGTCAGGTCAGAACTCAACGCCCACTCTGCGACCAGCGAAGCGCCGCGGTTTTCTGCCTTGTAGTCGCCCCCGAGGTCGGAAATGATCGTGCGCGGGTCTCCGCCGCCGGCCCTGGCAGAGTCCTCACAGAAATCTGCCAGGGTGCGCCCGGTGGCCGGGCCGATGGCTATCGCATTGAACAGGGCGGCCTGCCAGCCATTGGCTCCCTCCACGTTAATGCACTTCTGGGGCCGCATGCGCTGGTCGGTGTCGGCCCAGTTCAGGTTCAGGTCCAGGGTAAGATCTTCGCTGGCCGCCCAGCGGGTCTGCCAGATCAGGCTCTGGCGGTCCTCGTCCATGTAGTCCCTGCCGTCGAACAGGTTTTCGATATGGCCATCGCGCTTGCGGGTAACGCCGGAAAAGCGGGTCCACAGGGTATCGGTCAGTGGCAGGTTGAGGACAAACTCGGTATCCAGGCGGTCATAGTTGCCGACCCGGAGGCCGACAGAGCCCTCGAAATCCTCCACCGGCTTGTTGGTGGTGAAGACCAGTGCGCCCCCGGTGGTGTTCTTGCCAAACAGCGTGCCCTGGGGGCCGCGCAGCACCTGCACCGACTGGATGTCGTTAAGGTCAAGCAGGGCGCCGTCGGGGCGGCCGAGGTAGATGTCATCGATATAGATGCCGACGCCGGAATCGATGTTCTCCCCGGTGTTGCGCTGGCCGACTCCGCGGATGTACACACTCGCAAGCGGTGCCGAGCCATTGGCCTCCACCACATCGATGTTGGGAGCCAGGCTGTTGAGGTCCGCCAGGTTGCGGACCCCGGCTTCGCGCAAACCCGCCGCGTCCAGCGCAGTCACCGCCAACGGCGTTTCCTGCAGGCTCTCCGCCCGTTTGCGGGCGGTGACCAGCACTTCCTCCAGCACCATGCCCTGGGCCAGCACCGGCAGCGGCACAGCACTCGCAAGGGCGGCGGCAACCGCGATGGACAGTACAGACGCAGGACCTGCAGCATGCTTCAACATCAACCGTACCTCTCTGCTTATTGTTATTGGTGGAGCGCATTCGCCACTAACGACGATTAGTCTCGATTAAAGCAGTGTTTCCCGAAGCACGGCAAGACGGGACATTACCGCGATCAAAGCTGGCTGGCCCGCCCTCCCGCATTTACCGGGCTGGTTCAACTTTCACTACCGGTGGCCAGACCGGCAGGGCAGGACACGCCCGTGCCACCCAGGCCGCAATAGCCCCCGGGATTCTTTGCCAGGTACTGCTGGTGGTACTCCTCGGCATAATAGAAAGACGACGCGGGCAGGATCTCGGTGGTAATGGCGCCGTATCCCCCGCGATCCAGCGCCGCCTGGAATTGCCCGCGGCTGAGCTCGGCCTCCCGCTGCTGCTCCTCTCCGAATGTATAGATTGCCGAGCGATACTGGGTGCCCAGGTCATTGCCCTGGCGCATACCCTGCGTGGGATCATGCCCTTCCCAGAAACACCGCAACAGTTCCGCATAGCTGATCAGGGAGGGGTCGAATACGACCAGCACCACCTCGGTGTGGCCGGTCTGGCCGCTGCAGACTTCCTGGTAGGTCGGGTTGGGCGTGTGGCCGCCGGCGTACCCGGCCGCTGTGGTGTACACCCCCGGCAACTGCCAGAACAGGCGCTCCACGCCCCAGAAGCACCCCATGCCAAAGACCGCCTGCTGCAGGTGTGCCGGGAACGGTCCGGTCAACGGGTGGCCGTTGACATGATGCGCGGCGGGGACCGGCATCGCCGCCGCCCGGCCGGGCAGGGCCGAACCGGCATCGGGGATTGCGCGCTTCTTGCGAATATCGAACAGGCTCACTGCTGTCACCTCACTGCCAGGAAAAGCCCAGTGTACTGCCCTTCCCCTCCTCGGTGTAGCCGGTGTAAGCTCGGCAAAAGCACGGATAGCAGGCATTGCCACGGGCTTGTCACATTTATGCCCTAGTCTGCATGGGTCCGGGCAGGCCAGTAGCGAACCATCGCTCACAACTGTGGTCTGACCAGCGAGGTAGAAGGAACTCACTATGAATACAGAGAACAGTACATTTGATCCCGGCGCCCTGTGCAGCCGGAAGCTGTGGCGTATCGTCGCCGGCGAGGAAAGCAGCCAGGCCCTCGATGAGGCGAGCCTGCGCAAAGCCGTGGCAGAACTCGCCGAACGCCGGCACTATCTTGCGGAACTGGAGCGCCTCGGAAAACTGGAGCGCCGGCACTAGCCCCGGACTACGATGGTAAAACCGCCTGCCCGCAAGGCCAGCAGCAAGGATATCCAGGCTTTCCTGAGCAAGAGCAAGGCTGTTGCCACATTCGCGGAGAAGCATCCGCGGCTTCTGTTTGCCATTGACGCCACCGCCAGCCGCGAGCCCACCTGGGCCATCGCCCGCCAGCTGCAGTCCGACATGTTCAGCAGCGCCGGCCGCGCAAACTCGCTTTCGGTGCAACTCTGCTACTACCGGGGCTTCCAGGAGTTCCACGCCGGTCCCTGGCTGCGCGACACAGAGACCCTGGCCAGGCAGATGGCGGCGGTCCGCTGCGAGGGCGGGCACACCCAGATCGGTCGCCTGCTGCGTCACGCCCAGCGGGAGCACCGGGAAGCGCCGGTCCGCGCGGTGGTATTTATCGGCGACGCCGTGGAAGAACTGCCCGATACACTGTGCAACCAGGCCGGCCAGTGCGGGCTGCTTAAATTGCCGCTGTTCCTGTTCCAGGAGGGTGACGACCCCGTGGTGCGCAGCACCTTCCAGAGTATGGCCAGGCTCAGCGGCGGAGCATGGGCGCGATTTGACCACAGCAGCGCCCACAGGCTGGCAGAGTTGCTGGGCGCCGTGGCACGCTATGCCGCGGGCGGCAGGGCCGCGTTGGAGAATAACCCCGGGGAGGGTGCTAAACTGCTGCTCCAACAACTCAAGCCCTGAGGACCGACGTGCCGAAACTCCTGCTCCTGCTCGCCATCGCGCTCGCCCTCTACATCCTGTTTATTCGCGCCCGGGCCCTGCCCCCCCACCTGCGCAAGGCCCAGTACCTGAAACTCGGCATTGGCATCGCCGTTGCCGCGGTGCTGTTCCTGACCCTGACCGGGCGCATGCACTGGGTCGGCGCCGCGCTGACCGGGCTGCTGGTTGCAGCACGACAACTGCTGCCGCTGGCGATCCGGGTGTTTCCGATGCTCTCCTCGCTGCGCGGGAAGGCCGGAGCGGCCGGCGCTGGCCAGCACTCCACAGTGGAATCGGCCATCCTGCGCATGCACCTGGATCACGAGTCGGGCAAACTCAGCGGCGAGGTGCTGCGGGGGCCGCTGCAGGACTGGTTGCTGGATGAGCTGGAGCGCAGCCAGCTGGAAGACCTTCTCCTCTACTGCCAGCAGGAAGACAATGACTCCGTACAACTGCTGCTCAGTTACCTGGAGCAGCGCTTCCCCGGGGAAAGTGACTTTGGCAGGCAGCAACAGGCGCCGCCAGAGGCTGGCGGACTGACCCGCCGCGAGGCACTGGCAGTACTCGGCCTGGGAGATGACGCGAGTGATGAAGACATTGTCCAGGCACACCGGAAACTGATGCAAAAGCTGCACCCGGACCGGGGCGGCAATGATTACCTGGCTGCCAAAATCAATCAGGCCAAGGATTTCCTGCTCGGCTAGAATGGCCGCCACCCCGCAACAATTGCCACAGAGGAACACGGTTTACCATGAGTGAAGTATTTGTCGTCCGCAACCAACTGGGCCACTACTGGGGCAAGGCCAGGGCCTGGGTCGATGGCCGGGACTCCAGGGCCGTACAGCGCCTGAAGCATCACGACGAAGCCGTCAATCTGCTGTTTGAGCTGAGCAGCAAGGACGTGGAGCTGCGCGGCGAGGTAGTCAGCGCAGCGCTGAATGATCGCGGCGAGCCATTGCTGGAACCGAGTACCCATCCCCTGCCACAGGCCGCCACGGCAGAAGACCCGGAAACCAAGGCGCCCGCGGAACACGAAGCCCTGGTTGATGGTCAAACCGGGGCTTGAGCAACCACCACCACGAGGAGCAACACTGACATGAGAATCCTGCTTTTCCTGGCCACCAACATTGCCGTGCTGGTACTGGTCAGCCTGGTCTTCAACCTCCTCGGGCTGGAGGGCATCCTCGCCGCCAATGGCGTGGACCTGAACCTGGGCTCTCTGCTGGTCTTCTGCGCGGTGTTTGGCTTCGGTGGCTCGCTGGTGTCCCTGTTCCTGTCCAAATGGATGGCGAAGCGCGGCACCGGCACCCGCATCATTGACACTCCCCGCACCCGCGACGAGCAGTGGCTGGTGGACACCGTGCGCGAGCTGGCCCGGGAGGCCGGCATCGGCATGCCCGAGGTCGGCATTTTCCCATCCGAAGCCGCCAACGCCTTCGCCACCGGCTGGAATCGCAATGCCGCCCTGGTTGCGGTGAGCAGCGGCCTGCTGCAGCGGTTCAGCCGCGAGGAAACCCGCGCTGTGATGGCCCACGAAATCGGCCACGTGGCGAACGGAGACATGGTGACACTCACCCTCATCCAGGGCGTGGTGAACACTTTCGTGCTGTTCTTCGCGCGGATTATTGGCCACACCGTGGACCGGGTGGTGTTCAAGACCGAGCGCGGCTATGGCATTGGCTACTATGTGGTCTCGTTCATCGCCCAGATCGTGCTCAGCATCCTGGCAAGCATTATCGTGTTCTGGTTCTCGCGCTGGCGGGAGTACCGGGCTGACGCCGCGGGTGCCAGCCTGGCAGGGAACGCGGCCATGATTGGCGCGCTACAGCGGCTGCGGGCAGAGCAGGGCCTGCCCCAGGACCTGCCGGGCGAACTGACGGCCTTCGGCATCAGCGAGCAATTGAAGGAAGGCCTGTCCGGCCTGTTCCGCTCGCACCCCCCGCTGGAGGACCGGATCAGGGCCCTGCAGCAGGGCTGAAGAGATACTCGCTCATCGGCACGACATCAATCCTGTCGAAGTCGATAAAGCGGGCGCAGCTTTCCATCATGGCGGCCTCGTTCGCGGCCAGGGTGGCATCGTCTGCGGCGGCGTAGAAGGCATGCCGCGAGGTCATCGCCGCGTCGGGGAAGTTCTCCTCGACGACGGCGTGCAGCAGCGGTGCGTCCGGGTCCAGCGCGCACACCACCAGGTTCTGGCGGTATCCAAACGTGGACTGGGTGTCGATCGCCACCCGGCCGTGACTGCCTTTCCAGATCGATAGCCAGGTATCCTCATCCAGCCGGGGCGGCCGCTGCAGCAGGGCGACCTGACAGAATCCGGGGACCCGGCTATCCGCACCGGGCGGCTGGGTGGCATTCACGCTCGGCTCAGCCTCCGTCACCAGCCAGGCACAGCTGCGCGACACCAGGGCGGGCAGCAGGGCGGCGGGGTCGGGCCGCTTCCAGGCATCGTCCAGCCACAGGGACAACAGGGCGTCGGGAAGCGGGCCAGTCGTCTGCATGCGCTTGTCCGCGGCGGCAGCCACAGCACCGTCCACCAGCGCCAGCCGCAGCCCGCGCAGCGACGGCAGGGCCTGCAGTTCCGGCACCAGCTGCTGCCGCAAGCCCACCCCGAAATCGTCCCCGGACACCGTCTCCTGGCGCCAGAGGCTGTACAGCACCTTTTCCATAGCCAGTCCTCAGGAAAGCCCGATCGGCGGAGTAATGGTCGCAGCGTTATCGATAAGCATTTCGGCCCCGTTCACAAACCAGGACTCATCGGCGGCCAGGTACAGCACCATATGGGCGATATCCTCGGGGTTGCACATATTGTTGCCCTGCAGGGACGCCACGTCCTCCTCACTGACGGCCTCCTTGCCAGTGGCCAGCTTAGCCACCATTGGCGTTCTCACCCCGTCCGGGTGCACCGAGTTGCAGCGGATACGGTTGCCCTTCTCCTTGCAGTACATCGCCACCGACTTGGTGAGCGCGCGCACGGCGCCCTTGCTGGCGCTGTAGGCTGCAGCGAAAGACACCCCCTGGATCGCCGCCACCGAGGACATGTTGATGATGGATCCTCCTCCACTCTGTTCCATTGCCGGGATGGCGTGTTTGCAGCCGAGGAACACTCCCTCCGAATTGACTGCCTGCACCTTGCGGAAGGTAGCGAGATCCGTGTCCACAACCGATGCCGCGGTCAACAGCCCGGCGTTGTTGACCAGGATGTCGAGGCGGCCGAACTCATCCAGGGTAGCGGCGATGACGCTGCGCCAGTTTTCCTCGTCGGTAACGTCCAGGCGCATGAACCGGGCCTGCCCACCGATGCTCTCTGCCACCGCCTTGCCATCGGTCTCGTTGAGGTCAGCGACCACCACCGAGGCGCCTTCCTGCGCCAGCAGGATCGCATCCGCCCTGCCCATGCCACTGGCCCCGCCTGTGACGATTGCCACCTTGCCCGCCACTCGCCCCATCTCTGTCGCTCCCTGCCCCGCTGGGCCCTGTTACTGTGTATGAGCGCGGGAGTTAAGCAAATGCCCCGGCAAAGCTCAATCGAGCTGCGGCAAAAGCGGAGCCCATGGCTGCTCTGTTGAACCGGCCGCGGACCTCGCACCCGGCGGCCAGTAATAGTATTCTTGCCGGCCCGATTACATTGCGGAGCAAGCTCATGCCAGAGTCCCACGGTTCATCGCGACTGCTCACTGCGCTCAGCTACATCGCCCTCGCCCTGCTGCTGGCACTGCCGCTGGCGGTGCTCACTGTACGCTCCGGTCTCTGGCAGCAGGGCTTGCTGCTGTACGCTCTCAGCTGCCTCGCCGCGACCATTATCCTGTTGCTGCTGATCCTGCTGCTGGCACTGCCGACCTACCGGCGGCAGGCGCGCCGGATCGGACTGGCTGCGCTGCTGGTACTGCCCGGCGCCCTGCTGTTCCTTTCCGTGCTGGCAAGCCGCGGGGACTACCCACCCATCCACGACATCAGCACCGACCTCAGCGACCCGCCGCGATTCACCCACGCTCCAAGCCTGCGCGGCCCGGACAGCAACAGCCTCGAGATCAAACCCGACAGCCTGGGCGTGCAGCGCGAAGCCTACCCCGACCTGCAGAGCCTGCGCAGCGAGCGCACTGCCAGCAATGCCTACCGCCACGCGCTGGAAGTGGCACAGGGACTGGGCTGGGAGATCGCCTGGCAGGACCCTGATACCGGCTATATCGAAGCCGTGGAGACCACAGCCATAATGGCCTTCAAGGACGATATCGTGATCCGCATTCGCTCCGCCGCAGACGGCAGCGTGATCGACCTGCGCTCCGTCTCCCGGGTCGGGGTTGGCGATATCGGCGCCAACGCCAGGCGGATCCGGACATTCATCGACGCCTTCACCCGGCAGGGGAACTGATCCGACATGACCACGATCACCCGGACAATCTGCGGACTGCTGCTTGCACTGCTGCTGCCGACTGTGGCGACTGCAGCAGCGGACTACCTGAGTTTTGCCACCGAGGACGAAGCCAACAGCACCGAGATCTTCCGCAAGGCCAGCCCGGCGGTGGTCTTCGTGACCAACAAGGCCCTGCGCCGGGACATGTTCTCGCTCAATGTGCACGAAATCCCCCGGGGCTCGGGCACGGGCTTCGTCTGGGACACCAGCGGGCTCATTGTCACCAATTACCACGTTATCGCCGGGGCCCACCGCCTGACCGTCACGCTGCAGGACCAGACTGAATTCGACGCCGAAGTGATCGGGGTGGCGCCGGAAAAGGATCTGGCCGTGCTGCGCATCGAAAATCCGCCCGCAAGCCTGATCAAATTGCCCGTGGGTGATTCCTCCGAGCTGAGCGTAGGCCGCAAGGTACTGGCCATCGGCAACCCTTTCGGCCTGGACACCACCCTGACAACGGGTGTGGTCAGCGCCCTGGGGCGTGAAATCCGGGCCCCCGGCAACCGCACCATTCGTGGCGTGATCCAGACCGATGCGGCGATCAACCCGGGCAATTCCGGCGGACCGCTGCTGAACTCCCTTGGCCAGCTGGTGGGCGTAAACACCGCCATCTACAGTCCCAGCGGCGCCAGCGCCGGCATCGGCTTCGCGATTCCCGTGAACACGGTAAAGGAAGTGGTACCGCAGCTGATCAGCTACGGCCGCATGCTGCGCCCCATCATGGGTCTTGAGCTCGCCAGCGACAGCTGGATACGCCGCTACCGGATCAAGGGCCTGCCCGTGGTCAGGGTCTTCCAGGGCCTGCCCGCGGAGCAGGCGGGAATTCGCGGGGCGTATCGCAACGCGCGGGGTGAAATCCTGCTCGGCGACGTCATCGTGGCTATCGACGGCAAGCCTGTGCGCAGCAACGATGACTACCTCAGCCTGCTGGAGGCCCGGCAACCCGGGGACACTGTGACGGTTACCCTGCGCAATGCTGAAGAGCAGAGGGAGGTCAGCGTCGTCCTCACCGAATCACAGTAGCCTCAGGACAGGGTGCCGCCGTCCACCCGGATATCTTCACCGGTGATGTGGACCCCGTCCTCCGAGGCCAGCATGGCAATGACCCCCGCCATGACCTCGGGGCCCTTGGGGCCCGAGAGCGAGGAGATCCGCCCGATCAGCTCGAAATCCATGTTGGGCGGCCACTTGATATCCACGGTCATGCCGGTATTGATGTCCCCCGGGCAGACGCAGTTCGCCCGCACCCCGCGCTTGGCGTACTCGACAGCAATGCTCCGGGTCATGGCCAGGACACCGCCTTTGCTGGCGGAGTAGGCCGCGCCGTGGGGAAGACCCGCCAGGGCGGCCGTGGAGGCGGCATTGACGATGCTGCCGCGACTCTGCAGCAGGTGCGGCAGCACCTCCCGGCAAAGGATCATCGTCCCGGTCAGGTTGACATCAATGACCCGCTGCCAGGCACTGGTTGCCAGCGCATCAGTGTCATCAAAACGCAGAATTCCAGCCATGTTCACCAGCGCGTAGAGGCTGCCAAAACGAGCAATGCAGGCCGCTACCGCCGCCCGCACCTGGTCCTCGTCAGACACATCGCAGAGCTGGGCGGCAGCGTCACCAGCGGCTGCCGAGATCAGGGCGAGGGTCTCGTCCAGACCGGCCTGGCTCACATCCAGGCAAAAAATCTTGCCACCCTCGGCGGCGATGCGCAGTGCCGCCGCCCGCCCGATACCGCTGCCGGCGCCCGTCACCAGTACCACCTTGTCCTTGAATCGCTGCATTGCCCGGTTCCCTTGGCTATTGACGAGGGCGCAGCATGCCCAGCCCGGCTGCACCGGTCAACGCAGGCAGTACACCGCGCTGAACCCGGAGCGACAGATTGTGCGGCGGCAGCGGGTTTGCTGCGCTATACCAGGCCGGCATCAGCAGCCTCTCCGACTGCAAAGGTCGTTGCTTCTGGCCCCGTGGCAATTACCCTTGGCAACCGGCTGCACAACAGGAGACATGCACGTGGACGACCTGGAACAATTTCGCGAGGAGACCCGCCAGTGGCTGGAGGCCAACTGCCCGCCGTCCCAGCGCCTGCCCAACACCCCCGAGGAGCAGTACTGGGGCGGCCGCCGCGGCCAATTTGCCAGCGAGGACAGCCGGCTCTGGTTCGAGCGCATGCGCGATCGCGGCTGGACCGCGCCGGAATGGCCTGCCGCCTATGGCGGCGGCGGGCTGACAGCGCAACAGGGCCAGGTGCTGAAGGAAGAGATGAAGCGTATCCGCGCCCGCACTCCTCTGTACAGCCTCGGCCTGTGGATGCTCGGCCCGGCCCTGCTTGAGTACGGCAGCGAGGAACAGAAACAGCAACACCTGCGCGCCATTGTCAACGGCGAGCTGCGCTGGTGCCAGGGCTATTCGGAACCCGGCGCCGGTTCCGACCTGGCCAGCCTGCAGACGCGCGCGGAAGACCGGGGCGACCACTTCCTGGTCAACGGCAGCAAGATCTGGACCACCGCCGCGGACAAGTCCGACTGGATCTTTTGCCTGGTGCGCACCGACCCGGCGGCGAAAAAACAGGAGGGCATCAGCTTCCTGTTGATCGACATGGACAGCCCCGGCGTCAGCACCACGCCGATAGCGCTGATCAGCGGCGAGTCGGAATTCTGCCAGACATTTTTCGACAACGTGAAAGTGCCCAGGGACAACCTGGTCGGCGGCCTCAACCGTGGCTGGTCCGTGGCCAAAGCTCTGCTGGTACACGAGCGCAAGCTGATGGCCGAGCTCGGCAGCGAATCCCCGCGACAGGAAGTGCCACCGCTACAGGCCGCCCGCGAGTACCTGGCATTCACCGAAGGACGTATCGCCAATTCCCAGCTGCGCAGCGACCTGGTCAGCTTTGAAATGCGCATGCATGCTATCGCCCTGAGCCACATGCGGGCCTTCGAGGAGCGCGCCAGTGGCCAGCCGGGCACGGTTGGCCTGTGCATGAAGTATCTCGGTACGGAGGCCATGAAAGAGAAGAGCGAGCTGCTGCTGGCCATCATGGGCAGCCGCGGGCTCGGCTGGGAAGGTCCGGGATTCACGCCTGAAGAGCTGGACCCAACCCGCCTCTGGGCCGGCTCCAAGGCGATGACCATTGCCGGCGGCACCACCGAGGT
>JBFHFJ010000061.1:0-13943 GCA_041583655.1 Haliea sp. | reverse complement strand
CTTCACCTTGATACGCTTGGCGGTCTCCAGCTTGTCCTGGTTCTCGAACTTGCGACAGGTATTCAAAACCATGACCGGAGTAATGCTACTGATGGGACGATCACCGAAGTCGGCGATTGCGAAGCTGAGCAGCCATTCGGACTTTGCCCGGGTGGCCTCAGCCTTGTCGGTTTGACGCGCCAGCCACTCGGTGGCAATGGCCTTGAAGCTGTTCTCATGGGCGAGGGTGGCTTCTGCCTTCTTGTCCTTGCGCTGCTGGCTGGGATCCTCACCGCCAGCGAGGACTTTTCGTGCAGCGTCCCTGGCAGTCTTGGCGTCAGCCAGGCCTACTGCCGGGAACAGCCCCATGGACAGCGTCTTGGCTTTCTTCATGAAGAAGTAGCGCCACACCCACTTCTTGGTGCCATTGGGCATGACCTTAAGGAACAGCCCATCACCAGCGTTGAGAGAGTAAGGCTTGGCTTCTGGCTTGGCGGCTTCCGCCTGGCGGGTGTGAGTCAAAGATTTGCGTTCCGGCATGCCATGCATCCTGAGTAACTTGGCTTTCGTTACTCAGGAAGTTACTCAGGTTTTGCGCAGATTGCAATGGTCGCTGAGGACCCCCTTGGACGCCTTTATCCAGAAATATTCTTATAAATCAGCGGGTTCTGGACTTTATTGGACGTGACAAGATGTTGATATGGTGCCGAAGGCGGGACTTGAACCCGCACGAGCATAGCTCACTACCCCCTCAAGATAGCGTGTCTACCAATTCCACCACTTCGGCAAAACTATGAGGCTGTCGGCCTCTTTACTACAACTCCGGAACGTCAGCACCCATGGGCGCCGCTGCCGGGTCGGCATTATCCACGGTTGGCAGGTCGGAATCCAGTACCGGGACCGCGCGCTCCTCGGCGGCCGGGATGATCAGGTCCAGATCGTCGACCACCTTCGTCTTCTGGGTGGCCAGCATGGCAAGGCCAAAGCTGGTGGCAAAGAACAGCACTACCAGCCAGGCGGTGGCCTTGGTCAGCGCGTTCGTGCTGCCGGCACTGCCGAACAGGGTCTGGGAGGCGCCGGCGCCGAAGGAGGCGCCGACGTCCGCGCCCTTGCCCTGCTGCAGCATGATAAGGCCGATAATGGCCAGTGCTATCAGCAGATGCACTATGAGAATAATCTGTTCCATAACACCTTTGCCCGCGAGGGCTTCCTGATCGTTGTTCCGGTTATCGTGACGCGCCCGCGGCGGCAACAATAGCCCGGAATTCATCGGCATCCAGAGATGCCCCACCTACCAGGGCGCCGTCGATATCCGGCTGCCCAAACAATTCTGCCGCGTTCGCGGCCTTCACGCTGCCGCCGTAAAGTACCCGCATGGCGGCGGGGTCCGCACCCGCTATCTCCGCCAGCTGCGCGCGAATGAAGACATGCATGCTCTGCGCCTCTGCGGGCGTTGCCGTCAGGCCGGTGCCGATGGCCCAGACCGGCTCGTAGGCTATGACCACCTGCTTCAGCGCCGCCTGGCCTTCGAGGGCGCCGTGCAGCTGCCGCGTCACCACGTACTCGGCCTCTCCTGCCTCACGCTCTTCCTGGGTCTCGCCGACACACACCACCGGCAGCAAACGCGCCTGCAGGGCCGCGGCCAGCTTGGCCGCCACCAGGGCGTCGGATTCACCGTGGTACTGGCGCCGTTCAGAGTGGCCGAGAATGACCCAGCGACAGCCGATATCCTGCAACATCTCCGCGGAAACTTCCCCGGTAAATGCCCCGGCTGCCATGTGGCTGCAGTCCTGCGCCCCGACGCTGACAGCGCTACCTTCGCAGAGGGCCAATGCCTGCTGCAGGTGCACAAAAGCCGGGCAAACCACCACATCGGCGTGCTTCGCCTCCAGCCCCGCGACGATTCCGGTCAGCAACTGCCTGACGCTCGCACGGGAGCCGTGCATCTTCCAGTTGCCCATGACTAGCGGTCGACGCATTAACTGCCCCCGGCGGCAAAACGGGCCGCAATGTTACCCAAGTTGCCAGGCTCTTACAAGGCAGAACTGAGGGCGGCGGCGACGTCCGTCGCCAGTCCCTGGCAGAGGCGCTCTACCTCCACGGCGTCCTCGCCCTCGACCATCACCCGCACCAGGGGCTCGGTGCCGGAGGGCCGCAACAACACCCTGCCCCGGCTGGCCAGGGCGTCTTCGGTGGCCTTGACCGCCGCCGCCACCGCCGGCAGTTCGGCCAGGTCGAAACGGCCGCTGACCGGCACGTTGATCATTGTCTGCGGGCACTTGCGCAGGCCGGAGCGCAGCTCTGCCAGGCTGCGCCCGGACTCCCGCAGCGCCACCAGCACCTGCAGGGCCGCCACGATGCCATCGCCGGTGGTCGTATGGTCAGCGCAGATGATATGGCCCGAGGACTCGCCGCCCAGGCGCCAGCCGCGAGCTTCCATCAGCTCCTTCACATAGCGGTCGCCGACCCGGGCCCGGACAAACTCGAGACCGAGGTCGCGCAGGGCCAACTCCAGGCCCAGATTGGACATCAGGGTACCGACCACCCCGGATTCCGCGCTACCGCTGACCGCGCGGTGGGTGGCGATGATATACAGTAGCTCGTCACCGTCCACCAGGGTCCCGTCGACGTCAATGAACAGTACCCGGTCTCCATCGCCATCGAAGGCAATGCCGAGGTCGGCACCGCTCTCGCGCACGAAGGCCGAGAGCTGGGCGGTGTCCGTCGAACCCACGCCTTCGTTGATGTTGTAGCCATCGGGCTTTACGCCCATGCTCACCACATCCGCGCCGAGCTCGGCCAGTACATTTGGGGCGATGTGATAGGTTGCGCCGTGGGCGCAGTCGACCGCAATCTTCATGCCGCGCAGGCTGAAGCTGTCAGGCACCGTGGCCTTGCAGAATTCAATGTAGCGGCCCGCTGCGTCCGCCACCCGCACCACTTTGCCGATATCCCGGGAGGGTACCACCACCAGGTCGCAATCGAGTTCGCGCTCGATGGCATGCTCGATGTCATCGGCGAGTTTGGACCCGTGGCTGGAAAAAAACTTTATGCCGTTGTCATAGTAGGGGTTGTGGGAGGCGCTGATTACGATGCCCGCGACGGCGTTCTGGGTGCGGGTCATCAGGGCCACCGCGGGGGTCGGCATAGGCCCCAGCAATTTCACATCCACACCGGCAGCGACCAGGCCCGCCTCCAGCGCAGACTCGAACATGTACCCGGAAACGCGGGTGTCCTTGCCGATGATCACGGTGTTGTGGCCGCTCCCGCGCGCCTCACGGGCGAACACCCGGCCACAGGCCCAGCCCAGCTTGAGCATGAAGTCCGGTGTAATTGGAGCTTCACCGACCTTGCCCCGAATGCCATCCGTGCCGAAGTACTGTCTGCTCACTGTCGCCCCCACTCTCTCATCGCCGCAAACATGGCCAACGCATCGACCGTCGCCGCCACATCGTGAGCACGCACTATAGCTGCACCCCGCTCAACTGCAAGCACCGCCAGAGCCAGGCTGGCGGGCAGGCGTTCCTCTGCCGGGCGCTCCCGCCCGTCTCGCGCGAGGACCTTGCCAATCAATGACTTGCGTGACAGGCCCACCAGCAGCGGCAGGCCCTCCAGGGCCAGTTCCGGCAGGCGATCCAGCAACTGGAAGTTGTGTGCAACCGTTTTGCCGAAGCCGAAACCGGGGTCCAGCAGCAGCCGCCGACGGTCAATGCCCGCGTCTGCGCAGGCGGCAATACGCTGTGCCAGGAAGGAGCGCACCTCGGCGACCACATCCGCGTAGTGTGGGGCCGCTTGCATGGTGTCGGGCTGGCCCTGCATATGCATCAGGCACACGGGCAGGCCGGTGGCAGCAGCTGCCTCCAGCGCGCCCTCGCGGGTGAGCCCCCGCACGTCATTGATCAGCCCGGCGCCGAGGGCGGCGGCCTCGCGCATGATCGCGGCACTGCTGGTATCCACCGAGATAACCACGTCCAGCTCCGCCGCCACGCGCTCGACCAGTGGCAGGACGCGGTCCTGCTCCTCCTGCAGGGATACCGTATTGGCACCGGGACGGGTGGACTCGCCGCCGATGTCGATAATCGCCGCTCCCTCCTCGCAAAGTGCGCGGGCGTGGGCAAAGGCCCGCTCGAGATCGAGTGAGCCGTCACGGTAGAGAGCACCGCCATCGGAGAAGGAGTCAGGCGTTGTGTTGACGACGCCCATGACCAGAGGGCGGGAGAGATCAAGAAAACGCCCGGCACAGTCAAGGGCCGGGCGCTGGGAGCTGCTCATGGAGAGTGAGGCGTCAGTGTTCGCCGGCAGGGCCGCCGATGGGGCTGCCGGCTTCCCCTTCCTGCCCCTTGCTGGCACGGGTATCGGGCTTGCTGCCGCCGGCGCTGCCGCCCCAGTCACTGGGCTCACGGGGCGTGCGGCCCTCCATGATATCGCTGATCTGGTCGGCATCAATGGTCTCGTAGAGCATCAGCGCCTCGGCCATCGCGTGCAGTTTGTCGATGTTTTCCTCGAGGATACGCTGGGCGGTGGCGTAGCACTCGTCGATGATGCGGCGCACCTCTTCGTCAATGGCCTTGGCCGTCTCGCCTGATATGGACTTGTTCTGATGGCCGGCGGAGCGGCCGAGGAAAACTTCCTCTTCGGCTTCGTCGTACATCAGGGGGCCGAGTTTTTCCGACAGGCCCCACTTGGTCACCATCTTGCGCGCGATCTCGGTCGCACGCTGGATATCGTTGGACGCGCCGGTGGTCACACCGTCCTTGCCCAAGGTCATCTCCTCAGCGATGCGGCCACCGAACAGACTGCAGATCTGGCTGATGATGTGGCGTTTGCTGTGGCTGTAGCGGTCCTCTTCCGGCAGGAACATCGTAACCCCCAGGGCGCGCCCGCGGGGAATAATACTGACCTTGTACACCGGATCATGCTCCGGCACGAGGCGCCCGACAATGGCATGCCCGGCCTCGTGATACGCGGTGTTGCGCTTTTCCTTTTCGGACATGACCATGGATTTGCGCTCGGCGCCCATCATGATCTTGTCCTTGGCCAGCTCGAACTGGGTCATGCCCACCGTGCGCACGCCGGCCCTGGCCGCAAACAGGGCGGCCTCGTTCACCAGGTTGGCGAGGTCGGCACCGGAGAAGCCGGGTGTGCCGCGGGCAATCCTCGAGGGTACGACGTCCTCCGCCAGCGGCACCTTGCGCATGTGTACCTTGAGGATCTGCTCGCGGCCACGGATGTCGGGCAGGCCCACCACCACCTGGCGGTCGAAGCGACCGGGGCGCAGCAGCGCCGGATCCAGCACATCGGGGCGGTTGGTCGCGGCGATCACGATGACCCCGTCATTCACCTCGAAGCCGTCCATTTCCACCAGCAGCTGGTTCAGGGTCTGCTCGCGCTCGTCGTGCCCCCCGCCAAGCCCCGCACCGCGGTGGCGGCCAACGGCATCGATTTCATCAATGAAGATAATGCAGGGGGCCTGCTTCTTGGCCTGATCGAACATGTCCCGCACCCGGGAGGCGCCCACACCGACGAACATCTCGACAAAGTCGGAACCGGAAATCGAGAAGAAAGGCACTTTCGCCTCGCCGGCAATGGCCTTGGCCAGCAGGGTCTTGCCCGTGCCGGGCTGCCCGACCATGAGTACGCCGCGCGGGATGCGCCCGCCCAGCTTCTGGAAGCGACCGGGGTCGCGAAGAAACTCCACCAGTTCCTGTACGTCTTCCTTGGCCTCGTCGACACCCGCCACATCGGCGAACGTCGTGGTGATCTGGTCTTCGCCGAGCAGCCGCGCCTTGCTCTTGCCGAAGCTCATGGGGCCGCCACGGCCGCCCGCGCCGCCCTGCATCTGGCGCATGAAGAACATGAACACGGCGATAATGATCAGGATGGG
Source organism: Haliea sp. (assembly GCA_041583655.1). Taxonomy (GTDB): domain Bacteria; phylum Pseudomonadota; class Gammaproteobacteria; order Pseudomonadales; family Halieaceae; genus Haliea. Next base: position 8,080 of record JBFHFJ010000061.1, on the reverse strand, counting down.
GAAACTGGCGACGAGCAGCTGGGTCCAGACACTCTGCTGCTCGGGCTTGCGGCCGATCACCTCAACATTGTGCTGGAGCAGGTCGTCGATCAGCTTGGGGTCCTCGACCATCGGGCGGATGGTCTCGAAGCGGCTGCCGTCGAAGCGCTCACCGTTGATGGTCAGGCCGTCCACCACAACCTTCTTGATCTGGTCGCGCTGGATCTCCTGGATGAATTCGGAGTAGCCGACCTGCTGGGTCGGGCTCTGCATATTGAAGTTGTTGAACACTGACAGCAGAACTGCAGCAATCACCAGCCATAACAGTAAATTTTTCGCCATATCATTCAACGCTGTTTTCCTCACCAATGAACCACCCGCCCGGGGTGGATGTGACAGCCTGTTTCTCCTGGATTATAGCCGGTTATACGGATGGCCCCAGAAAGAGGCTCACTGCAGCGGCAGACAAAGAATTCCAATGTACACTACATGGGTCCTTCACTCCACGTTTCAACCCTCAGTGGTGCCGCCGCGGAAATCCCGCGCCACGAGGTACACTTCGCGGGAGCGTGGTCGCGAGGCCTTGGGTTTGCGGGTCAGCACCTTGCCAAACAGCTCCCGGGTATCGCGAAAAATCTCGTCGAAGCCCTCGCCATGGAAAACCTTGGCCACGAATGACCCGCCCGGAACGAGTACCTGGCGCGCCATATCCAGGGCCAGCTCCACCAGATACATAGACCGCGGCTGGTCGACCGCGTTCACTCCACTCATATTGGGCGCCATGTCGGAGATGACCACATCCACCGGGGCACCGCCCAGCGCCGCGAGAACCTGCTCGAATACCGCGTCCTCGGTAAAATCGCCAAGGACGAATTCCACCCCGGCAATGCTGTCCATGGGCAGGATATCCGAGGCCACCACGCGGCCGTGATGACCGACCAGCTGCGCCGCCACCTGGGACCACCCCCCCGGGGCGCTGCCCAGGTCCAGCACCGTCATGCCAGGCTTCAGCAAACGGTCTTTTTCCTGTAATTCCAACAACTTGTAGCAAGCCCGGGAGCGATAACCCTCGCGCTGCGCACGCTGTACGTAGGGGTCATTGCGGTGCTCCTTGAGCCACGCCTTGCTGGAGGATGTCTTCCTGGCCATGAATGCCCTTGCGCTACCGGCTACTGCCGACGATGGTGGTGGATACCGGAACTAGGCGTCAGGCCACTGCTTGTGTAGACTGTGCGCCCCCGAAACTCGCCATTGTAGCGCGGAAACCCCATGAGCAAGAAAGCCAGTCTGGATCACCGGCAACTGCGCGCCATCGGCCACAAGCTGAAGCCGGTGGTCACGGTCGCGGGCAACGGCCTCAGCGACAATGTTTTGCAGGAAGTTCGCCGCGCCCTGGACGACCACGAGCTGATCAAGGTGAAGATCGCGGTCGGCGACCGCGATGCACGCGCCGGCGTCACCGAGGCGCTCTGTGCTGAGACAGGAGCCACCCTGGTACAGAGCATCGGCAATATCGTGCTCCTGCTGAAACGGGCCAAACAGCCGGACCCGCGGCTGTCCAACCTGATGCGCGCGCTGAACTGAGCTGGCAGGTGCACTGCCTGGCTCCGGGATGACGCGGGCTGGCCGGCGCCGGTAAAACCTTGTAAACCGCAGACGCTTATTCGGCCGCGGCAACAGCCAATACACCCTGTTCGGCCATTTCTCTATTCCCCCGCCACCGTAGCTGCCCTCTAATTGCATGGACAACCCAGGCAGCGAAGGTTTTCCCATGTCCGAGAAAAGCGTACCCGACTATTCAGCCAACCAGCGCCTGCTCGACCCCCGCAGGCTGGGCACGACCACCATGCTCAGCAGTACCTCGAAGTACCTCAACCACCCGCGGCTGCGCCACTGGATGGCCGTGGAGAGCCTGCGCCGCAATGGTCCCGACATGGACCACTACGGCGGCCCGCTGGAAATCATCGATATCTTCCGTGAACTGGATGATGTCGATGAAATCAATCGCCTGTTCGCCGAGGCGCGCCGTCGAGACCCGGCGCTGGACGCGTGGTTCGAGGCACGCTTCCTGGTGCCCCACGACCTCGAGGCGCTGGCCGCGCTGCCCGAGGGAACACTGGGCCGTGAATACCAGAAAATGCTCGGGGAGCAGGGACTGCAGGCGGATTTCCTGCCTTTCGCCAGCACCGCCACCGACTACGATTATTTCCACCGCCGCCACAGCCAGACCCACGATATCGAACACCTCGTCATTGGCTATCGCTACGACCCCCTCGGAGAGTTTGCCCTGATAGCCGCCCGCGCCACCAACATGCTGAACGTGCTGGGGGCGGAGCTTGCCGAACACGTGTCTGTCGTATCGAACCTGCTGCTCGGCAGCGGGATTGCCCGCTTCGGCTGCCATTATCCGCACTTGCTGCCGCCGCTTTACAGGGCCCTCGGCGAAGGACAGCGCATTGGCAACAACCTGAAGGTGCCGCTGTTCATGCCCCGCTACGAGGACATGTTCGACTGGACCATAGCGGAAGTGCGCCAGCACCTCGGCGTGGTGCACGGCCCTGACTTCGAAGACACCATGTGGTCGCTGGCGGAGTACTTCGACGCCGCCTGAACACCCGCAGCCCCTCAGGGGCCTTCCCATACACGCTCGCCACCGCTAGGATTGGCGACTGGCGAGCAGCGGACACCCATCCATGGGAAACGTACTCAATTTTCCCTCCCAGCGCGCCCAGGGGATGGCGTGGCTGGATCGTGAACTGCGCAAGCTGCTGGCTTCCCGCGGCGCCGACCAGGCACTGATCGACTTCGCGGCAACCCAGCTCACGGGCCTGTATGCCGAACTGAGCGACTCCGAGCAGCAGAGCATTACCATCACCCTGCCACCTGGCCTGGAAGCTGCCGAGCGGGAACAGCTGTACCACGCGATCAACGATGGTCTCTCCACCATGCGGCGGGAGAACCACTCCCTGCTGGTGCGCCTGATGGCGCGCCTGGTGCTGACTGAACTGAAACTGTTTCAGCACGAGCGGGAATAGTGCCCAGATTCCCTCCCCTGTCCCAACACGCGCGGCGAGCCCTCCACAACACGTCCTTCCAGGGCCTGACACAGATCTGGTACCTGCTGCTGCGGGCGCTATACGTGGTTGTCTTCGCGCGACTGGTCGGTGTCGAGGCCTACGGCCAGTACAACTATGCGCAGATCTGGTACCTGATCGCGCTCTCGGTGACCGGGTGGGGCATGCACGAGTGGCTGCTCACCCGCTGGCAGGCCGTGGACAGGGACCAGCGTCTGGCTCTCGCCAACACTGGCCTGACGCTGCGCGTGCTGCTCGGCACATGCGGCACGCTGCTGGTGCTGCTCTGCGCTGTCATCCTGGAATCCGACCCGGCACTGCGCTGGCTGATAATGATCTACGCGCAGGGCGTGGTCCTGCGCGGCATCACCGCGTGGCTCCAGGCCCTGTTCATCAGCCGGGAGCGCAGTGAACTCACACTCTATACCAGCATGCCGGTAACGCTTCTGGAGGTCGTGCTGGCTCTGGGCCTTGCCTGGGCTGGCTACAGCCTGCTGGTCATCGCCCTGGCGCAAACGCTGTGCTGGTGGCTGGGCCTGGTGGCTACGTGGTGGGCCTATCGCAAATACCTGGGCTCCCTGGGCCTCTCCTGGCAACCCGCATTCGCCAGGGATTTCCTGGCAGGAGGAGCGCTGCTGGCGCTGGCCTCGGCACTGCTGGCCTGGATGGGGCCGGGCCTGCTGGTTGCCGTTCGCCATTACCTGAACCACGGGCCCACACTGGGCGAGGCGGCGCTGGTCATCCAGGTGTTGCTGATGCTCGGCCAGGCACTGCGCATGGTGACCAATGCAACACTGCCCTTCCTGACCCGGCCCGGGGACGATATAGACCTGCGTCAGAGGGGTTTCGCCAGCCAGGCCTGGTGTGTCGCCATGTACCTCGGTGGCGCCGGTTATATGCTGGGCGCCCATGCTCTGCCCTCGCTGGTAAATCGCCTGCTCGGCGAATCCTTCCAGGGGGCTGGCATACTGCTGGCGCAGTTCAGCTGGGTGCTCATTCCGCTGGGCCTGGTACAGACCCTGCGCCTGTTGCTGATCGGTCGCGGCCTGTACCGGCAGTTTCTCTTCGCCCTGGTGCTTGGCGCCGCCGCCCTGGCGCTGGCACTCGCGGCACTCGTGGCAGGGGAGGCGCTGTCCCTGCCCCGGCTGTTCACGGGGCTCGGGCTGGCCTATGCGGTCAGTGTCCTGGCCATGCTCAGGCAACTGGCAACAGCCGGCATCATGCTGGCGCCGGGAACCTTCCTCCGCGCCCCCCTGGCCCTGGCTGCCGCGGTTACTGTGAGTCACTTCGCCCAGCCGACGCTTGGCTCTGCCAGCGCCGCCCTTCTCGGGATCGGCCTGTTGGCCCTGGCAGCGCTGCACCACTGGAGGCAAGAGTCATCCCGAAGTCCGGCATAACAGGTTACAGTGCACGGTGACGCTTACCCGCGCAGAGGAGGCATGCATGACCAGGCTAGTAATCCAGATTCCCTGCTTCAACGAGGCGCTCACGCTGCCGCAGACCCTGGCGGACCTGCCGCGCGGCATTGACGGCGTGACCTCGATCGACGTCCTGGTCATCGATGACGGCAGCACAGACGATACATCGGCTGTCGCACGCAACCTTGGCGTGCAGCATATCGTTCGCCACACCCACAACCAGGGTCTCGGCAGGACCTTCCGCACCGGCCTGGATCACGCCCTGCAGCTGGGTGCCGACATCATCGTCAACCTGGACGCCGACGGCCAGTACTGCGGCAAGGATATCTCCCGCCTGATCGCTCCACTGCAGTCCGGCACTGCGGATATCGTGATCGGCGACCGGCAACCATCCCGCAATCCGGAGTTCTCCCTCCTGAAACGCGGCCTGCAGTGGCTGGGCAGCCGCGCCGTGGTTACGCTGTCCGGTATCGATACGCCCGACGCGGTCTCCGGCTTTCGGGCCCTGTCGCGAGAGGCCGCCCTGCGCATGAACATTCTCTCCAAGTTCAGCTATACCGTGGAAATGATCATCCAGGCTGCGCACAAGCAGATGCGGGTCGTCAGCATACCCGTCTCTACCAACCCGGCCCGGCGTCCCTCCCGGCTGTTTCGCAACCTGCCCCATTTTGTGAGTAGGCAGCTGGTCACCATGCTGCGCATGTACGCAATGTATCGCCCCATGCGCCTGTTCTTCACCGGCGGCATCCTGTTCTCCGCACTCGGTTTCCTGCCGGTCCTGGGCTTCCTGCTGCGCTATTTCAGCGGTGATGGATCAGGCCATATCCAGTCGCTGCTGCTCGGTGGCGTCCTGCTGACCATGGGTTTTGTGCTGTTCGTCGCCGGCGTGCTGTCCGATCTGGTCTCGCAGAATCGCCAGATTCAGGAGCTGACCCTGGAAAAGGTGCGCCGCCTGGAGCTCGGCAACCGGCAACAGCACAGCTCCCATGACCGGCACTGAACCCGTTGTCCTGATCGGCCCGGGCTGGCCCTTCAAGGGAGGCATCGCGAGCCATACCACCTACCTGTACCGGGCGCTGCGGGATCTCGCCCCGGTGCTGTTCGTCAGCCTGCGCAGCCAATACCCGCGCTGGCTGTACCCGGGAGGCAGCGACCGCGCACCCGGGGACCGGACACTGTTCGAGGCCGATGCCCAACCCCTGCTGGCCCCGCTCTCACCGCGGGCCTGGTGGCGCGCGGCCCGCGCCATCGCCAGGGTTCAGCCCGGGCATGTCGTTATTCCTTGGTGGCACGTGTTCTGGACGCCCATGACCTGTGCCCTGCTGTTCATGCTGCGCCGGCAGTGCCCGCAGGCCCGCGTGGTATTCCTGGTGCACAACGCGGTCGGGCACGAGGAGAACAGGGTCGCCTGGCACCTGGCGCGCAGGGTACTGGCACGCGGCGACGCGTGGATCGTACACGCCAGAAGTGAAGCGGAAAAACTGCGCGCAATGCTGGGAGATGTACCCGTGCACTACCAGCCACATCCCGCCTACCCGGTTGCCAAGGACAGCTTGCCCGATCGCGCCGGCGCCAGGGCCCAACTGTCCCTGGCAGATGCCCCTACTTTGCTGTTCTTCGGCTACGTTCGCCCCTACAAGGGGCTGGATACATTGCTGCAGGCTCTCGCCCTGCTCGGGGATTCACCCCGCTGCCAGCTGGTGGTGGCGGGTGAGATCTGGGGGGATGCTGCCGCCTGGGGCGAGCTTGCCGAGCAGCTGGGTATCTCCGGCCGTGTTCGGGTCGAGAACCACTACATCGCGGAGGATGAGGTTGCCACCTACTTTGCCGCCGCCGACCTGGTCGTGCTGCCCTACCGTTCCGCGACCGGCTCCGGGGTCGTACGGCTCGCCCACAGCCACGGGCGCCCCGTGCTGGTGACGCGCACCGGCGCACTGCCGGATGCGGTGGAGGAAGGCGTCACCGGGTATGTGGTGCCCGCGGAAGACCCCGAGGCCCTGGCGCAAGCCATCCGGGTGTTTTTCGACGGCACGCCCCGCCTGCCGATGGAACAGGCGGCACGCCGGGGAGCACAGTCCGATGACTGGCACAGGCTGGCCCGAACCATTTTGCACGACTCACGGAGTACGGTATGAGCCCTGCCAGGACCTGCCTGCTGCTGCTGGAGGCGGTAGAACCGGAGCTGTTGAGAGCGGGCATCGAGAGGGGCGACCTGCCCAACCTGGCGAGCCTGTGTGCCAGCGGGTGGCAGGGTGACATTCACCTGCTTCCCGGTATCGGCGCCAACGCCCTGTGGCCGTCGCTCTATACCGGGATGCCGCCACAGGCGCACGGCCGCTTCTACCACCAGCAACTGGAGGACGGTGGCTACGGTGCCAGTGAGACCCACCAGACAGACAGCCTGGTGCCCCCGGTCTGGGCTGCGCTGGCAGAGCAGGGGCGCAGGGTGGTCATTCTCGACCCACCGAAGGCGCCACCGGCCCAGGGACTGGAGTTGTGCCACATAACCAACTGGCGCAGCCACTTTGGCTACCAGGATGATCTGGCGGTCCATCCCCCAGGCCTGTTTGGCGAACTGATCGAGGCTGGCCTATATCCCGACCAATGCCCCTGCCTGGCGCAGCGCTTCACCAACAGCACCCGGCATGATGTGGAAGCGCTGGTCAAAAGCCTGGAGGAGGCCGTCGCCGGTAGTCGCGACCTGATCCTGAATCGCATCCGCAGCCACGACTGGGACCTGCTCGTGGCGGGTCTGGGCGCGGGGCACTGCGCAGGGCACCAGCTGTGGCATTGCCACGACCCCGATTACCCGGGGCACCTCCCCGCGGATCTGGGCGACCCGCTGGGCGCGGTCTACCAGGCCCTCGACAGGGCGGTGGGCGATATCGTCGCCAGGCTCCCGGCGGATAGCACGCTGCTGGTTTTCGCGGGGCCCGGGATGGGGCCCAGCCATGTGCACCCGGCGCTGATGGGGGAGCTGCTGGACGCGCTCGACCCGGCGAAATCCCGGAGGCCCGGCAAGCTGCGCCACTACCTGACGCAAATTTGGAGACAGCTCCCGGCGGGCTGGCGACGGCGGCTTCTCGGGGCCGGGTCCTGGGCCGACCAGCGCCTTCAGCGCGCCGACTTCAGCCGCAGGCCCTGTTTTCCGGTTCGCTCCAACGACAATATGGGCGGGATTCGCATCAACCTGCAAGGCCGGGAAGCGCACGGCCAGATCGCCCCGGAAGACTACGCCACCTGCCTGGATCACCTGGCCAGCCAGATTGCCGGCCTGCGCAATGCCGAAACCGGGGAAGCACTGGTGACCTGCATTGTGAAAACCCGGGAGCGCTATCCAGGCGGTGAACTGGGCGCGATGCCCGACCTGCTGGTCGAGTGGAACGAGCGGGCGCCCGTGCGCGCGGTGACCGGCCCCGGAATACCAGAACTTGCCGTCACCTACCCTCCACAGTGGAGCGGCGCCCACAACCAGCACGCTATGTTGATCCTCCGCGAGACCCACTCCGGCCGGGTGCCACCGGGCGGCACACTGCCCGCTGACGCCAGCGTCCTGGATATCGCGGCGACCCTGAGCCACGCCTGCGGCGGGGCCCGCACCGTCGGCCG
>JBFHFJ010000060.1:0-14032 GCA_041583655.1 Haliea sp. | reverse complement strand
CTCCGCGACTTCCACGGTGTAACAAACTCCAGCTCAGGTGTGTTTAGACAATTTTCTTATTTAGAAAACGTGCGCGCTTCAAGTTGAAGTATATCAGCGACCGATCAACATCAGGTCATTATCACGAGAATCACGCAAGCACCTGAAATGCGAAAGGAAAACCAATGCCCTGCATAAACCGCTATTTCAGGCTCTTTTTTTAGACTTGTTTCAAATAATGGACAGCGTTGGCTGACATGATATGTTGGCAACTCACTCTGACGAGGAGAGACGGGAAATGAAAATGCTGAGCCCCGTTGTCGGCGGGTGGTACAAGGACCTGGAGGCGAACATCCTGTTTGAAGTCGTCGCCTGGGACGAGGCCAGCCTGACCATTGAAACCCAGTACCTGGATGGTGAAGTCGCCGAGTACGACCTGGATGTGTGGCGCATGATGCCGCTGGAACGCGCAGCGGCGCCGGAAGACTGGCGCTCGCCTTTCGAACTCGACGATGATGACGGGCTGGACCCTGACCTGCCCTTCCACCCGGAGGACTGGAACAACCCCGTCAGCCTGATTGAGCCGGACACCATGTACGGGGTTGAGGACTACTGACACTCCCTTGTGGTTGCCGCGCATTACTGTATATAATCCCAGTCACTGTATATATACACAGATGGGCTGGATATGGAAAAGCTTACGCAACGGCAGCAGCAGGTGCTGGATATCATCCGCCAGCACATCGACCAGACCGGCTATCCCCCGACCCGGGCAGATATCGCCAACGAGTTGGGCTTCAAGTCCGCGAATGCCGCGGAAGAACACCTCAAGGCGCTGGCCCGCAAGGGCGCAATAGAAATCATTGCCGGCGCTTCTCGCGGCATCCGCCTTCCAGACAATCCAGGAATCCCCATTATCGGCCGGGTCGCCGCTGGCAGCCCGCTACTGGCAGCAGAGCACATTGAGGACTACTGCGCCCTGCCTGCGGATTTCTTCAAGCCAGCGGCGGACTACTTCCTCCGGGTTCATGGCGACAGCATGCAGGATATCGGCATTCTGGATGGCGACCTGCTGGCGGTACACCGCACGGCCGAGGCCCGCAATGGCGACATCGTGGTGGCGCGCATTGAGGATGAAGTGACGGTAAAGCGCTTCCGCCGTGGCGGCAGCAAGCATGTCGTAGAGCTACTGCCGGAAAATGCGGACTACGATCCGATCCGCGTGGATTTACGCGAGCAGGCCTTTGCCATTGAGGGTTTGAGCGTCGGCGTACTGCGCCGCGGCGCCTGAAACGCCTGACAGCCACGCACCCCGCCACGCGGGCTCAGCACTCGTCCAGGAAATCTCCCATGCGGGCAAAAGCATTGTCCAGGTGGCGGGCCTGAGTTTCCAGGCTGTCCGGGTCCAGCACATCGACCACCTGCGCTGCCAGGTTGGTATCGCTGCGCCGGGGCGTCGCTGAGCCGGGCTCACGCACCAGTTCGGCCAGCCAGCCCTCACGCTCAAGACGGGCAAATTCCTCGATCTCCGCGGGCAGTGCCTTTCCCGGTGCCACCGGTGGCAGTGCCGCCACCCGGTGCGGCGGGACCTCGGGCAATTGCGCCGGTTTCTGCAGATCCAGCAGAAACCAGCCGTAGGCGTCCAGCAGGTGCCCGCGAACGGCCGGCCCAAAGGCCTGGGCAAGGACGCTGGCGGGTATGTCTTCGGCCGCCAGGTCGCGACGCCAGGCCGCCACCAGCAACCTGGCCAGGTAGAGATGGTGATTGGCCTGCCCGCGCGGAGAGCTCACGACTTCTTGCGCCTGGGCGCCGCCTTCTTCTTCCGTGCTGGCGCCTTCCTGCCGGTAGCCCCGCCAGAGGACCCCGCCGCCTTGCCCTCCTCAACCTGCCACGCGCCACCGCGGTAGACCGCGCGCCAGCCGGTAGGCTTGCCGTCATGCTCGGTCATCACATACTGCTCCGCCGCCTTGCGACTGTAGCGGACCTGGCTGCGGTTGCCGTCCGGGTCCGTTGTCGGCGCACTGAACAGGAAGCTGTACTTGGGATCGATCTCGCTCTTGTGGGGCAGCAATTCATCGACGAAAGGCGCCCGGGTCTCGCGATTCCGCGGAAACTGGCTGGCGGCGAGAAACAGGCCGGCGGCGCCATCGCGCAGGACATAGTGATCCTCAACTTTTTCGCAGGCCAGCTCCGGCATGGGCACGGGATCCATTTTCGGTGGCGCCGCCTCACCGTTGCGCAGCAGTTTACGGGTGTTCTTGCAGGTCTCGGAGGTACAGCCGAAATACTTGCCGAAGCGGCCATTCTTGAGCTGCATCTCCGCGCCGCACTTGTCGCACTCCAGAACCGGGCCATCGTAGCCCTTGATTTTGAACTTCCCCTGCTCCACTTCGTAGCCGGGACAGTCGGGATTGTTGCCGCACACATGCAGCTTGCGCTGCTCGTCAATCAGGTAGCTGTCCATGGCGGTATTGCAGAGCTTGCAGCGGTGCTTGCTTCGCAGCAAGCGGGACTCCGCCTCATCGTCCGCATCCTCGCGGATGGCTTCGTCCCCGGGGGTCAGGTTGATGGTGTTCTTGCAGCGTTCCTTTGGCGGCAGCGCATAGCCCGAGCAACCAAGAAACACACCGGTACTGGCCGTACGGATCTGCATCGGGCGCCCGCACTTGCTGCAGGGAATGTCCGTGGGCGTGGGTTCGTTGGGCTGCATGCCCGCTGGTTCTTGCTCCTCTGCCTTCTCCAGTTGCCGGCGGAAGTCCGCATAGAACCGGTCAAGCAGCTCGCGCCAATCCAGTGCACCCTGGGCGACTTCGTCAAGGTGTTCTTCCATACCCGCGGTAAAGCCGTAGTCGAGCAACTCCTGAAAGCTGTTCTGCAGACGCTGGGTGACGATATCGCCCATTTTTTCCGCATAGAAGCGCTTGTTTTCCAGCCGCACATAACCCCGCTCCTGGATGGTGGAGATGATCGAGGCGTAGGTTGAGGGGCGCCCTATGCCGCGCTTCTCCAGTTCACGCACCAGGCTGGCCTCCCCGTAGCGCGGCGCCGGCTTGGTGAAATGCTGGGCAGGTTCCAGGGCCTGCAGGGTCAGGCTGTCGCCCTTTTGAATATCGGGCAGGACTTCATCCTCACCCTTGCGACCGCCTGCGCCCTGCACCCGGGTATAGCCGTCGAAGCGGATAATCCGCCCCTTGGCGGCCAGTTCGTAATCACCCGCGGCGACGGTGATGGTGGTGGCCGTGTATTCCGCTGGCGTCATCTGACAGGCTACAAACTGCCGCCAGATCAATTCGTAAAGCCGTTCAGCGTCGCGCTCCATACCCTGCAAACTTGATTGCAGCACATTCACATCGGACGGACGGATAGCCTCGTGGGCCTCCTGGGCTCCCTCCTTGCTGCTGTAGCGATTGGGCTTCTCGGGGAGGTAGGCAGCGGAGAAATTGGCACCAATGTAGTCGCGACAGGCAGCAACTGCCTCATTGCTGAGATTGGTGGAATCGGTACGCATGTAGGTGATGTAGCCGGCTTCGTACAGGCGCTGGGCCATCATCATGGTCTTTTTCACCGAGAACCCGAGCCGGGTGCTGGCGGCCTGTTGCAGTGTGGAAGTAATGAATGGCGCCGGAGCCTTCGAGCGGGTGGGCTTGTCTTCCCGCTGGCTCACCACATAGTCTAATTGCTCCAGTTCCGTGGTCGCCGACCGGGTATCCGCCTCATTGTCCGGCCGGAAATTGCCGCCGCGGTGTTTGCGCACCTGGAAGCGGACACTGTCCTCCCCCTGGGGCAGCAGGTCGGCGTGAACTTCCCAGTATTCCTCCGGCACGAAGGCGCGGATTTCCCGCTCCCGCTCCACGATCAGGCGTACCGCCACGGACTGTACCCGGCCCGCGGAAAGCCCCCGCGCGACCTTCGCCCAGAGCAGCGGAGAGACCATGTAGCCCACTACCCTGTCGAGGAAACGCCTGGCCTGCTGGGCATTGACCCGGTTCTGATCGAGATGTGCGGGGTGCTCAAAAGCCTCACCGATCGCCTTTTTGGTGATTTCGTTGAACACCACGCGCTGGTAGCGGGAATCGTCGCCGCCAATGGCCTCGCGCAGGTGCCAGGCAATGGCCTCCCCCTCGCGGTCAAGGTCGGTGGCGAGGTAGATGGCATCGCTGCTCGCCGCCAGCTTGCGCAGTTCGGCGACCACCTTCTCCTTGCCCGGGAGGATCTGGTAAGAGGCTTTCCAGCCGTGCTCCGGATCTATGCCCATGCGCCGCACCAGCTGCTCACGAGACTTCTTCTTTCGGTGCTCGGCCTTTTCCTCCGGCGACATTTTTCGTGTAATGGCCGCCTGGGCCGCGCGCTCCTTGGGGTCGACCGGTTCAGCGCTGCCCGCGGTGGGCAGGTCGCGAATATGACCGACGCTGGACTTCACAATGAAATCCGGCCCGAGGTACTTGTTGATGGTTTTCGCCTTGGCGGGCGACTCTACGATGACCAGTGATTTACCCATAATCTCCTGCAAAACGTCGCTGATGGTGTAACGCGTGCGGTTCACCAACAGACCGAAAAGGTGGCATATATAAGGGTCCAGCCCGCCCGGGTCAAGGACTCTGTTCCGCCCAGGCCAGCAGAATACTGCGAATATCCCCTACGGTAGACGCATCTCCCTGCTCTTGCCAGTACACACCACAACTGCCTTCGTCCAGGCTGGCGCCGAGACTATCCGGGGTACAAGCCAGCAATTGCTCAGGCACCGGCGCGCGCGCGCCGGCCACCGGCACCCACTGCCCATCGCGCTGCAGCCAGGCTCCGCGCCGGCTGCCGCGACCTTTCGACGGCGCCAGCCGGCGGCCATAGTAGATTACGTCCTGTTGCGCCCGGGGCGCTCCGCCGGCGGCCGCACCCGGCAGGGAGCGAAACTCGACGAACAGGCCACCCAGTGCGGCCGCCTCACGCAGGGCCGCCTGGCGTCGCTGGCGCTTGCTCGGCAGGAAATGGGTCAGCGGTGCCAGCGCCACGAGGATAATGAATGCAATCAGCAGATAATTCACTGGGAGGCCCTGACTCAGGTCAACGATGGGGGTAAAGTGGACGGCGACTGCCGGGAAGCCAGTTGCCCGGGCAGCATTGTATGCTATAACAGAACCTGAATTCTCTGGCACACCGTGAGGGTTGTGAATGTCTAACTACAAGAAACTGATTATCGCCGTTGACCTGAGTGAAGATTCCGCAGCCGTTGCGGAAAGCGCAAAGGGACTGGTCGCTGGCAGTGGCGCCGAACTGCACCTGATCCATGTCATTGAGCCCCTGAGTTTTGCCTATGGCGGTGACATCCCCATGGACTTTTCCGGAATCCAGGACGAGATCCACCAGCAAGCCGCGCAGCAACTGGCCCGCTTTGGCGAGCAGTACGGTATTGCGCCCGAGCGCCAGCATATCGTCCTTGGCCGGCCAGAGGTGGAAATACACAGTAAAGCCGAGGAAATCGGCGCAGACCTGATCGTCGTCGGCAGTCACGGCCGATACGGCCTGGCGCTGCTGATGGGCTCAACGGCCAACGGAGTTCTGCACGGCGCAACCTGCGACGTTCTCGCCGTGCGGGTCGGCTCCAAGAAGAAATCCTGAAAACGCTTGCCGGGTCTCAGTCCTGACCGGAACTGGACCCGGTGCGACCAGATGCCTACCGCCCCGGCCCTGCGAGAAAGGCGGCAAGTTCGCGAAGCCCGAACGGCCAGCCCAGCTCCTCGCCATCGCGACGCTTGAGCACGGGGATACGCAGGCCGTAGATTGCAAACAGATCCTCCGAGTCGCTGATGTCCACCTTGATGTATTGCCCGGCGACACCTTCGCGGCTCGCCTGCTGCAGCAGCAGCTCGGCCTGCTCGCAAAGATGGCAGGCACTGGTCCCGTACAAGATCGGTTGGTCCTGACAAAGCTCTGGCACCGACGCGCTCCCTGTTGTTTAATGCCCGACGCGTGTAATTACCGGCGGGTCCGATAGCATTGCGGTCTTTACCGACCGGGGGTTATGATCAGGCGGTACAGTATTCTGAACCGCATAATAGCAAAGCCTGGAGTACCTGACGTGGCACTGTTTTCCCAACCAACCGCTCGCGCGCTGGCAATCCTAGACCTGCTCATGGCCAATCCGCAGCAGGCCTTCGGCCTGACGGAGATGACAAGGCGCCTGAACCTTAACAAGGCCACCTGCCACGCCATTCTCACGACCATGTCAAATTACGGCTTCCTCGTCCAGCACCCAAAGACTAAGGCGTATCGCCTGGGACCGTCCATTATAGCCGCAGGCAACGCAGCCTTCGCACAGTTTCCCGTGCTGGAGTATGCACGCCCGGAGCTGGAGAGCCTGAACAGCGACCTCAGCCTTGGATTCGCGGTGACCGCCCGCTCCAAGCTGCACCAGGTCCTGCTGGCTCTGTACGGTAACGCCACGCCGCTGATGGATTCCTTCCAACTCGGCCTGCGCTTGCCAAACACGGCGCCCATCGCCGCCTGCTTTACCGCGTTCTCGCCGGCCAAACAGCTGGAAGCCTGGCTGACCCGGGCCCATGAATCCCGCGGTGGCTATAACGAGCGCCTGGACCAGAAGCTGAGGGTTTCCGTCATTGCCATCCGCGCCCGCGGCTTCGAGGTTACCCTGAAGACGAGGGCCGAGGAGGAACTGACCCGTGAGCTGACCCGCATCCACCAGGCCTGGAGCCTGGAGGAACTGGAGGAAGCGACCAACAAGTACCAGCAGGACGTCTGCCTGGAACACTACCACCTGGACCGGATCGACCCCAAAGCCCGCTATGATGTCAGCACCATCGCCGTGCCGGTGTTCGTCTATCGCCAGGTGCCGGTCATGTGTTTCGTTGCAGGCTCCATTGCCGGGCCGATTACCGGCGCCCAGATTGAGGATATTGCCGGACGCATGAAGCAGTCCGCTGACCGGGTCACCCGCCTCGCCAGTGGCCACGAACACAGCGTCTGAAGGCTTGAATACCGGTAGCGACTACGCCGCGCGCAAGGCGTTTTTCGACCGTATGCTTACGGTCTATGGGCGCAAACCGGTTCTGGAGGCGCTGCTGGACCCGGCACTTGCCATCCACGCCCTGCATATCGCCGACAGCAACCGCGACGGCGGGGTCATGGGGGAAATTCTGCGAGAGGCGAAGCGCCGCGGCATCAGCCCCCGTTACCACGCCAGGGCGGAGTTGGCGCGGATATCCCGCAACGGGCGCCAGGATCAGGGGGTCGCCGCTGATATTCACTGCCCGGCATTTCGCAGCCTGGACGATTACCTCGGTAATTTGCCCGCGTCACCATCACAGCGATTGCTGGCACTGGACGGCATCACCAACCCGCAGAACCTGGGAATGATTATCCGCTCTGCCGCCGCCGGCCACATCGACGGCATTGTGCTGGCCAAACGGGGCAATGCGGCGCTGGGGCCCCTGGTGATCAAGGCCAGTGCCGGCACGGTCTACCGCGCGCCTCTGCTGGCCTGTGAGGAGCTACCGAAGGCCCTCAGGGCCTGCAAGGTCGCGGGGTTCAGTATCTGCAGCCTGCGCGCCGATGCCCGCGACAACCTGTTCAGCTACCGGCCGCCGGGACACTGCGTGTACGTGCTGGGGAACGAGACCGATGGAGTCTCTGCCGCTACAGACGCCCTGGCGGACGTGAGCCTGTCCATCCCCATGCGCAACGGGGTTGAGTCCCTCAATGTGGCGGTGACCGCCAGCCTGATCGCCTTCGCCGGTGATTTCCAGAGCGGCTACTTCGACAGGTAGCTCATCGCCTCCTCCAGTCCGCGCAGGGTCAGGGGATACATGTGGCCGTCCACCAGCTTGTGGGTCATTGCAGTGGACTGGGTGTACTCCCACTCGTCCTTGGGAACCGGGTTGATCCAGACAAGCTTCTCGTAGGTCTGGCGCAGGCGCCGCATCCAGACCTCTCCTGCCTCCTCGTTCCAGTGCTCTACCGAGCCCCCGGGCTGGGCGATCTCGTAGGGCGACATGGCGGCATCGCCGATGAAGATCACCTTATAGTCGTGACTGTACTTGTGCATCACGTCCAGCAGCGGCAAACGCTCATTGTGCCGACGCACATTGTTGCGCCACACGCTTTCATAGATGAAGTTATGGAAGTAAAAGTACTCCATATGCTTGAACTCGGTGCGCGCCGCCGAGAACAACTCCTCGCAGACGCGCACGTGCGGGTCCATGGAACCGCCGACGTCGAAGAACAGCAGCACCTTCACCGCGTTGTGCCGCTCCGGGACCATCTTGATATCCAGCAGGCCGGCGTTGCGGGCAGTGGAACGAATGGTGTCGTCGAGGTCCAGTTCATCGGCGGCACCGGTGCGGGCAAACTTGCGCAGCCGCCGCAGGGCGACCTTGATGTTGCGGGTGCCCAGTTCCACACTGTCGTCGAGGTTCCTGAATTCGCGTTTGTCCCAGACTTTTACCGCCTTGCGGTTGCCGCCATTGGGCCCGACCCGGATACCCTCCGGATGGTAGCCCTGCTGCCCAAAGGGCGAGGTGCCACCCGTGCCGATCCATTTGTTGCCACCCTGGTGGCGCTTTTTCTGCTCCTCCAGGCGTTTCTTGAATTCCTCGATCAGCTTTTCCAGCCCGCCGAGGGACTCGATCTTTGCCCTGTCTTCCTCCGACAACTGCTTCATGAACTCGGCGCGCAGCCAGTCATCGGGAATGATCGCCTCAATGACGTCATCCAGGGCTTCCAGGTCCTTGAAGTGCAGGCCAAATGCACGGTCGAAGCGATCGAAATACTTCTCGTCCTTGACCAGGCAGGTGCGGCTGAAATAGTAAAAGTCGTCTATGGAGCCAAAGGCAACATGCTGCTCAAGGCCCGCCAGCAAGTCCAGCAACTCGCGGGTCGTGACGGGGACACCGGCATCGCGCAGGCCATGGAAGAAATTGACCAGCATGGAGCTAGCGGGTTTCCCGGCGGTGCATGAAGGCGAGTCGTTCCAGCAGGTGTACATCCTGCTCGTTCTTCAGCAGCGCGCCGTACAGGGGAGGTATGGCCTTGCTGGCATCGCGGTTCTTGAGCACCTCGTCGGGGATGTCATCGGCAAGGATCAGCTTCAGCCAGTCGATCAACTCCGACGTGGAAGGCTTCTTTTTCAGTCCGGGTATTGAGCGCAGGTCGAAGAACACTTCCATCGCTTCCTGCACCAGGGCCTGGGCAATACCCGGGTGGTGCACGTCGATGATCTTGCGCATGGTGTCGCGGTCGGGGAAGTTGATGAAGTGGAAAAAGCAGCGGCGCAGGAAGGCATCGGGCAGCTCTTTCTCGTTGTTGCTGGTGATAATGATGATCGGGCGCTGCTTTGCCTTGATGGTCTCGCCGGTTTCGTAGACGAAGAACTCCATCCGGTCTAGTTCCACCAGCAGGTCGTTGGGGAACTCGATGTCGGCCTTGTCCACCTCGTCGATCAGCAGCACCACCTGCTCATCGGACTCGAAGGCCTCCCAGAGCTTGCCTTTCTTGATGTAGTTGGCGATGTCCTGGACCCTGGCGTCGCCGAGCTGGGAGTCGCGCAGGCGGGACACCGCATCGTATTCATACAGGCCCTGCTGGGCCTTGGTCGTGGACTTTATGTGCCACTGGATCAGGCGCTTGCCCAGGCCGAGGGCAACCTCCTCCGCAAGCATGGTCTTGCCGGTGCCGGGTTCGCCCTTGATCAGCAGCGGTCGCTGCAGGGTTACTGCCGCGTTAACCGCCATCCGCAGGTCGTCCGTGGCAACGTAGCGTTCGGTTCCCTCAAATTTCATAGTCAATCCATCACAGCTCAGAAAGGAAAGCCGACAAGGGTAGCGATGGCGACGGCGCTAATCAAGGCGATTTGTCGCCGTCGGCATCCGCGCGCATGCCGCGTACGGCCGCATCAGCGGGCGCACCCTGGGCCTGCTCGAAACGGCGCTGCCAGATCGCCAGCTTGCGGCGCCTGCGCCGCCAGTAGACAAGGGCCCCTGCCAGGACTGCCACGAGCAGTATCCCTGCCAGGCTCAGGGCCGGTCCCCTGAGGTCCTCCTCGGGTATCTCCGGCGGCCGGGTGCTGATACTCGGCGCGGCGGCCGGAGCTATCACTTCCACATACAGGGGCAGCTCCCTTTGCAGCGTCTCGCCCTTCATTTCTACCAGGAGTTGATAACGGCCACCGCGCTCGAAGGCCGGAATAGTGACCCGGTACTCACCGGTTACCGGCAGTGGATAGCTGCCGGTCACGTCAATCGTCTCGCGGAAATTGTCCGGCCCGGTGATCAGTACACTGATGGCAAACAGCTGCATCAATTCCTGGCTGGTGATGACCTCGCCGCTGTCCCGCAGGCGAATACCCAGCTCGGTGACCCTGCCCGCGGGCAGGCTGTTCGGCAGTGGATCAACTTCCAGTTGCAGGTCGGAGATCACCGAGACCCGGCTGCGGGCGCCGTCCGGGGCGGCCAGCGTCCATGCGCCCCGCTCCGGCGCGTTAACCGTTACCAGGGCGAACTGCCTGCTGCGGAACCACTCCACGCCTTCCTGCGGCTGCCCCGGGCTGTACTTGACGCCAGACGGGCTGGTCAAGGTGACTTTTGTTGCGGGTTGATCGTAGAACACCAGCGCAGTGAACTGGTCGACACTGTCGTCGATCAGAAAGATGTTTCCCACCACCGGCACCCTGGCCGAGGGCGCAACCATTTCGAGGGACTGTACAAAGATACCGGTCAGGTCCCCCGCGGTCTCCGCTTTTTCCGCGATACCGGCGGTGGTGTCTGCCAGCGCGCGCAAGAAGGTCCAGTCGGCCTCATCCGAAAGGGCGATCGTGTGCACGGGAATGCCCAAAGCGCCGAGGTCGGGCGCGGTGCTGGCCAGCACATCCCGGGCCGCCGCGGCGTTGGCCATGGGCGATGGCGACAGGTCGACCTTGCCGTCAGTCAGCAGCACCACACTGGTACGGTAAGCCGAGCTCAGGCTACCCAGATCATAGGTGGCTGCAGCCAGGGCTGCAGGGATATTGGTGCGCTGCCCCGAATTGTCGATCAGGGATACCGCCTCCAGGGCCTGCTCCCGCCAGGCCGCATTAACGGTGCCATGAGGCACGATCTGCTCCACCTCCTCGCCAAAGATCCAGACGCCTGCGCGCGCACCCTCCGGCAGCAGGCGGACGATGAGCTCCAGCGCTGGCCCGCGCAGGTTGTCGGGGTCGGACTGCTTCATGCTGCCGGAAATATCGATCAACAACCGCAGATCCGGTTGCTGCCCCAGCGGCGCCTGGGCCTGGAGCCGGGTAGCGGCAAGCAGGCTGGCCAGCAGCAACAGTCCTGCTGCCAGCAGGACGGGAATTCTCGTGCTCAGCTTGGGCATGGTGAATCCTCCTTGCATTGTAGGGTGGTAGCTCACTGTCTGCGCAGGAACAGAATACGCAGCAGCAGGGTCAGTACCAGGGCAGCCGCAACAGCTGCGGCGAGTGGTCGCAAGGCATGCTGGGCGGCCTCCGGACCAGCAGTCAGAATCTGAAAGCCTGCGACCACCAGCGCAGGCGCCAGGGTGTCAACTCCCTCATAAGGATAGGCCGGGGTCAGCAACAGGGCCAGTCCGGTCAGTAACATCAGCCAGCGCCAGACCGGCCGCCAACTGCGCCGCAGCCACCAGAACAGCGCGCCGAGTGCCACCAGCGCGGAGCCGAGGTAGACAGCCAGGGCAATAAAATAACTCTGGTCCTGAATCATCTTTCCTCCTCGTCAACCCAGTGGATGATGTGTTCTTCATGACTATCCGGGTGTATGTGGTCCTCCGGTACCGCCCGGCCGCGCACTGAAATGCCCGCACGGTGCACAGAGTCCGAGTCCCCGGACAGCAGGGGGTGCCAGTCGCGCAGTGGTTCACCCCTGGCGCGCAAGCGGTACGCGCAGGTGGATGGCAACCAGCCCAGCGGCTCCTCGTCGCCGGGTGTGAGTGTGACACAGTCCGGCACCAGCGCGCTGCGCCGGGAGTACTCGGTACAGCGGCAACTGGAGATATCCAGGTAACGGCAACTCACTCGCGTGTAATATACCTCGTTGCTGTCCTCGTCCTGCAGCTTGTGCAGGCAGCAGCGGCCACAACCGTCGCAGAGCGCTTCCCACTGCTCCCGTGTCAATTCACCCAGCGGCTTGTGCCACCACTCATTCACCCGCCTGATCCCGGGACAGCGCGCTTTCCCGACGCTGCAGTTCCGCCTCCGTGGGCGGCATCTGCAGGAAAAACCCCTGCCTGGCGATCGCCTGCAACACCTCGGCCGCCTGCACCCGGGCCAATTTGCGGTCCGCATCCAGCGCCAGCACCATCACCGGCTGGGGTTCTCCAAACTGGGCAAGGAGTGCTTCCGGGACCTCAACCAGACCCTGGGCCTTGTCCACATACAAGTACATTTCCGGCTTCCGCGGGCTGCGGAAGATCTGGCAGACTCGCTTCATGCTGCCTCTCCCAGCGCCTTTCGCAGAGGCGCAATAACCCGCTGCGCCCGCCAGCCACCCCAGGCGGGCGGGTCCGGCAGATCCTCGCCCAACTGCTGGCGCAGCAGGACTTCGTAATCCCTGGCTTGCAGCAGTGCTTCCGGCGCCACGCCCAGGTCCCGGGCTATCTTCTTCGCCTGGGTCTTGAGAGACTGCAACTGCCTGCGCTCCGCGGGCTCAAGTGGCTGCGGCAGGCGCGGTGGCAGCATTGCCTCCGACTGCTCCCGCTGCGCTGACAGCACGCCAAGCAGTGCCTCGCCGTCGCGACGGAGGGCCCCCGGACTGAGACAGCCCGCTCTCTCCAGGGCTGCGAGGCTCTGCGGGTCCGACTCGGCAAGAACCAGGCAGGCGTTGTCGTCTATGATCCAGCCGCGGGGCTTGTTGCGTCGGCGAGCGGTTTCCTCGCGCCAGGCACAGAGGGCGTGCAGTCTCCCGGTCGCACGCCGGTCGAGCTTCCAGGCCGACTTGATGCGCAGGGCAAAACTGGGTGGCTCGGCGCGAAAGGCCGCCAGCGTATCCGCGCCATCCGCCAGTACCCAGTCCAGTTTGCCCTGGGCGACACAAGCGGCCTGGAGCTTGCGCCAGACCGGCAGCAGGTGGGCCACGTCCTGGGCTGCATACTCGCACTGGGACGCGGTCAGGGGCCGCTGCAACCAGTCCGAGCGGGTCTCGCCCTTGGGCAGATCAACGTTTTCCAGATCCAGCACCAACGCCCGGTAGCCCATGCCAAAGCCGTGATTGATCAGTGCGGCGGCGCGCTGGGTGTCGAACAGCGGCTCGGGCAGCACGCCCAGCCAGCGGTCAAAAACCTCGAGGTCCTCGCTTGCGGAATGCAGCACCTTGACCGTGCCCGGATCACGCAACAGGGTACGCAGCGGTTCCAGGTCGGTCAGCGGAAGCGGATCGACCAGCCAGGCCTTGTCGCCAAAGCACAGCTGGACCAGCGCCACCTCGGGGTAGAAGGTGTCCCGGCGCATGAATTCGGTGTCCACCGCCACGGCCTCGGCGCCCGCATGCGCGGCCAGCACCTCGCGCAGGGCGGCGTCACTTTCCACCAGTTCCCACTGCATTTTCAGGACTCCTGCGCCAACTGGCGGCGACCGGTGAAGGCGTGGGCCAGGGTGCTGCCGTCCACGTATTCCAGTTCGCCGCCCAGGGGCACACCATGGGCAATACGCGACACGCGGATACCCCGCGGGAGCAGCATGTCCGAGAGGTAGTAGGCGGTGGCCTCGCCTTCCACGGTGGGATTGGTGGCAAGGATGACTTCGGTGATCCCCTCCTCCACCACCCGGGCCTGGAAGCGGTCCAGGCCGATTTCCCGGGGACCGATGCCGTCGATGGGTGACAGGTGCCCCATGAGAACGAAGTACAGGCCGCGATAACTGCCGCTCTGCTCGACCGCCAGCACATCCCCCGGGGTTTCCAGTACGCAGATCGTCTGGTGATCACGGCGCGGGTCGCTGCAGATCTCGCAGATGTCCAGCTCGGTGAAATTGCGGCAACGGCTACAGTGATCCACCCGGTCCATGGCAGTCTGCAGCGCGTCGGCCAGGGCCAGG
>JBFHFJ010000059.1:0-14133 GCA_041583655.1 Haliea sp. | reverse complement strand
AGGCAGGTGACCTACATCGCGGCCTGCATCGACAAGCTGTTGGCTCACGGGCTGCGGTCGCTGGCGGTGAACCCCGCGGTGATGCGCGCTTACAACGACCGCCTGCAGGGTGACCTGGCGGGAACGGTATGGGTGGCCAATTGCGACAGCTGGTACAAGAACGCCGCCGGCAAGGTGGTCAACAACTGGCCACGGTCGACGCTGTACTACTGGTGGCACATGCGCGCCCCGGACTTTGCCGATTTCGACATGTCCTGACGCCGATGTTGCTCAGCTGTCCTGGCGAAAGGGCAGCAGGCTGGCGGCCTCCTGCCGGTAGGCCTCGATGTGAGGCCGCTCGCGACGGGTAAAGTCGGCAACCGCTGCCGCCAGCTGAGGGTCGGCAATCCAGTGGTTGGAATAGGTGTGCACCGGGCGGAAGCCACGCTGGATCTTGTGCTCGCCCTGGGCGCCGGGGTCGAAGTGTTGCAGCCCCTCGCGGATGCAGTACTCGATAC
This sequence comes from Haliea sp., assembly GCA_041583655.1. Taxonomy (GTDB): domain Bacteria; phylum Pseudomonadota; class Gammaproteobacteria; order Pseudomonadales; family Halieaceae; genus Haliea. The sequence goes on along the minus strand of JBFHFJ010000059.1, from coordinate 13,636 downwards.
CCTGGTAGTAGCAGGCCTCGAAGTGCAGGCAGTCGAAGTCCTCGATGCAGCCCCAGTAGCGCCCGAACAGCGTGGTCGCCGAGCGAAAGTAGAGCGCGGCGGCCACCGCCCGAGCGCCGTGTTCCGCCACCACCATGATCGCCTGGTCCCCGAGCGAGGGGGCTGTCTGCAGGAAGAAATCGCGGGTCAGGTAGCCGCCGTGGCCGCTGCGCCTGGCGTAGGTCAGCTGGTAGAAGCGGTGGAACTGCTCCCAGTGGGCCCGGGTGATCTCGGCGCCGCGCAGCAGTTGCAGCCTCAGGCCCTGCTGGTTGACCCGCTCCCGCTCCCGGCGCAGGTTCTTGCGCTTGCGGCTGGCGAAAGTCGCAAGAAAGTCGTCAAAGCTGCTGTAGCCTTCGTTGAACCAGTGGAACTGGGTGGTCATGCGCTGGGGTAGCCCGGCGGCGAGGAGCAGGGCGGAAGTGTCCTCATCGGGAAACAACAGGTGCCAGGAGGAGATGCCCCTCAGTTCGGCAAAGCGGCGGATGGCGGTGAGCGCGTGGCCCCACAGCGCACTGCTGTCCAGCCCGGGTACCACGCACAGGCGCGGGCCGGTGGCGGGGGTAAAGGGAATGGCCGATACCAGCTTCGGGTAATAGCTGAGGCCGCTTCGCTGCCAGGCATCGGCCCATGACCAGTCGAAAACGTATTCGCCGTAGGAGTGGGATTTAAGGTACAGGGGCAGAATGGCTACCAGTCGCCCGCCCTGGCGCAGCAGCAGGTGGCAGGGCTGCCAGCCGGTCGCGGCGGTGGTACAGGCGGTTTCCTCCATGCCCAGTAAAAACGCGTGGCGGAGGAAGGGGTAGTCGGCCCCGGCTACCGCATCCCACTCGCCGGCGCTGACCGCGGCCAGGGAATCGATGAATTCGGCGACCGGCACATCCACGGCGTTGTCTGCGGCCATGGGCGTGTCAGTGACTGTTGAATGCGTAGTGCAGGGCTATACCCATGAAAATGACCAGACCGACCCAGTTGTTGTGGCGGAAGGCCCTGAAGCAGGCATCCCGGTCCCGGCTGCGTATCAGGTACTGGTGATAACCGAATAGCAGGGCCACTGCAACCAGACTGAGATAATAGATGCCGCCAAGGCCGAAACGCTGGCCGGCGAGAACCAGGGCCAGCAGGCATAGCAGCTGCATTGCCGCCAGCACCGGGCGGTCCGCCTCGCCAAAGAGTATGGCGGTGGATTTTATGCCGACCCTGAGGTCGTCGTCCCGGTCCACCATCGCGTACTGGGTGTCAAACACCATGGTCCACAGCAGGTTGGCGATATACAGCAGCCACAGGGCGCTGGGCAGTTCGCCCAGCTGGGCGGCAAAGGCCATGGGAATGGCCCAGGAAAACGCCGCTCCCAGGACTATCTGGGGCCAGTAGGTGAACCGCTTCATGAACGGGTAGGTGGAGGCCAGCAGCAGCCCGCCCACGGAAAGCAGTATGGTCAGGGTATTGGTCAGCAGTACCAGGCCGAAGGACGCCAGGCAGAGCAGCACAAACAGGATACGGGCCTGGGTAACCGTGGCCTCGCCTGTCACCAGGGGCCGGGTTCGGGTGCGCTCGACGCTGCCGTCCCAGTGGCGGTCCGCCAGGTCGTTGACGATGCAGCCGGCAGAGCGCATGAGGAAGGTCCCGAGCACAAAGATCACCAGCAGCCTGGCCTCCGGCACCCCCCGGGCGGCGATCCACAGCGCCCACAGGGTCGGCCACAGCAACAGCAGGGTGCCGATGGGCTTGTCGAAGCGCATGAGTCGGAGCAGGGCGGCGATGTTGGCGCGTGGGGGCATGATGGGAAGCGGTCGGGGAACAAGTTGCAAGCTTACTGCTTTACGCCTCCAATTGCAGCGCTGACCTTGCCGCGCCGGCTGCGGTGTACCGGCAGCGTGGCCTCCCAGGGGCTGAAGCCCTGCAGGAACACCTCGCTCACCAGCAGCCGCTTGCCGCGGATGTCGAAGCAGGAGCGGCGCGCCCAGGCATCCTCCTGCTGGTGTATCCAGGGTGCCATGTAGGCGCTGGCACCGGTGATACGGGCCAGCTCGAAGGGGCTGCGCTGCATGGTCGGAAAGCGGAACAGGATGGCGCCCAGGGAGCGGTTTTGCAGTCTGCGCAGGTGCGCGAGTTCACCGCCCAGGCTGCTGATGGGAAACACACTGCGGGCGAACACTACCGCGCGCTCGTCCAGGCGCAACAACACCTCGCGCACCAGCGCGCGCTGCCGGGGGGGCACCTGCAGCAGTGCCTGTTCGGAGGGCAGGGGAACCTGCCAGCCCTGGTAGAGGCGGCGGACACTGAAGCGACCGGCCTTGAGCGCGATCAGCCGGGCGGTGAGGGAGTCGTCATCGAGTAGCCAGCGGCGACAGGCCGCAGGCAGTTCTGCGGCAGTAAACTGTTGCACGTGGCGCCAGCGGGGATCGCGGCCGCTGCTGGCCGTCGGATTGGCGGGCACGTCGCGGGGCCTCCCGGGCAATTCAAAGGCGGGAGCATGCGGCAGTAACCGCCTGCGTGCAAGGGTGTCGATGCCCCGCCGCCCGGCTGATCGGCTGGTCCGGACGCGGCGTACCCTCGGGCCTGGATGGAATCCCGGTGTCACGCTGGGGTAAGCTGGGCTGCGCCGAGGGCCGCAAGTGCCCGTGGCACCTCTCCGAATGGCTACAGGGTGGAAGGGTAATGAGATTGATTGTCGTGTTGGTAGCGCTGCTGATTGTAGGTCTGCTGGTGCAGAAGCAGCTGGGAGGCGGCAGCGCTGTTGAACAGGAGGGGCAGAGCGCTCAGGACGCGCGCGAAGCTGCGCCCCGGGTGCCTACGAACCCCGGGCAGCTCCGTGCCTTCGAGGAGCAGATGAGTGACTACGTGGTCGACGAAGCAGAGCGCAGGGCCACCCAGATCGAGGAGGCGGAAACCCGCTAGCAGCCCGGGGGCGAAGTTGAACCAGGGGCCGGTTCGGTCGCCGCCCCGGGCGCAAAGCCCTTGCACATTTTTCATACAACCTTATAGTGTTGCGCTCGAATTTCGGCCGCCTGGTCCCCCGCATGTCCGCGTCAGCAGGGGAGGGCTGCCCGCATAACTGACAGAGAGCGAGAGTCCTTATGAGCAAGTGGGAATGCATTGTCTGCGGCTTGGTCTACGACGAGAAAGAGGGCTGGCCGGACGATGGCATTGCGCCGGGTACCAAATGGGAAGACGTGCCCGAGGACTGGCTGTGCCCGGATTGCGGCGTCGGCAAGGAAGATTTCGAGCTGATCGAGGAGGCGCCGGTTGACGAGACGCCCCACCATGAGGAACCGGTCGCGGATAAAGTGCATCCACCTGTGGTCATTGTCGGCACAGGCCTGGCGGGCTACGGTGTGGCCAAGGAATTCCGCAAGCACGACAGCGAAACGCCGCTGATCCTGATCACCTCGGATGACGGCCGCGCCTACTCCAAGCCCATGCTGTCCACAGGTTACACCAAGGACACCAGCGCCGATGACCTGGCCCAGCTCGATGCTGGCTCCATGGCCAAGCAGCTCAAGGCCAGTGTCTGGACCATGACCCGGGTCAGCGAGATCGACACCGCACAGCAGGTCATCCGGGTCGGGGACGCCAAAACCGCGATCCACTACGGCAAGCTGGTGCTGGCCCTGGGTGCCCAGACCATCCAGCCGCCTATCGCGGGCGACGCGCTTGAGCTGGTGTATTCGGTCAACGACCTGCTGGACTACGACGATTTCCGCACGGCGATGGCCAAGCACAAGGTCCGCAAGGTCTGCATCATCGGCGGCGGGTTGATCGGCTGCGAGTTCACCAACGACCTGCTCAATGGTGGCTTCGAGGTGGAAGCGGTGGATCCGCTGGCCTACTGCCTGCCCACCCTGCTTCCCGAAGCGGCAGGCAAGGCGGTGCAGGCCGCGCTGGAGGAGAAGGGCGCGAAGTTTCATTTCGGCCCGCTGGTGACGGCGGTAAACAAGGCCGGAGATGGCGTTGTCGTGAGCCTCAACAACGGCCAGACCATCTCTGCGGACCTGGTGGTCTCTGCGGTCGGTGTGCGCCCCCGCGTGGATCTGGCGAAAGCCTCCGGTATTGAAGTCAACCGCGGTATTGTCACCAACCGGCTGCTGGAAACCAGCGCCGCCAACGTCTATGCCCTGGGCGACTGCGCGGAAGTTGCCGGCCACGTCCTGGTCTACGTGGCGCCGCTGGTGGCTGCGTCGCGGGCACTGGGCAAGACCCTGGCCGGCGAACCCACCGAGGTGGTCTACCCGCCGATGCCGGTGACGATCAAGACCCCCGCCTGCCCCGTGGTGGTGGCGCCGCCCGCCGCGGGCGCTGCGGGAGAGTGGAAGATCGAGGCTGAGGGCAATAACGTGCGCGCTGAATTCCGCAGCAGTGAGGGTGACCTGCTGGGCTTTGCCCTCACCGGCGACGCCACCAGGGCCAAGATGGAGCTGCAGAAGTCCCTGCCGGCGATCCTGCCCTGAGCCAGACCGGCTCTGACCCCAGCGGGGCCGCACTCAGCGCCGACCGGGCGCAGCGCCAGCTCCGCGCCTGGCTGGAAACGGCCGTGGTCGGCCTGAACCTGTGCCCGTTCGCCCGGCCCCTGGTGCACGGGCCGGGCTTGCGCATCGCGGTCTGTACCGCCGATGACAGCGAGCAGGGTGTGCAGCAGATGCAGGCGTTTGTGCTGCGCGAGCTGGACCTGCTGCAGGGCAGCAGCGAAGATGACATCGCCACCACGCTGCTTGCCTTTACCGGCGGCCTGGAGCGCTTTGACGACTATCTCGATTTTCTCGACGAGGCCAACGTCCTGCTGGAGGCTGCGGGCCTGGAAGGGGTTGTCCAGCTGGCCAGCTTCCACCCCGAGTACCAGTTCGCGGGTGAGCCTCCCGATGCCGCCAGTCACTACAGCAATCGGGCGCCGCTACCGGTCATCCACCTGCTGCGGGAAGCTATGCTGGAGCGCGCGCTCGCGGCCTGGCCCGAGCCGGAAAAAATCCCGCAGGCCAATATTGCCCGCCTGAACAGCATGGGCCGGGAGGAACTGGCCGCCCGCCTGGCGCGTCTGCGCGCGCTCTGAGCCGGCCTTCAGACCTCGGCAAAGCGGGCCCTGCTGCCGGTCCAGCGCTGGATCAGTTCATCGACAATGGCGGGGTCCCCTTCCTGCAGGGTTGCGGCGATGGCCTGGACGCGCGCCAGCAGATGGTTGTGGGTCGGCAGCTCGGCGATGCGAAACGCCAGCAGGCCGGTCTGGCGGGTGCCCAGCACCTCTCCCGGGCCTCGCAGCTCCAGGTCCCGCTCGGCGATATAGAAGCCGTCATTGCTTTCGCGCATGGCCACCAGCCGCTGCTTGCCGCTGCGTGACAGCGGGGCCTGGTAGAGCAAGACGCAGTGGCTGGCGCCACCACCACGCCCGACCCGGCCCCGCAGCTGGTGCAGCTGCGCCAGGCCCAGCCGCTCGGGGTTCTCGATGATCATCAGGCTCGCATTGGGTACATCGACGCCCACCTCGATCACCGTGGTCGCCACCAGCAGGGCCACCTCGCCCGCCTTGAACGCGGCCATGACCGCCGCCTTCTCCGCGGGTTTCATCCGTCCGTGCACCAGGCCGACCGGTAGATCCGGCAGGGCCTCCCGCAGCAGTTCCGCGGTGGCTTCCGCGGCCTGCGCCTGCAGGGCATCGCTCTCTTCGATCAGGGTGCACACCCAATAGGCCTGGCGCCCCTCGGCGCAGGCGCTGGCAACCCTGGCCATGACCTGGTCCCGGCGCTGGCTGTCCACCAGCAGGGTGGTCACCGGCTGCCTGCCCGGCGGCAGTTCATCGATGACCGAGCAGTCGAGGTCCGCATAGGCCACCATCGACAGGGTTCGCGGGATGGGGGTGGCGGTGAGAACCAGCTGGTGGGGCCGGCCTTCTATGCCCGCCTTCTCGCTCAACGCGAGCCGCTGGTGCACGCCGAACTTGTGCTGCTCATCGAGCATTACCAGGCCCAGGCGGTGGAAGCTGACATCCTCCTGGAACAGGGCGTGGGTGCCGATGACCATGGCCGCCTCGCCCGAGGCGATTCTGCCGGTCGCTGCCCGGCGCGCCTTGCCCTTCACCCTGCCACTCAGCCACTCCAGGCCGATGCCCAGAGACTCAAACCAGCCGCCAAAATTGAGCCGGTGCTGCTCGGCGAGAATCTCCGTGGGAGCCATCAGCGCCACCTGGTAACCATTGGCGATGGCCTGCAGGGCGGCGTGGGCTGCAACCAGGGTCTTGCCCGAGCCGACATCCCCCTGTACCAGGCGCAGCGTGGGCACCGGCCGCGCCAGGTCTTCGCCGATTTCATCCATGACCCGCAACTGGGCAGCGGTGGGCTTGAAGGGGAGTCCGGACAGCAGGGAGCGCTGCAGCGCAGCTGCCCGGCTCCGCATCAGGGCCGGCGCGGCCCTTTCCCGCTGCTTTTCCCGCAGCCGCAGGAGCGAGAGGTTGTGCGCGACCAGTTCTTCCAGGGCCAGCCGCAGCTGCGCAGGATGGGTTCCCCCGAGCAGCTGCGCCAGGGACGCGTCCGGCGGCGGGGCATGCAGGTAGCGCAGCGCCTCCACCAGGGTAAAGCGCTGCCCGTTGCCGGCGGGTAGCAGGTCACGGGGTTGGGCCCGTTCCAGCCTTTGCAATGCCTGGGTGCAGAGTTTGCGCCACTGGGCCTGCCCGATACCGCTGGTGGTCGGGTAGACCGGTGTCAGCGTCTCCTCCCCGGCGGGGGCGGCGAATCCCGTTTCCTCATGCTCCCCGAGCAGACGGTACTCAGGGTGGAAGATTTCGTAGCCACTGGCTCCGCGCCGCACCTGGCCGAAACAGCGCACCCTGGTGCCGGGCTGCAGGCTGTTCTTCTGCGCCGCACTGAAGTGGAAAAAGCGCAGGGTGAGGGTGCCTGTGCCGTCCTGGACTCTCGCCACCAGGCTCCGTCGGCGGCCGAAAACGATATCCGCAAGCCGTATCTCGCCCTCGATGGATACCTCGCCCCCTTCCTGCAGCGCGGCAATCGGGGTGACCCGGGTACGGTCCTGGTAGCGCAGGGGCAGGTGGAACAGCAGGTCCTCGACCTGGGTGATGCCATAGTCCTCCAGCTGCTGGGCGAGCCGCGGCCCCACACCGCGCAGCGCGGTAACCGGCAGGGGCTCAAGCACGGCCAAGGCTGGGTGCTCCGGGGGGGGCGATGCGAGCACCGGCGCAGGGGGTGCAGTACACTGTGGTCACGGCGTTGGGCCCGTTGGGTCGAGGCTGCACAGTGTAACCAGTCAGGGAATGGCTTATGAAGGGTAAAAGCGTGCTGATTGTCGGCTGTGGCGACCTGGGCGCGCGCGCCGGCGGTATTCTTCGGCAGGACGGCTGGTCGGTGACGGGGCTGCGCCGGGATATCCGCTCCCTGCCGGAGGGTTTTGCCGGGATTGCCGCAGACTATGCCGCGCCCGACTCGCCTCTGTACATGCTGGAGGCACTGGCGCCGGATTACCTCATCCTCACCCTGAAACCGGCCGGCAGGGGGGAGGCAGGATACCGCGCGGGTTTCAGCCACGCCATGCGTAACGTTCTCGCCGGGCTGGGCAGGCACCGCCCGGGGGGAATTGTCATGGTGTCCAGCACGCGTGTTTATGCGGAGGCGGAGGGCGGCTGGGTCGAGGATGACAGCCCCCTGGCAAGGGATGATCCCGCCGCCCTGGCGATCATCGACGCCGAGCGGCAACTGCTGGCCTCGGATCACCCGGCCTGTGTGCTGCGCTGTGCTGGTATCTACGGCGAGGCGGAGGGCTTCCTGCTGCGCAGGGTCGCCGGCGGCGAGCTGTGCCCACAGACGCCGCTACGCTATAGCAACCGGATTCACCGGGACGATGTGGGGGCGCTGCTGGCCTGGTTGCTGCAACAGTGGGCGCGGGGCGTCGCCCCGGCGCGCACCATGATCGCGGTCGACAACGAGCCGGCGCCGCAGTTCGAGGTCGAGCGCTGGCTGGCGCAGGCGCTGGGTATTACCGAGTGGCAGACCCGGCCCGGCGGTGTGCGTGCCGGGGGCCACAAGCGCTGCCGCAACCTGGCCCTGACGGCCAGTGGCTACGTGCTGCGCTATCCGGACTATCGTGCAGGGTATGGCGCCGTGCTGGCGCAGAGCCCGCTTACCGGCAGCTGATGCGGGCGCCTCGCCTCAGAGGGCGAGGATCGCCTCGACCTCAATGGCGACGCCCCTGGGCAGGCCCGCGACCTGGACGCAGGCCCGGGCCGGGTACGGCGCCTGCAGGAACTCCGCCATCACGTCGTTGACGGTGGCAAAGTCACCCAGGTCGGTCAGCGAGATATTGATTTTCACCGCATTGTTGAGAGTGCCGCCGGCAGCCTCGGCTACCGCGGCGAGGTTGCTGAACACCTGCCGCGCCTGGGCGCGGATGTCCCCGGTGACCAGTTCCATGGTGCCGGGCACCAGCGGAATCTGCCCCGAGAGCCACACGGTGTTGCCCACCTTCACAGCCTGGGAGTAGGGCCCGATCGCGGCGGGGGCATCGGGGGTGGAGATGATGGCGCGGTTGGTCATTTGCCTGTTCCCTGCTTGGGGCGCCGTGCGGGCGCCTCGTTCTTGAGTCGTGATACCCGGCGTACGGAGTTCACCGTGCGCAGGCGCTTCATGATCCGGGCGAGGTGGATCCGGTTGTTGACCTGCATGGCGAGGTCGACGAAGGTGAACTGGTAGTCCTTGTCCTCGGTGGAGATTTTCTCGATGTTCACGCCCATGCTGTTGATTCGGGTGGCGAGCACCGCGATCATGCCGCGGCGGTTTTCCACCTCTATCCTCAACTCGGCAAGGTACTCACCCTGTACCTGCTCATCCCATCGCAGGGCCACCAGGCGCTCGCGATTCTCGCGCATCTCGCCCAGGTTCTTGCAGCGCTCGCGGTGCACCACCACGCCTTTCTCCGAGCTGAGGTAGCCTTCAATAGGGTCGCCTGGAATCGGGTGGCAGCAGCGCGCATAGGTGACCATGAAGCCTTCGGTGCCGCGGATGGCCATGGGCTGTGGTTTCTGTTCCGCCGGCTCCAGCAGGCCCGCCGCCAGTTCGCCGAGGATCTGTTGAGCGGTTATTGGCGGCAGGCGGTTGCCGCGGGCGATATCTTCCAGCAGGTCATCCAGGGCGGAGTACTCATGCCGTTTCAGATAGTCCTGCATCTGGCTTGCGGGGAGCTGTTCCAGGCTGCTGTCGAAGGCCTGTAGAGCCTTGTCCAGCAGGCGCCGACCCAGGGCGACAGAGTCTTCCCGGGTCTGGTGCTTGAGAAAATGGCGGATATTGGTCCGCGCCTTGGCGGTTACCGCGTAATTGAACCAGGAGGGATTCGGGCGCGCGCCCGGCGCGGTGAGGATCTCCACGGTCTGGCCGCTCTGCAGGGGCTCCGAGAGAGGCGCAAGCCGCCGGTTGATGCGGCAGGCCACGCAGCTGTTGCCGACATCCGTGTGCACCGCGTAGGCGAAGTCCACCGCTGTCGCGCCGCGGGGCAGCTCCAGGATGCGCCCCTTGGGCGTGAACACGTAGATCTCGTCCGGGAACAAGTCGATCTTGACGCTTTCGATGAACTCCAGCGAATTTCCCGCCCGCTGCTGCATTTCCAGCAATCCCTGCACCCACTCCCGGGCGCGGGCGTGGCTGCCGTTGGCGGACTGTCCGTCCGTCTTGTACAGCCAGTGCGCGGCGATGCCGTTGTTGGCCATCTCCTCCATTTCCCGGGTGCGGATCTGGATCTCGATGGGTACGCCATGCATGCCCATCAGCACCGTGTGCAGGGACTGGTAGCCGTTGGCTTTGGGGATCGCGATGTAGTCGCTGAACTCCCCCGGCACCGGCTTGTAGAGGCTGTGCACGGAGCCCAGCACCCGGTAGCAGGTGTCCACCGAGTCGACGATGATGCGGAAAGCATAGATATCCATGATTTCCGCGAAGGACTTCTTCTTCGACTTCATCTTGCTGTAGATGCTGTAGAGGTGCTTTTCGCGGCCAATCACCTCAACGTCGTGTCCCTCCTGCTCCAGGGTGGACTCTATCTGGTGGCGGATCTTGTCGACCAGTTCCTTGCGGTGGCCGCTGCCGGCGCGCATCGCCGCCGCAATGCGCGAGGCACGCATGGGATACAGGGCGCTGAAGCCGAGGTCCTCAAACTCAATGCGCACCGAGTTCATGCCCAGGCGCATGGCGATGGGCGCGTAGATTTCCAGTGTCTCGCGGGCAATGCGCCGGGCCTTGTCCTGGGGCAGGACGCCGAGGGTGCGCATGTTGTGCAGGCGATCCGCCAGCTTCACCAGGATCACGCGGATATCCCGGGCCATGGCCAGGGCCATCTTCTGGAAATTTTCCGCCTGCTTTTCCGCCAGGGAGCTGAACTCCATCTGGGTCAGCTTGCTGACCCCGTCCACCAGTTCCGCCACAGCGGGCCCGAACTGGCTGCCAATGGAATCCTTGTCGATGCCGGTATCCTCGATGACGTCGTGCAGCATGGCCGCCATCAGGCTCTGGTGGTCCATGTGCATGTCGGCGAGGATGCCGGCGACCGCAAGCGGATGGGTCACATAGGGTTCGCCACTGCGTCGGATCTGCCCGAAGTGGGCCTGTTCCGCGAAATAGTACGCGCGCCGAACCTGGCGGGCCTGATCGGCATCCAAGTAACTGCGCAGGGTGGAATCAAGGGCATCGATGGTTTGCATGTCAGTAATGTTACCTGCCTAGCAAGGATGCCCGAAAGACATCAGAAGGACTCGTGGGACGCCGCCATGACTTCGGCAAATTCCTCTTCCGCATCCATTTCTTCTTCGCGGGTCAGGATGGAGGAGGTAATCAGGCCCTCGGCGATCTCGCGCAGGGCGATCACGGTGGGCTTGTCGGACTCTTCCTCTACCAGGGGGTCCTTGCCGCCGGTGGCGATCTGGCGGGCGCGCTTGCTGGCGACCATCACCAGTTCAAAACGGTTATCAACATTTTCCAGACAATCTTCAACGGTTACGCGTGCCATCGGTCAATCAATCCTGTGGGGGTTAAAGAACCCTCAATTATACCCGCATTGACATGGTTAGGGTACAGCGGAGGACGGTCGCGAAGTGGTGTGAATAATGCCGCGGATGAATCAGCTGTCGAGCAGATTCCGCAGCAGGTCCGCCAGCACTTCCTGCTGGCGGGTAGTTTGCAGCCGCTGGCTTACCACGATGGCTTCCAGTTCGGCCAATGCCTGCTCGAAGTCGTTGTTGACGACCAGGAAGTCGGACTGGACGTAGTGGGACATTTCCTCCACCGCCTTTGCCAGGCGCCCGGCGATGATGGCCGGGTCGTCCTGGCCGCGGCCGGTGAGACGCTGCTCCAGGGCCTGTCGAGAGGGTGGCAGGATGAATATACCGCGGGTCGCGGGCAGCAGGCGCTTGACCTGCTCGGCTCCTTGCCAGTCGATCTCCAGGATGACATCGGTGCCGGCGGCAAGCTGTTCCTCTACCCACGCCTGGGAGGTCCCGTACAGGTTGCCGAAGACCCGTGCGTGCTCCAGAAACGCGGCCTGGTCCAGCATGCGGAGAAACGCCGGCTCATCGACGAAGTGGTAGTTGACGCCGTCCTGCTCCCCCGGGCGCTGGGGCCGGGTGGTATGGGACACGGAGACGCGCAGGCGCGCACAACGCGCAATGAGTGCATTGACCAGGCTGGTCTTGCCGGCCCCGCTGGGCGCAGAGACGGTATACAGGGTGCCGGTGCCGCTCATGGTCTGGGGCTGTCCTATTCCGGGTGTGTTCTGGCAGGCATTTTACACAGTGAGGCGGGCCTTGGGGCAAGCGGTGTTGTTCCCGCCCTACTCAATATTCTGGATCTGCTCCCGCATCTGCTCAATCAGGACCTTGAGCTGGACCGCGCTATGGGTGCTGCTGCTGGCAATGGATTTGGAAGAAAGGGTATTGGCTTCACGGTTCAGCTCCTGCATCAGGAAATCCAGTCGCCGGCCGCAGGGACCGCCCTGGTCGAGAGTGCGCCGGACCTCTTCCACATGAGTCTCCAGCCGGTCCAGTTCCTCGTCCACGTCCGCCTTCTGGGCGAGGTAGACCAGCTCCTGCTCCAGCCGGGCGCTGTCGACCTCAACCTGCAACTCGGCCAGCCGCGCCAGCAGGCGGGTTTTCTGCTGCGCCTTGAGCTCTGGCAGTAGCGCGCGAGTGGCTGTGGTTTCGGCCTCGACCTGTACCAGCCTCTCCCGGACCATCGCGGCCAGCTTGGCGCCCTCCCGGGCGCGGTTGTCAACCAGCGAGTCCAGGGCCCCCTTGAACAGTTGCGCGGCGCTGGTCTGGAGAGCTTCCTCATCGGTTTCGGGGACACTGCATACGCCGGGAAACTGCAGCACCTCCAACGGGTTCAGTGGCTGGGCCTGGGGCAGAGCCCGGGTCACCTGGGCGGCGGCGTCAATCACCCGCTGCAACTGCTCGCGGTTGATTTCCAGTGCGGGTAGCCGATCGGCCTGTGGTTGCAAGCGGAACGCGCACTCGACCTTGCCCCGGGCCAGCTTCAATGCGGCTTCCTGGCGCAGTTTTCCTTCCAGGTTGCGCAGGGCCTCAGGTAATTTGAAGCTGCAGTCCAGGTAGCGGTGATTGACTGTGCGAATCTCCACCGTGAGTGAGCCACTGGCCGTCTCCGTGGACTCGCGGGCAAAGGCTGTCATGCTGTAAATGGCTGCCAAGAGGTACCTCGCCACTCGGGGGGAGCGGCAAGTCTAGCAGTTTGCACAGCCAGCTCACAGGACACTACTCCCAAACCTGCAGCGCGCGCATGGCTCGCGTATACTGTCGCGCTGCCATTTCAGAACGGAGTTCCATTCCATGCAAAGACCCAGTGGGCGCGCGCCCGCCGACCTGCGTACCGTCACCCTGACGCGCGAATACACCTGCCATGCGGAGGGATCTGTGCTGGTTGAATTCGGCGCTACCAAGGTGATCTGTACCGCATCGGTGGACGCCGGTGTGCCCCGTTTCCTGCGCGGCAGCGGCAGCGGCTGGGTCACCGCCGAGTACGGCATGCTGCCGCGCTCCACCGGCTCTCGTATGGATCGCGAGGCCAGCCGTGGCAAACAGGGGGGGCGCACCCTGGAGATCCAGCGCCTGATCGGCCGCTCCCTGCGCTCCGCCGTGGACCTGAAAAAGCTGGGTGAATACACCATAACCGTAGACTGCGATGTCATTCAGGCCGATGGCGGCACCCGCACGGCGGCCATTACCGGCGCCTGCGTCGCACTGGTGGACGCCCTCAACCATTTGCAGCGCAAGAAACTGATTACCACCGACCCGCTGCTGCAGATGGTGGCCTCGGTCTCCGCGGGTATTTTCCAGGGTGTACCGGTGCTGGACCTGGATTACCGCGAGGACTCCAGGGCCGATACCGACATGAACGTGGTTATGGGTGAAGACGGCGGGTTCATCGAAGTCCAGGGCACCGCAGAGGGCCAGCCCTTTCACCGCGCCGAGATGGACGCCATGCTGAACCTGGCGGAGTCAGGTATCCGCCACCTCTTTGCCCTGCAGAAACAGGCCCTGGCAGGCTGAATCTTCGGCGGCGCTCAAAGGGGGGTGGGATTTGGGACCAGGCCGGCAATGCCCCTACTT
>JBFHFJ010000058.1:0-14344 GCA_041583655.1 Haliea sp. | reverse complement strand
GGGAAAAAACGTGGTCTCGCCCCAATTGATGACCTGGCGCCCCGCGCGCAGGTTCAGGCGGCGATCACCCAGGCTGAAGTTGCCGTAGACCCAGGCGTCGAGCAACTCCGCCTTGGACCCGTGCTCGCGCCGGGTGGCCTCCACGAAATCGCCGAAACCGGTGCCGTCGCGATTATTCCAGGTGCGCGCGCCCGCGGCATCGAGGTCCGTGTCCTGGTCCTGGTAGACCCGGTCGTAGAACACGCGACCGCGCAGGAAGGCGCCATAATCCCCGTAGCGCAGCTCCAGATCGGAAACAGCGCTCACCCGGTTCGAGACCAGGCCGGTGCCGAAATTGTTGTTGCCGTCATCCATGTTCTGCGCGATTACCGTGTTCTGCGCGGAGAGGAAAGCCAGGCGCCCGGCAAAATCGAGTGCCGGATCGGGGCGGCGCAGCTGGCTGGCCCTGGCCCCCTCCACCCGCCACTGGGCGCCGTAGGTCAGGGTGGTATCGAGATCCACGCTCCAGCCGGAACCGGCCTCCCAGGTGAGCGACGAGGCGGACTGGGGAGCGCCCAGCAGGGCGAGACCCAGCAGCAGGGCGGTTCTGGCCCGCCAGGTGAAATGAGCTGTCATCGGTTGCCTCCCGTTGCGGGGCCTGAGGGTGAGCGTTCCCGCATACTGCGCGGCAGCGTGAAATGGGCCAGCGCGGGCAGCAGCCACAGCGCCCCGAGCATGTTCCACAGGAACATGAAGGTCAGCAGCATGCCCATGTCGGACTGGAACTTGATGGGTGAGAAAATCCAGGTCGCCACGCCCACGGCGAGGGCGCAGCCAGTCAGGCCCACCGCGGCCCCGGTGCCGTGCAGGGTGCGCAGGTAGGCCTCGGGCAGGTCCAGCCCCTGGCGCAGGAAACCCTGCAGCCGGTTGAAGATGTAGATGCCATAGTCCACCCCAACGCCGACGCCGAGGGCGATGACCGGCAGGGTGGCGACCTTGATACCGATGCCCAGCCAGGCCATCAGGGCATTGCACAGCGCTCCGGTGAGACCGAGGGGCACCATGATGCAGACAGCTGCTGCAAACGACCGGAAGCTGAAGAACACCAGGGCCGCCACCACGCTGTAGACCAGGATCAGGATCTGGGTGCGGGCGGAGGCGATCTCCTGATTGGTGGCGGCCTGGATCCCGGCACTGCCGGCGCCGAGCAGGAAGCGGATCTCGTCGCTGTTGTGGCGGCCGGCAAACTCCTCCACCGCCGTCACCACCCGCTCCAGCGTCTCCGCCTTGTGATCACTGAGGAACAGTGGCACCGGCGCCAGGCTGCAGTCCGGGTTCACCAGCTGGGGCGGCACCTGGCCGAAGGTCGTGTCCAGGGCGCGCTGATTGCGGACCAGCGCCGACCACTTCAGGCTGCCCTCGTTGTAGCCCATGGTCACCAGGCGCGCCACCTCCGCCAGGGAGATGGTGGATTCGACACCGGGCACATTGCGCATCACCCAGGCAAAGAGGTCGATGCGCTCGAGATTGTGGTGCAGGAAGCACCGCTCCGGCGGGGTTTCGACAAGCACGACCATGACATCCGAGCTGGTAGCATAGTTCTCGGTAATGAAGCGGTTGTCGAGGTTGTAGCGCGAGTGGGGATGCAACTCCGGCGCACCGGGGTGAAGGTCACCGATATGCAGATTGCGGGCGCCGAGAAAACCGATGCCAAAACCCAGCGCTGCCAGCAGCACGGACACCAGGGCCACCCGCGGACTGGCGCAGCGGGCCAGCACGCGCCACAGCCAGGGGTCGGCCTGCTGACGCCGGCGCACTGCGGCGATGCCCCGCTGGCAGATCCCCAGGTAGGACATCAGCACCGGCAGCAGGACAAGATTGGTCAACACGATGACCGCCACGCCGACGCTGGCGGCGACGCCCAGGTCCTGGATCACCTCGATATCGATCAGCATCATGGTGAGAAAGCCCACCGCATCGGAAACCAGCGCCGCCATGCCCGCAATGTACAGGCCACGGAAGGCCAGCCGCGCCGCCTTCACCCGCGTGCGTCCGGCAACCGCCTCTACCCCCACCGCGTTCACCACCTGCACGCCGTGACTGACGCCGATGGCGAACACCAGAAACGGAATCAGGATTGAATAGGCATTCAGCCCCAGGCCCAGGGTATTGAGCAGGCCCAGCTGCCAGATCACCGCGATGACCGAACACAGCAGGGGCGCTACCGTGGCCGCCAGGCAGCGCGTGTAGAGGAACAGCAGGAGCGCCGTCACTGCCAGGGTGATGACGGCAAACAGGAATATCGCGGTCACGCCCTCCAGCAACTCGCCGATCATCTTGGGAAAGCCGACGATGTGGATGCGGATGTCATCGCTCTCGAAGCGCTCGCGCACCCGTGACTCCAGCTGCTGCGAGAAGGCGTGGTAATCCAGGGGCTTGCCGCTAATGGGATCGCGGTCGAAGACCGGCGCCTCGACGATACTCGAGCGCATGTCGTCCGCCACCAGCCGACCCACCTGGCCCGAGCGCAGCAGATTGCGGCGCAGCTGCGCCAGGCTCCCGCGGGAGCCGTCATAGGTGTCGGGCATGACCATGCCGCCCTCGAATCCGGCCGCGGTGACCTCGGTCCAGCGCACATTGGGTGTCCACAGGGAGCTGAGGCGGTTGCGGTCCACCCCTTCCAGGTAGAAAACCTCGTCGGTCACCTGGCGCAGCACGTCCAGGTAGTGCGGGTCGAAGATGTCGCCCCGGCGGTTTTCCACCGCGATCTGGATCGAGGTTCCCGCGGCCCCGAGATAGGCAATGTGGCGCATCATCGTCTGCACGAAGGGATGCTGCATCGGGATCATTTTTTCGAAGCTGGCATCCGGCCGCAGCTTCGCCGCCTGCCAGGCGAGAACCGCGGTGATGACCAGGAGCAGGGTAATTAGCAGGGGCCTGCGGCCGAAAATCAGCTTCTCCAGCAGGGCTTCCTCATGCCGCCCTACCGGGTCGGCGCCGGCCCGGGTCGGGCTCACCGGGCACCCCCGGTAACCCTGCCTTCCTGCTCCCCCGCCGGCAGGCGCAGCACCCCGCCCTGCCCCACCAGCACGATGGCGCCATCGGCCGCCTCGACGGCCTGGGCAAAATTGCCGGTCACGGTGCCGGTAGCGCGGCTGGCGACCGCGCCGGAGCGCGGCTCGACCTCCAGCAGGGTACCCACGCTGCCGGCCACCAGCACCCGGCCATCGGCACGGCGGGCGCCGCCGGCCAGGACGACCTCGACACCGCTGTCCAGGGCGCTCCAGCTGTCACCCAAATCGGGCGACACCAGCACATTGCCCTCGAGCCCCAGGGCGAGCATGCGCCCGGAGGCCGGCTCCGCCACCAGCCCAAACAGGGTACCGGCGGCGACCGGGGGCAGTGTCTCCCAGGACTGGCCGCGATCCGGGGAGCGGAAGAGAATCCCGCTCTCACCGGCGAGCAGCAGGCGCTCCCCGTCGGGCGAGGCGATGGCGTACAGGTGCAGCTGGTCGGGGTTATCCGGAACGCTGCCGGGCGTACGCCAGTGGCGGCCTCCGTCCCGGGTTTCCAGGTAGAGCCCGTCGGCGCCCACCGCGATCCCCCGGCCGGGGTCCGCGAACCAGACCGCCATCAGGGGCGGGGCGTAAGGTGGCTCCCCCGACCGCTCCGGCCGGGCCTGCACGCCCATCTCGTCCCGTTGCAGGGTCCAGCTGCTGCCCGCGTCGCGGGTCGCCAGGATCACACCGTCGTGGCCCACCGCCCAGCCCTGCCGTTCATCCACGAAGCAGAGTGCGGTCAGCGTCCGCGTGGTCGGCACCGCAACCTGGCGCCAGCTGGCGCCCTGGTCATCGGACAGCAGCACATGGCCGCGCTCCCCCACCGCCACCAGCCGCTCGCCGGCGCGCTTTACATCCAGCAACAGGCTCTCGCTGGCGCGGGGCATCAGCAGCGCCTGCCCCCCGGCCGCGGGCAGGGGAACAGCGAGCGCCGCCAGCAGCAGCACACACACTAATCCCTGCAGCGAACCCACACTGGTCCTGGTGACCTTCGACTCCATCAACCCTCGCCTGTTGTGATTATCCGGGGCAAATGCGGGCGCATGGCGGAAACGGGCGCCCAGCTCTCCTACTACTTAGTAGCACAAAACGCCGGACCAGGGGGAGGCAGGGCCGATGTGAGGCCCCGGCCCGAGGCTTTTACCTGCGCTGGATCAATATTCGAGGAGGTCCGGGCGCAATCTGTCGTGGGCCACTGTCGGGGGTCAGGCCACTGTCGGGGGTCAGGTCTCGCACTGTCGCATCCTGCAGATGTTATTATGCGAGACCTGACCCCCAACATTGTTCGACCACGCTGAATCCATTGAGACCCGCACCATGGACGACTCCCTCACCGCACTCGCCAGTATCATCCAGATCGCCGTTGCCCCGGTTTTCCTGCTGGCCGGGATCGCCGGCTTTCTCAACGTCATGTCCGGGCGCCTGGGGCGCATCGTCGATCGCGCCCGGGTCGTGGAGCGCCGCGTAACCACGCTGACCGACAGCGGCAAGCTGGAACGCGCCAGCCGGGAGCTGCGCACCCTGTGGCGGCGCGTGACCATCATCAACTGGTCCATCGGCATGTGCACCGCCTCCGCGCTGATGGTCTGCGTGGTGGTCGTGGGCCTGTTCGCGGGCGACTTCTGGTCCGTCCACATTGAAACCTTCGTGGTCGTCACCTTCGTGCTGGCGATGCTGCTGCTGATCGCGGCGCTGTTGTTGTTTATCAAGGAAGTCCAGCTCGCCACCCGGGTACTGGTGGCGGGGCAGGAATACACTGACTAGGAGACCGGGAACATGAAGCAGCTACTCTGCCGCCTGGCAATCGCCCTGGCGGCGCTGTCGGCAACCTCCGCGCTGGCCGCGCTTTCGGACACCGAACAGCGCATGGTCGAGTTTATCGACGCGACCAACCCCGCGGCGCTGGAGCTGCTGGTCGAGAGCGTCAATATCAACAGCGGCACCATGAACCTGGCGGGAGTCCGGGAAGTGGGCGCGCTGTACCGCCCGCAGTTCGAGGCCTTGGGATTCACGGTGGAGTGGCTGGACGGCAGCGCATTCGAGCGCGCCGGGCATCTGCTGGCCCGCTACCGGGGCGGTGAGGCCCGGGTGAAGGTACTGCTGATCGGCCATCTCGACACCGTGTTCGAACCGGACAGCCCGTTCCAGGCGTTCACCCACGTGGATGCCGACACCGCCACCGGCCCCGGCATCGCCGACATGAAAGGCGGCAACGTGATCATGCTGCGCGCGCTGGCCGCCCTGCGGGAAGTCGGCGCCCTGGAAGGGCTGGACGTGACCGTGGTGCTGACCGGTGACGAGGAGCTGAGCGGCAGCCCGCTGGCGCTGTCCAAGCAGGCCCTGGTGGACGCCGCAAACTATGCCGACATCGCCCTCGGCTTCGAGAACGGCGATGGCGACTACCGCACCGCGAATGTCGCCCGCCGCGGCAGCGTCGGCTGGACCGTGACCGCAAGCGGCCGCGCGGCCCACTCCTCACAGGTATTCCGGGAGGACATCGGCTCCGGCGCCATCTATGAAGTGGCGCGCATCCTGGCCAGCTTCCACGACGACGACATCCTTCGCGGCGAACAGTACCTGACCTTCAACCCCGGGCGGATCGCCGGCGGCACCACCCTGCACAACAGCGCGGCGGACAACAGCACCCGTGCCTTCGGCAAGCGCAATGTGGTGGCCGAATCGGCACGGGTGGAGGGGGATATCCGGGCCCTGTCCGCAGAGCAGCTGGCCCGCGCCCAGGCGCGCATGGCGGCGATTGTCGCGGACAGCCTTCCCGGCACCAGCGCCAGTATCAACTTTAACGATGGCTACCCGCCCATGGCGCCGGCAGCCGGCAATCTGCAGCTGCTGGCGCTGTACTCACAGGTAAGCGAGGACCTGGGCTTCGGCGAGGTAACCGCGGTCAACCCGCTGCGCGCCGGCGCCGCGGACATCGCCTTCGCCGCCGACCATGTGGACATGGCGCTGGACGGCCTGGGCATGAGCGGCAGCGAGGGGCACACGGTCAACGAGACCGCCTACCTGCCGGCACTGCCCCTGCAGGCCAAGCGCGCCGCGCTGCTGCTGTACCGGCTGGCCCGGTCGCCCTAGCCCACAAACGCCCCGTAGATCGCCCGCAGGGCCGGCGCGTAGTCGTCCGGGGCCACGCCGACGATGATATTGAGCTCCGAGGCACCCTGGTTGATCAGGCGCACGTTGACGCCGGCTGCCGCGAGCGCGGTGAACACCTTGGCGGCGATGCCCGGGGTGCGCGCCATTTCCTCGCCGACAATGGCAATCAGGGCAATGCTCGGCACATAGTCGACTTCATCAGGCTCCAGGGTGCGGCGGATTTCGTCCAGCACCTGCTCGACCCGACCCTCCAGCCACTTCGACTCCAGCACCACGCTGACGCTGTCGATGGCCGAGGGGCAGTGTTCGAAGGGAATGTCGTTGTGCTCCAGCACCCCCAGCAGGCGGTAGACAAAGCCCACCTCCCGGTTCATCAGGTGCTTGCCAATGGTGATCATGGAAAAGCTGGTCTTGCCGGCGACACCGGCGATCTGGGTGCTCTGGATGATCTCCGGCGACAGCTCGGCAACGATGCGGGTACCCGGGTGATCGGGCTCGTTGGTGTTGCGGATATTGACCGGGATACCCACTTCCCGCACCGGCGCCATGGCCTCGTCGTGCAGCACGCTGGCGCCCATGTAGGCCAGCTCGCGGATCTCGGCGTAGGTCACTTCCGCCATGGGCCGGGGCTGGCTGACAATGCGCGGGTCCGCCATCAACAGGCCGGACACATCGGTCCAGTTCTCATACAGCGCAGCGCGGGCCGCACGGGCGGCGACCGCACCGCTGACATCGGAGCCACCGCGGGAGAAGGTGCGCACCTGCCCCTCCAAATCGCGGCCATAAAACCCGGGAATCACATAGCGCTTGCCCGTATCCCCCAACCGGTCCCCCAGCAGGGTCCAGGTCCGGGCATCCACCAGGCCGTTGTTGCCGATGACGATACACTCTGCCGGCTCGACGAATTCCGCACCGAGCCAGGCAGCCAGCAGCAGGCCACAGAAATGCTCGCCACGGGACGCGGCGAAATCTGCCGTCACCCCGGCGGCGAGTTGCGCCCGGAACTGTTCCAGGTGCCGGGCGATCACCGGTGCAACCCCCAGCTCCTGCTCAATGCCGGTGAAGCGCTCGACAATCTGGCCAAAGGGGCCACTGAAATCGGCATTCATGCTGGCGGCGTGGTGGCACAGGTACAGCAGGTCGGTAATCTTGGTGTCCTGGCTGTCGCGCTTGCCCGGCGCCGAGGGGACGATGATGCGGCGGCGCGGATCCGCATCGATGATCGCCCGCACCTTGCGCATCTGTTCCGTGCTGGCCAGGCTGGAGCCGCCAAACTTGCACACGATCCGCTCTGCCCCTGCTGCCACTTGCCCTGATTCCGTCACTACCGTTGTCCTGACTGTCGCGGGCCCCGCCGACATGGCAGCCCCTGGAGCTGGACAGTTTACTGCAGTGCGGCCCCGGGGTCAGCGGGGCCGGGCACACGCACCGATGGGGTCAGGTCTCGCATTGTGACACTCTGCAAAGTGCTATGCTGCGAGGCCTGACCCCGATCCGCGATCCACGATCCACGATCCACGATCCACAGAGTGCTATGCTGCGAGACCTGACCCCGATGCACGCGCATTGTGGCACTTTGCAGAGTGCTATACTGCAGGCCTGACCCCGATCCAACCCCCTCTCCGGAGACAGAATCATGCTTACCCTGCACGGCTTCGCCGCCAGCAACTACTACAACATCGTCAAGCACTGCCTGCTGCACAAGGGCGTGCCCTTCACCGAAAACCTGGTCTACCCCGGCATGCCCGAGTTGCTGGCCGTGAGCCCGGCGGGAAAAGTGCCCGCGCTGACCACCGACGCCGGCACCCATCTTTCCGAGAGCAGTGTGCTGGTGGAGTACCTCGAGGACGCCTATCCGGACAAGCCCCTGCTGCCGGCTGACCCGGAACAGCGGGCACAGGTACGGCAGGTGATGAAGGTGGCCGAGCTGTACCTGGAACTGCCAGCCCGGCGCCTGTTACCCGCGGTGCTGGGCAATCTCCCCGTGCACGATTCGGTAAAAAAGGAGGTCCGGGGCACCCTGGACAAAGGCACAGCCAGCCTCGCACGGCTTGCCAGGTTCGGCCCCTGGGTGTGCGGCGCCGAGCTGACCCTCGCGGACATCTACCTGCGCTACGTGCTGGCGATCCCCAAGCTGGTGGGCCCCAGCCAGCTGCAGTGGGAAGTACTGCCTTCCATCCCGGGCCTGGCCGAGTGGGACGCCTGCATGGCGGAGGACCCCGTGTCCCGGCAGGTGGACGCCGACCAGCAGGCCAACATGAAGGAGTTCCGTGCCTACGTCAGCAAGGCGATGAGCGCCGCGAAAAAATAGCGCGCCGCTGATCCCGCCCCACAGGCTGGCCGCTCAAGTGCGGGCGCAGGCCAGCCGCAGGGCCGGCTTGTCCACCTTGCCCGCCGCGTTCAGCGGCAGGGCCGGCACCCGGTGCCAGGTTTTCGGGATCTTGTAGCCCGCAAGCCAGTTACGGCAGTGCGCTGCCAACTCAGGGTCACTGGCCTCCCCGGCCAGCACCAGCACCGCGCAGATCTGCTCGCCCCAGCGCGGGTCGGGCAGGCCGATCACCGCGCAGTCCCGGACCGCCGGGTGGCGGCGCAGTACTTCCTCCACTTCCCGGGAGGCGATGTTTTCGCCACCGCTGATGATCATGTCTTTCTTGCGATCGACAATGTAGAGGTAACCCTGCGCATCAAAGCGGCCGATATCGCCAGTGTGCAGCCAGCCGTCGACCAGCGCCGCCGCTGTCGCTTCGGGCTGTTGCCAGTAGCCCTGCATGCACTGCGGCGCCCGCACCAGGATCTCCCCGGCGTTTCCCGGGCCGCACTCATTGCCCGCGTCATCCACGACCTTGAGCTCCACAGTGGCCAGCGGCTTGCCCACGGAGGCCAGCAGCTCGGGCCGACCCGCCGCAGCCAGGCGGTGATCTTCCACGGTGAGGAAGGCGGCGCTGCCGGACAACTCGGTCATGCCATAGCTCTGGCACAGGCCGACCCCGGTCTCGGTGAGCAGGCGGCGCAGCAGGGTTTCCGGCATCGCGGAAGCGCCGTAGCCGATGGTGCGCACAGGCGCCAGATCCCCCGGGCTGAACGACGGATGATCCAGCAACATGGCCAGCATGGTTGGCGCCAGGGACATGGTGGTAACCCCCAGCTCGCGACAGGCGCGCAGGGTTTCCTCCGCGGTGAACGAGCGCAGCAACACCACCGCGGCGCCATACTGGTGCTGCAGCAGCACGTTGTGTGCAGCGACGTGAAACAGGGGAAACGGATACAGGTACTTGTCCCCCGGCGCCACCGGCCGCGCCAGGGCGGCAGATTCCAGCCCGGCCAGCAAGGAGCGATGGCTGAGCACCGCGCCCTTGGGCCGGCCGGTGGAGCCGGAGGTGAACAGAATCCAGGCCGGGTCCCCGGGGCGCAGCGCCGGCAGGGGCGCACCGGGAGCTGCCTGCAGCCAGCTGTCCAGGCCTGCCTCCAGGTCGACAAGTGCCAGGCCGGGTGGACAGCCCGCAGCGGAGCACAGGCTGTGCGCCAGCTCCGTTTCCGCAAACAGCAGGCTCACGCCTGCGGCCTCAAGCTGGTAGAGCCACTCCGCGGGCGCCAGCCGCGTATTCAGTGGCACCAGGATGCGGCCGCTGGCGGCGCAGGCGTAAATGAGCTCAATGAATTGCGGGCAGTTCCAGGCCAGGACCGCGATGCGGTCCCCCACTTCGCCCACAGCGGCGAGGCGCGCCGCCATCCGCTCAACCCGCCGGTTGAGCCGGGCGTAGGTGATTGCTTCGCCCTGCCACCAGAGCGCCGGCGCGTCCGGCTGCAGCCCGGCCTGCAGGGCGGGAATATCCTGCAGGAACCGGGCGGGTGGCAGACGCGAATCGCTCATGGTGCAGCGGCAGGCAGCGGGCGACGGGCCGACCCTTGCGTCACATGGTCACCTCGATCGCCCCCACCACCCGCAGGGCCTTCTGAATTGCGCCTTCGACAGTATCGGCCCGGGCCAGGCCGACACCCAGGCGCCGCTCGCCGCGAACCTCCGGCTTGCCGAACAGGCGCAGGTCGGTATCGTCCTCCGCCAGCGCCGCGGCCAGGTTGCCATAGCGCATCTCTGCCGAATCCCCCGCCACCAGCAGCACGGCCGACGCAGAGGGACCAAGCTGGCGGATGACCGGCACCGGCAGGCCGAGGATCGCCCGCGCATGCAGGGCGAACTCGGACAGATTCTGGGAAATCAGGGTAACCAGGCCCGTATCGTGGGGCCGCGGCGACACCTCGCTGAAATACACCTCATCCCCCTTGATGAACAGCTCCACCCCGAAAATACCGTGGCCGCCCAGCGCCTCAGTCACCGCCGCCGCAATACGCCGCGCTTCGGCCAGGGCGGCCGGGCTCATGAGCTGGGGCTGCCAGGACTCGCGGTAATCACCCTTTTCCTGGCGGTGACCGATGGGTTCGCAGAAGCTGGTGCCATCGCGGTGACGGATGGTCAACAGGGTGATCTCGTAGTCGAAGTCGACAAAGCCCTCGACGATCAGCTTGCCCGCGCCGGTGCGGCCACCGGCCTGACCGTACTCCCAGGCCCGGTCGACGTCCGCCTCGCTGCGCACCGTGCTCTGGCCCTTGCCGGAGGAGGACATGATGGGCTTGACCACACAGGGCATGCCCACCGCCGCTACCGCCGCCAGGTACTCCTCGCGGGTTGTCGCGAAACGGTAGGGCGAAGTCGCCAGGCCCAGTTCCTCCGCCGCCAGCCGGCGGATCCCCTCGCGGTTCATGGTCAGCTGTGCCGCACGGGCGGAGGGCACCACCTGCCAGCCCTCGGCCTCCAGGCGCACCAGTTCGTCAGTGGCAATGGCCTCGATTTCCGGGACGATAAAGTTCGGCCGCTCCTGCTCCACCAGCGCCCGCAACGCGGCGCCGTCCAGCATGTTGAGTACATGGCAGCGCTGGGCCACCTGCATCGCCGGCGCGCTGGCATAGCGGTCCACCGCAATCACCTCGCACCCCAGGCGCAACAGTTCAATGGCGACTTCCTTGCCCAGTTCGCCGCTGCCCAGCAGCATGACGCGTGTCGCGTGAGGGGTGAGTGGCGTGCCGATAGTGGTCATTAGGGGTCCTTGGGGATCGAGGCGGTTGGGGTCAGTCGGTTGGGGGCAGTTCCCGCATTGTAGCAAATCCGGTTTGCTACACTACGGCAGCTGGCCCACTGACACCGGAAAAGTCGCGATGACACAGGAAGTAACCCGGGACCCCGTCTGCGGCATGACCGTGGACCCGGCCACCGCCAAACACCACAGCGAATACCAGGGCCAGACCTGGTACTTCTGCGCCGCGCGCTGCCGGGAAAAATTCGAGGCCGACCCGGAGCACTACCTGGGCGAGCGCCCCGCGCCGGCAGTCCCCATCCCAGGCGCCATCTACACCTGCCCCATGCACCCGGAGGTCCGCCAGGAGGGCCCCGGCGACTGCCCGCTCTGCGGCATGGGGCTGGAACCGGAGGAGGTAACTGCGGATGCGGGCCCTTCCGCGGAGCTTCTGGACATGAGCCGCCGCTTCTGGATCGGGCTGGCGCTGGCCCTGCCGGTGTTCCTGCTGGAGATGGGTAGCCACCTGTTCGCTGTGGAAGGACTGCTGGCGCCCCAATGGTCGAACTGGATCCAGCTGGCGCTGGCCACACCGGTGGTGCTGTGGGCGGGCTGGCCGTTCTTCCTGCGCGGCTGGCGCTCCGTGCTCAGCCGCCACCTGAACATGTTCACCCTGATCGCCATCGGTACCGGCGCGGCCTGGAGCTACAGCGTGATCGCCACCCTGGCGCCGGGTATCTTCCCGCCGGCCTTCCGCCAGCCCGATGGCTCGGTGGCCGTGTACTTCGAGGCGGCGGCGGTGATTATTGTCCTGGTGCTGCTGGGACAGGTGCTGGAACTGCGCGCGCGGGAAAAAACCTCGGGGGCCATCCGCGCCCTGCTCGATCTCGCCCCGGCCAGCGCCCGCCGCCTCACCGGACAGCATGGGGAAGAGGACGTCGCGCTGGACCAGATCCAGGTCGGCGACCGGCTGCGGGTGCGCCCCGGGGACAAAATCCCGCTGGATGGCGAAATCCTGGAGGGGCGTTCCACGGTGGATGAATCCATGGTCACCGGCGAGCCGCTGGCCGTAACCCGGGCGCCGGGCGACCGCGTCATCGGCGGCAGCATCAACGGCCAGGGCAGCTTCATCATGCGCGCCGACAAGGTGGGCAAAGACACCCTCCTCGCCCGCATCGTGCAGATGGTCGCCACTGCCCAGCGCAGCCGCGCGCCGATCCAGGGCCTGGCAGACAAGGTGGCCGGCTACTTCGTGCCTGCGGTAATCGCGGTGGCGATCGTCGCGTTCATCGCCTGGTCCATGCTCGGCCCGCAGCCACCCATGGCATTCGCCCTGATCGCGGCGGTAAGCGTATTGATCATTGCCTGCCCCTGCGCCCTGGGGCTGGCCACCCCGATGTCGATCATGGTCGGCATCGGCCGCGGGGCCGGTGTGGGCGTGCTGATCCGCGATGCAGAAGCGCTGGAGCGCATGGAGAAGATCGACACCGTGGTGATCGACAAGACCGGCACCCTGACCGAGGGCAAGCCTGCGGTGACGGCGGTGCGCCCGGCCGACGGCTACGACGAGGCCGCCCTGCTGACCCTGGTCGCGGCGCTGGAACAGGGCAGTGAACACCCGTTGGCCCAGGCCATTGTCGATCGCGCGCGAGAACTGGAGCTCACCCTGCCCACCGCGGCGGACTTCGATGCCCACAACGGCAAGGGCGTGACCGGGCGGGTCGACGGCAAGCGTGTCGCGGTGGGCAACCGCCTGCTGATGACGGCGGAGGGCGCCGACCCCGGGGCACAGGAATCCGCAGCCGAAGCGCTGCGCGAGGAGGGCGCCACAGTGATCTTCGCGGCGGTGGACGGCAAGCTCGCCGGCCTGCTGGCGGTTGCCGACCCGGTGAAAGAGAACAGCGCGGCGGCCGTCCGCTCCCTGCAGGAATCGGGCATGCGCGTGGTCATGCTCACCGGCGACAACCGCACCACCGCCACGGCGGTAGCGCGGACCATGGGCATCGACGAGGTGGAAGCGGAAGTATTGCCTGAGGACAAGGGTCACGTGGTCCAGCGCCTGCGGGGGGAGGGCCGGATCGTCGCCATGGTCGGCGACGGCATCAACGACGCGCCGGCGCTGGCCACTGCGGACGTTGGCATCGCCATGGGCACCGGCACCGACGTCGCCATCGAAAGCGCGGGCATCACCCTGCTGCGGGGGGACCTCAGCGGGATCGTCCACGCCCTGCAGCTGTCCCGGGCGACCATGCGCAACATCCGCCAGAACCTGTTCTTCGCCTTCGTCTACAATGCCGCAGGGGTGCCTATCGCCGCCGGCATCCTCTACCCGCTCACCGGCATGCTGCTGTCGCCCATGATCGCCGCAGCGGCGATGTCGCTGTCTTCCGTCAGCGTGATCAGTAACGCGCTGCGGCTGCGGAGCCACCGCCTGGGGGATTTGATTCAGGGGTAGCCTCCGCGAGGCCGCTGCACCTGCCGTGGGAAATTTTCAGAACAACCCAACCCCCCACGCAGTTCAACTGCACCCAGAAAACCTTCTGGCGAAAAAATCTCCGCGGAGTCGCCATTGAGCCGAACGTCGAAGCACCCGCGGTGCAACTGGCGGTGATGGAACCGGCACAGCGTCACCAGGTTGTCCAGCCGCGTTTCCCCACCCTCGGCCCAGTGCCGGATATGGTGGGCATCCACGTACTCTGATTCCTGGCAGCCGGGATACTGGCAAACCCCGTCCCGCTCGCGCAGGGCCCGGCGTATGGGCCCCGGCACAATGCGCGACTTCCTGCCCACGTTCAGCACCTTGCCTGCCTCATCCTCCAGCACCGTAACCAGCGACGCATCGCAACTCAGCCGCCGCGCCGTGGCCGGCGACAGCCACGGTTTATCCTCGAAATGCGCCCGCCCGTGAGTACAACACACTCCCGAGCGCTGCTCGCGCAGGGTATTCACATCCACGTGCAGCACCACCTGGCAGCGCTCCGCCCCTTTCAGGCCCTGCAGGCCCCGATAATCCGGCCCCGTGGCCAGAAAGTGCTCCACCATGGCCACCAGCGCATCGGCGCGCACCTGGTTCATGTGCTGCGAAAACGTTTCCGCGGAAATTTTTTCCTCCGCCCGTGCGTAGGC
>JBFHFJ010000057.1:0-14475 GCA_041583655.1 Haliea sp. | reverse complement strand
GATTTCGAGCCGGCTCTCAAGCTCGTCGACCACGCTGTCGATCTCGGTCTCAAGCCGCTCTTCTATGGCATCGGCGAGGGTAAACTCTACCGACTCTTCCACGGAACCTGCGACGGTTTCCTCGACGGTTTCCTCTATCGACTCCTCGACCGAAGACGCCACGGACTGCTCGACCGAGCCGGTTACCGTTTCTTCCACCGACTCCTCGACGGATTCCTCCACGGCGACCGCCACGGACTCCTCGACGGACTCCTCTACCGACTCTTCAACGGACTCCTCGACGGTCTCTTCAACAACACCGGCGACGGTTTCCTCGATCGTGGACTCCACGGAATCATCAATGCTGTCCTGGATCGTCTCTTCTATCGATTCCTCGATGGTCTCACCAACTGCCTGGTCGACGCGGCCTTCGACCTGCTCCTCGACTTCCTCGGATACCTCTTCCTCGACTTCTTCCTCGATGCGCTCCTCAAACTCGGACTCATCCATGCAACAGGGAACCTGTGCCTGTGCGGTATGCAGGAATGGCGGGGCCGCCCAGAGCAGGAACATGGCTAGCGGCACGGCAAGCAATGCGAGTCGCGCGCGCGACATTGATCGCCCATGAACAGAGCGTATTCCGAAACCGTTACACTGTGGCACGATCTTCACCCCTCGCGTCGCTGACGCCTATACACTTGAGACGAATCAAGGCGCGAATAATTCCAGTAAATGGAATAGAATCACGCAGCTATCCGTCATCTCCAGTAACAGGACCATTATGCCATCGCTGAGCACCTCACAGCGAGAACTTCTACTGGCAGAACTCGGCAGTTTGCGCCGCTTCTGCCAGTCGTTGAGCGGGTCAGCCCCGGACGCGGACGATCTGCTGCAAATAACGGTAGAGCGTATTCTCGAAAAGGGTATGCCTGCTGATGCGGATGCTGTCAAGTGGGCCTACCGGGTCTGCAAGAACGCCTGGATCGATGAACTCCGGTCCCGGGAGGTCAGGCAGCGCTACCCTCAGCAGATGGCATGGGACAGCGACGAGGCACCGTCGGCAGAAGAAAGTGCGGGGCAGGAAAGAGCTCTGGAAGCGTTGAACGTGGCAATGGCAAAACTGCCGCCGGAACAGCGCCTCGCACTGACGCTTGTCGCGGTTGAGGGCAAGAGCTACGCCGAAGCCGCTGACATCTTGGAAGTGCCTGTGGGCACCATCATGAGCCGCATCGCCCGCGCCAGGGCGCAGCTGTTGAAGTACCGGGAAGCCCCGGAGTGGGAATAGACGTGGAACACACTATGACAGACCAAGATTTCGAGCTTTTATCAGCCTTCATCGACAGGGAACTGGAGCCCGAGGTCGCCGCGATGCTGGAATCCAGGCTGGCCCGCGAGCCGGCCCTGCGCGCCCGGCTGGAAGAGCTTGAGGCCCTGCAGAGCCAACTCCGGGAGGCTGCCAGGGCCAGGGACAGCAGCCCCCTGCCCGCTCGCATCCGGGAGCTCTTGCAACCGCAGCCTGCCGGCATCCGGTCACTTTCCCACCGCCTCACCCGATTCCCCGGCAAGCTGCGCCAGGGTCTCGCAGTCGCCGCCTCGCTGGCCGCTGTTGCCGCGCTGCTACTGGTGGCACCCCAGTGGCAAGCAGGGCACGACAGTGACAGTGCGGGCCGCGATACCGTGCTGGCCGCCGCCCTGGAAACCCTTCCCTCTCGCGCCTCGGGCTGGGACATGCTGGAGGACGGCCGCCGGCTGCGCACGGTTCTCAGCTTCCCGAACCATGAGGGAAGCTGGTGCCGCGAATATGTCCTCAGCGATGCCGGCAGCGCGGTCCGCGGGGTCGCCTGCCGCGATGGCGGTAGCTGGACAACCCGGGTTGCCATCCCACAGAACCTGCTACCCGGACGCGACGAAGCGGCCTACCGACCCGCCAGCGCCGGCGACAGCGGTGTCATCGCCAGTTTCATTGACCAGAATGCTGCGGGAGATGTAGCGGGGGCGAAAAAAGAAGCAGGGCTTATTACCAGAAACTGGCAATAAACCCTGTAGTTCAGGGCTGGAGGGCTAGCGGTCCCCACCCTGTCCAGAGGCATCGAGACACCTGGTCCGGGAAATCCTCACAGCCGGTTGGTTAGCACCTTCTGCTCACAAAACCCAGGGGGTATCCCAACGAAAATGGAGGTGGGCAGCGAAGGACGCATGACTTCCCTTCAGGGCACCTGATTTGCTATCCAGAGTGCCTGAAACTGCCCCCTCAAGATGGTGTTTCACTCCACTTCCAACCTTAAGACGGGCATGCCTCCCAAATTATTCCGGGAGAAACGGATTTTTTTCCGCCGGGGCAGCGCTACTGCTCCAGGGCAAGAACCAGGTTCACTGTCACGCTGTAGGTATTCTCGCCCCCCGCCACGGGTACAGCCCCGGAATCCGCCGACATCATCATCTCGGCGCGCGCCATGGGCAGGGGCCGCGGCTGGTAGGAGTGCTCGGAAATCTCCAGGATACGCCCGCTCCTCACCCCCGCAGCCGCCGTCAGGGTCGCGGCCCGCCGCAGCGCATCCTTCACTGCCTCGGTGCGCGCCTGTTCCAGTGCCGCCGCAGGATCATCATTCAGAAACTGGATATTGCCGCCCTGGTTCACCCCCAGAGACACGGAGCGATCGAGAATGCCACCCACCTCCTCCAGCTTGCGAACTCTCACCATGAGGCTGTTATTCACCGTGTACCCGACGATCTCCGGCGGCTCCTGCTGGCCCGAGGCTGTCGGCCGGTGGTGGCGATAGCGAGGCTGGATCCCGAAATCGGCGGTCTGCAGGTCTCGCTCGTCAATACCGGCCTTGCGCATGGCCCCGATGACGTCCTCCATGGCCGCGGAGTTGGCATCCAGAGCCTCCCTCGCCGTTGCGCCCTCCCGGGTCACCATCAGGTGCAGCAGCGCCATATCGGGCGCCAGGGTCGCCCGTCCTTCACCGGTCACCCGGATCTGCGGTTGCGTCTGGAGGTCGGTGGCGTGCGCACTCGCCATGGCCCCAAGCAGGAGGGCCAACAGTCCCAGGATCTTCGGTAGCACGATGTTCATTGCAGGTACTCCTGTGCAGGTGGCCGGGCAGCTCGCCCGGTAAAAATGCAGTGATCAGCCGAAGCGCAGGCGAACCCTGGCCCCGGCGAGTCCACCGCTGTCAATACTCAAGCTGCCGCAGTAGCTTGCGGCAATGTCGGCGGCCACGGACAGGCCAATGCCCTGCCCCTCGCCCCGGCTGTCGGCGCGGAAGCCCCTCTGGAGGATAGCCGCGCGCAGGGCCGGGGCAACACCCGGGCCGTCGTCCTCGACAATGACGTCCAGCGGGTGATCGCCCCCTCCGGCGGCGCTGACGCGAACGCGGTGGGCCGCGTATTTACAGGCGTTGTCCATCAGATTGCCCATGATCTCCATGAGGTCCCGCTCATCACCGCGAAAGCGGCAGTCGGGCTCTACCAGCAACTGGATGTCCAGCTCGCGGGCAGCGTAAACCTTGAGCAGGCTGTTGCGTAGCCGCTCGAGCACCGGCTCGACCGCGACCAGCTGCAACAGACGCTTGCCACCGCCCACGGCACGCTGCAGCTGATAGGAGACAATGTCTTCCATGCGGTCCGTCTGCTCTGCCACCAGCCCGGGGTAGCTGTCCGCGGCCGGGTCCGCGGTCCGGATAACCGCCAGCGGCGTCTTCAGGCTGTGGGCGAGATCGGCCATGGTGCGCCGGACCCGCTCGCGCCGCTGCAGCTCTCCCTGCAGCAGGGTGTTCAGGTTGCGGGTGAGGGTCTGGACTTCCCGGGGATAGGGACGTTGCAGGAACAGTGCCTCCCCGGCCTCGATCCGGGCAATGTCCGCCGCAAGTTCACGCAGCGGTCGCAGGCCCCAGGCCAGGATCACCACCTGGCACACCAGCAGAAGCAGCGCCGAACCTCCCAGCCAAAACAGCAGACTGCGCCGGTACTTCGCCACTTCCACCTCGATCGGAGCGGTGGTCTCCAGCACCGTGAACCTGAGCGGGACGTCCTGCCCGGAATCCGTTTCCCAAAGTACCTGCAGGGATACCCGCAACTGGCCGTTGTAGCGCGCGCTGCTGCGGGCGCCCGGGGCCAGGTCAGGTATGGCCGCCAGCACCCGGCCGGGGTCCAGGGTCAGCACCGAAGCCGATGTCCACAGCACCTCGCCTTCGGCATTGCTGACCAGGGCATACAACCCGGAGTTTGGCTGGCTGAGGCGCGGCTCCAGGAGCTGCCTGGGCATTTCCAGCTGCCCCTCGAACTCGGCTTGCGCCAGCAGTGCCAGAAGCTGCAGATGCAGGCGCTCCGCCTGGGCGGCTTCTATGCTGAGGCGATGGCTGCGCTCCAGATACCAGCCCGTGGCTCCCAGAAACAGGGGCAGCAACAGGGCACTGGCCAGCAACAGCCGCGCGGCGAGCGAATGGGTTCCCGGGTTCACGCGGTTTGCGGGCTCAGTACAAAGCGGTAACCAGCACCACGCACGGTCTCAATCGGTTGCAGGACACCTTCCGGATCCAGCTTTTTGCGCAGGCGCCCGACAAAGACCTCGATGACATTGCTGTCCCGGTCATAATCCTGATCGTAGAGGTGCTCGGTGAGCTCCGTCTTGGAAACCACGGTTCCCCCGCGGTGGGCGAGGTATGCCAGTGTGTTGTATTCATAGGCGGTGAGGTCCAGCTCCAGGCCGGCGCGCAGCACCCGCCGGCCGCTGAAATCTATGCTGATATCGCCGTAGCACACCTGCGCGGTAGTGCGACCGGAAACCCGACGCAACAGGGCGTTGACCCGCGCCTCCAGTTCCTCGAGGTAAAACGGCTTGGTGACATAGTCGTCGGCCCCGGCCTCCAGACCCTGCACCTTCTCCTGCCAGTCAGCCCGGGCGGTCAGAATCAGCACCGGGAAGTCGAGCGCTGCGGAACGCCAGGCAGAAATCAGGCCAATTCCCGGTTCATCGGGCAGGCCCAGGTCTACTATGGCCATATCATAGGGGAACTGGGCAGCCAGGTAGCGGGCATCCGCTCCCCGGGCCGCCTCCTCCACAACCCAGTTCGCCGCGCGGAAGTGCCGCGCCAGCTGAAAACGCAAACGGGCATCATCCTCCACAACCAGCATACGCACGGCCTAGCCCTTGACCGTCACGGTGATCACACGGCCTGATTCCAGGAGCAGTTTCACTCTGTAGGCTCCCCCCTGGCGGGACACACTCAACACCCTGCCCCCATGCTGGGCCTGGGCCCGGGCGGCCGCTTCCCGGGGTGTCAGGCCTTCCTGCTGCGCGGCACCCCTGCCCTGCTGAGCCAGTGCATGCTGTGGCGCGATCAATCCCTGGCCCGCCGCCAGCAGCAGTACCGTGAGTGAGGTGGCCAGTATCCTGTAGGGCATTGCGATCCTCGTGAAATCAATCCAGTGAGCGCAGCTGGAACCGAACGCGGATGGTGTAGCCCGGGCGACGGCTGCTGCTGGTATGCAAGATAGTACCGTCATAGCAGTAGCTTGTGCGATAGCGGTTGCGCTCCCCGACAATCGTCTACCCGTCGCGCAGATCTTTCCTCACCAGCTTAGGCACCGGTAGCTGAACGGAGGCTGAACCGCGCGGGCAACATTTCCGGCAACCGTTCAGGTTCGATTCAGCTGCAGCTCCGTAGTCTGGGCACAGTGGCGGCCGACAAAGGAGAACTGCAATGTACAAACAACTGACAGCCTGCTTCATGGTGATCACGCTGGGCACTGCGAGCACTGTGGCACTGGCAGACCGCAAGCATCACAGGGACTACCGGTACCATCAGAGCCACAAATACGATACGCGCTACCACCACAAGCGCTGGCAGCCCCCCGTGCACCGGGTAACCCATATTCACCAGCACTATCGCAAGGATTACGCAGGCTATCTTGGCGCGGCCCTGCTGGGCTCGGCGATCACCTACACCCTTTTCCATCAGCACAACGGCGCGGTCTGCCACGACAGTCATGGCCACCGGGACAGCCACGATTATCGAGACCGCTACAGTAGCCGGTACGATGTGGTGGGCTGCCATCGTATTGAGCGATTCGCCGATGGCAGCGAGCGACGGGTGAGCGTTCCCCTTGCCCAGTGTTACTGACCGGGAGCGGAGTGGGAGCCTGCCAGGTGAGCCCGTGCGCGGGCGACCTGTTCCCGGCGGCGGGCCCGCGCTACACTCGGCCTTCGCAAAGGAGACCGGACATGCGCAAGTTCACCCAACTACTTTTCGTTCTGGGCCTGGCCAATACTGGCGCCCACGCCGACGAACCCGCCAACCTGGAGGCGGCTTTCGCGGCTGTCGAGCCGAGGGTTATCGAGTGGCGCCGCGACCTGCACGCCAATCCGGAGCTGTCGAACCGGGAGTTCCGCACCGCGGCAAAGGTCGCAGACCACCTGCGCAGCCTGGGATTCGATGAGGTCAAGACCGGCATAGCCCACACCGGCGTGGTCGGCACCCTGCGAGGCGGCAAGCCGGGCCCGGTGATTGCGCTGCGCGCAGACATGGATGGACTGCCGGTGCTGGAGCAAACCGGCCTGCCCTTCGCCTCCCAGGCCCGGGGGGAATACATGGGCCAGGAGGTCCCGGTCATGCATGCCTGCGGTCACGATGCCCACGTCGCCATGCTGATGGGCGCTGCGGAGGTGCTGGCGAAACACCGCGAGCAGCTCGCCGGCACGGTAAAATTCATCTTCCAGCCCGCCGAGGAAGGTGCACCGCCCGGGGAAGAGGGCGGTGCGGAGCTGATGGTCCGCGAGGGCGTCCTGGACGGTCCGGATGCCCCGGAGGCGATTATAGGGCTGCATGTGTGGCCCAACGACGTCGGCTCCCTGAGCTATCGCAGCGGCAGCTTCATGGCCGCCTCGGACGGCATCGAAATCAAGGTCACCGGGCGCCAGACCCACGGCTCGTCGCCCTGGCTGGGGGTGGACCCGATCTACGTGTCCGGCCAGATCCTCGCCGCCCTGCAGGGCATTCCGGGGCGTCACGTCGACATCACCCGGGGGCCCGCGGTGGTCACCATCGGCAGTATCCAGGGCGGGGTCCGCGGCAATATCATCCCCGATGAGGTGACCATGCTGGGAACCGTACGGACCTTCGACACAGGCGAGCGCGAGCGACTCCTGGCGCGCCTGGAGGCCACGGTGACCGGCATCGCCGAGGCCAACGGCGCCAGCGCCTCAGTCGTGGTGACGGGCTCCAACCCGGTGACCGGCAACCATCCCCGGCTGCTGCAGGCGATGATGCCGACCCTGCGCAGGGCCGCGGGAGAGGACCGTGTCTACGAGGGCAACCTGATCACCGGTGCCGAGGACTTTTCCTTCTACCAGGAGAAAATACCCGGCCTGTTCCTGATGCTGGGTGCCGGCGATCCGGCGATTCCCCGGGAACAGCGGCCCTCCAATCACTCCCCGTTCTTTACCGTCCAGGAGGAGGCCCTGATGGTCGGGGTGCGGACCCTGGTGGGCTTCGCCCTGGACTACCCGGGGAGCAATCACCTCTAGCGCGGGAACTGCCTCAGGCCTACAGCTGTGGAATCAGCCCGGCGAAGCTGTCGATCATCGGCATGATCTTTTCCGGCTGGTCCCACATGTCCACGGCGACGCCGATCACCACGCGTTCTACGCCCATGTCGCGATAGCGCTTCAGGGTATCCAGGTCCGGGGTGATCAGCGTCTGCAGGGTAATCGGCACGCCGGCCGGATCGCGACCATTGCCGGCGACCTGGTCCCGGAATGCCGCGATGGAAGTAGCCACATCGCCCATGGCGACGTCCACCGGCATCCAGCCATCGGCCCACTGGGCGGCGTGTTTCACACCGAGCGGCCCCATCGCACCAAAGATGACCGGCGGCCCCCCCGCTTGGGCCGGCTTGGGGTTACACCAGACCGGGTCAAAATCGATGTACTCGCCGTGGTACTCGGGCTCGTCCTCCCGCCACAGGGCGCGGGTGGCGGCGACAGTCTCGCGCATCACGCCGTAGCGCTTGTCCCAGGGCTGGCGGGTGCAATTGTTGAATTCCTCTTCATTCCAGCCCACGCCGGTGCCAATCATCAGCCGCCCACCGCTCAGGCGATCAAGGCTGGCGATGGTCTTGGCCTGGGAGAACAGCTCCCGCTCCATCAGCAGGGCGATACCGGTGCCCAGCTTCAGGGTCGTGGTCACCGCGGCTGCCGCCATGAGGGTGACATAGGGGTCCCCCATCAGTTTGTAGGCTTCCGGCAGCTCGTCACCGGCCGGATAGGGCGTCTTGCGGGAAACCGGGATGTGGCTGTGCTCGCCGGTCCAGAGCGATTCAAAACCGCGATCCTCAAGGGCGCGGGCCAGTTCCCGCGGGTCCGGGTCGTGGGGCGTGTTCATAAAACTGAAGCCCAGGTGCATGGCCTTGTTCTCCTTGTTATCGTCGTCAATTGTCAGCGCTGCCGCCAGGGCCGCCGGTGTCAGCGGATCAGGAAATCCTCCGGCTCGACCCGATGGGTCATTTTCCAGTACTCAATGATCCGGAACGGCAGGTTGGCGGTGACCCGGCCCGCTGCGTTCTTGTACCAGTTTTCGACCAGCGGCGAGCCCCAGGCCGTCGCCGCGTTCACCGCATCAACCCGGGTATTATAGGCATCGTGTACCGCCTGGCGGCACTCCAGGGTGTGCTTGTTGCGCTCCAGCAGGAGCCTGATGCACTCCAGGATGTAGTGCACCTGGGACTCCGCGTTGTGGGCAATGCTTCCCGCCACAACCAGGTTGGTATTGGGCCCGTAAATGCAGAACAGGTTGGGAAAGTTGGGCACGGTGATGCCCAGGTAGGCCCGGCCATTGGTCTCCGACCACTGGTCATTGAGACTGACCCCGCCCCGGCCGGTGATGCGCATGGGAAACAGGAAGCGGTCGGCGTGAAAGCCGGTGGCACAGACAATGGCGTCCACCTCATGGTGAACACCGTCAGCGGTGATCAGGCCGCTGGCGTCCGCGGCGGTTATCCCCGCCGTGACCACATCGACATTGTCCTGCTGCAGCGAGGCCAGGTAGGTACCGTTGTCCTGCAGGATGCGTTTGCCAAAGGGAGGATAGTCGGGCAATACCTTCGCCAGCAATTCCGGGTCCCGCACCTGGGATTCGATCCAGGCCGTGAGCAGCTCGCGCATGCCATCGTTGGCCTCGCTCACTGAGCGGGTGCTGTGCCAGTCGGGGTCGGCCAGGGTCTTGTCGTAGACGCCCTCCACAGACGTGTAGAAAAGCCAGAAACGATACCACTTGGAGTAGTACGGCAGCTTTTCAAGCGCCCAGCGCTGGCCCTCCCCCACCGGGGAGTGGTACTCGGGATTGGGGAACATCCACACCGGCGAGCGCTGGAAGGCAGTGAGTCTGGACGCGGACTGCGCCAGTTCCGGAATGATCTGGAAGGCGCTGGCACCGGAGCCTATTACCGCCACCCGCTTGCCGCTGAGGTCCAGGCCCCGGGGCCAGGCGCCAGAATGCACCACTGGCCCCCGGAACTGTTCCAGCCCGTCGATAGCGGGCATCTTCGGCCGGTTCAGCTGGCCCACGGCGCTAATGACCGCGCGGGCTTCCAGCACCTCCTCGGCGCCGTCTGCGCCCCTGACCCTCACCGCCCAGTCATCGCTGGCGTCCCTGAACTCGGCGGCCACGACCTCGGTCTGGAAACGGATGTGCGGTGTCACGCCAAAGCGCTCCGCACAGGTATCGAAGTAGGCGCGAATTTCATCGGCCAGGGGGAAACGACTGCTCCAGGCGTGATTGGGTGCAAAGGAATAGCTGTAGCTGTGACCGGGAACATCGACCCGGCAGCCCGGATAGCGGTTCTCGTACCAGGTGCCGCCGACGCCCGGGTTCTTCTCGATGATCGTGTAGGGGATTCCAGCCTCGCCGAGGCGAATGCCGGCCAGGACACCCCCCATCCCGGCGCCGATGATAACCACCGGGAACTTTGCTGCGCGCGCCTGCGAGGCCGGGTCCTGGAGCTGCAGGCCTCGGCGGTCGACCCCGTCCAGCGCCACTTCCTCGTTGATGAATTCAAGGTACTCAGCATCCACCTCAGGACCGCACATGAAACGGTAGAGCGCATCCATGGTTGTCGCGGTCAGCGGCGGCAACTGGCCACCGCGCGCCCGCCAGTCGGCGATGGCCGCCAGCGCCCGCTGCCGCACGAATTCCACCTGGGCGGCTGTGTAGCCGCCTTCCAGCAGCGCCTCGCCGGAGTCGGCTCCGGCGGCCACGACATCCAGGGTTCGCGGGCTGGGCAATTCACTGAGAATCCCGGTATCACCGGTCATGTGCACGATCGACATGATCAGGGCGGCGGTATTGAGTTCCGGCAAATACCCCGCGATGGTTTCAGGGTCTTCGGTTACCGGGGACAGCCGGGGCGCGAGCGGAAGCACCATGGACACAACACTCCACATTTATCGTCCCCGCATGGTGCCTGCCGGGGGCACTGATGTCCTCCCTCATTTGGGTGAAGGCTGCGCCAATTTGTCACATCCCGCAGCGAGCCCGGCTCCCTATAATGCCCCCCGTTACCAGCACAGGAGAGCAGCACCATGGAGCGGAGCAAATTGTTATCGGGTGCCGTGGCCGCAGCGGTGCTCAGCGCGGCGGGCCAGCTCAGCGCCAGCCACGACCGGGCTATTGAACTGGTTGAAGTTACCGCCCGAGCCGACACCGTTGCCGGCCAGCTGCTGAGTGAGGCGCCCATCACCCGCCCAACCCATGATGCCGGGGAACTGCTGCGCTCGGTAACCGGCATGACCGCGCTGCGCCGCGGCGGCCGCGGGTTCGACCCTATCGTCAGGGGCCAGAGCCAGGCCAATCTCAATGTGATCGCCAACGGGGCCTTCAGCTACGGCGCCTGCCCGGGGCGCATGGACCCGCCCAGCACCTACATCGGGGTAGACAGCTTTGATTCAGTGTCCGTGATCAAGGGCCACCGCTCGGTAATCTACGGGGCGGGCGGCAGCGGCGGTACGCTGCTGTTCGAACACCTGCGCCCGGAGCTGAACGCGAGCGGCCTGGCAGGGTCGCTCACCACCGGCTATACCGGCAATTCGGGCCTGGGCAGCCTAGCGGCGGACGTCGCAGCGGGCAGTGATCGCGGCTACGTGCGGCTGTTCGGGGCCGCCAGGCACGGCGACAATTACCGGGACGGCAACGGCGACAGGGTGGCCTCCGCTTTCGACTCCCGGACCCTGGGCCTGGTGGCCGGCATCGATCTGACCCCGGATACCTGGCTGGAACTGAGCCACGAACGCGCGGA
Source organism: Haliea sp. (assembly GCA_041583655.1). Lineage (GTDB taxonomy): Bacteria > Pseudomonadota > Gammaproteobacteria > Pseudomonadales > Halieaceae > Haliea. The sequence continues at coordinate 3,204 of JBFHFJ010000057.1, read as the reverse complement.
TGAGGACGATGTCTGGTATGCGGGCAACGGCATGGACGCGGTGTTCGCCGACTCCGCGAGCACCAGCCTGAAGTGGGTGCAGCAGGCCCTGGGACCTGCGGAGGAAGTGGAGCTGACCCTGTACTACAGCGATGTCGACCACCTGATGGACAACTACAGCGTACGCGAGCGCAGCCTCCAGCCCGCCGGGATGGCGGCCCCCTCCACCTCTACCACCTGGGGCGGCCGCCTGCTGGCCAGCTTCCTCACCGGGGCCAGCGAATGGCGAACAGGCATCGACTACCGCGCCAACGACCGCAGCGCCGACCTCTACATGGACCAGGGCAAGGATGGCAGCTACGACATGCTGGTGGCGAGGATGTGGCCGGAGGCGCAGCAGCGCCAGGTCGGCCTGTTTGCAGAACTGGATCATCGCCTCACCTCGCGGGATTCCCTGCGCCTGGGCCTGCGCCTGGACGACCATGACTCACGGGCGGAGGAAGCACGTCTCGCTGCCGGGATGCTGGGCAGCGCCACCCCGGTGCGCCTCTATGAACAGTTCTACGGCACTGCGGCAACCAGCAATGGCCACGGCGGCGTCAGCGTCGTGCTGGGCTGGGACCGGCAGGTGGATGCCGAAACCCTGTTCAGCGCCAACCTGAGCCGCTCGGTGCGCACCCCCGACAGCTCGGAGCAGTGGATAGCGCGCAGCGCCGGTGGCGCCTTCTGGGTGGGCAACCCGGGCCTGGAGCCCGAAGTCCACCAGCAGCTGGACCTGACCCTGGCCCGCGATCACGGCCCCCTGGAGTGGAGCGCGACCCTGTTTGTCGACGCTGTCGACGACTACATCGAACGCTACCAGGAAGGCACTGCGGACCAGTACCGCAATACCCGGGCCACACTGTTCGGCACCGAGCTCGACGCCAGGCTGGCCCTCGGCGAACACCTCAGCACGCGACTGGGACTCGCCTGGACCCGGGGCCATGGGGACAACGGCGATCTTGCCCAGATTGCGCCGCTGGAAGCCCGCCTGAACCTGGATTACCGGCGCGGCAGCTGGGCGCTGGGGGCGGAGTGGGTGGCTTCGGCCAGCCAGAACAACTTCAACCCGGCGGTGGATGTGGATTCGCCCACCGCCGGCTTCGGGGTCCTGCACCTGTACGGCCACTGGAACCTCGGCGCCAGCCTGACTCTGGAGGCCGGCATCGAGAACCTGTTCGACCGCGCCTACGCCTATCACGTCAATGCCGGTAACGCTGACCCCTTCAATCCGGAAGCCGTAAGGGTCAACGAACCCGGGCGCCAGGGCTGGTTGAAACTGCACTACCGGTTCTGACGGCGCCCCACGCCTGGCTCAGGCGCGCCAGACGACCGGGCAGTCCGGACCGTCCAGGCTATCGCCCTCGTGGACGAAGGCGTGATGGGGCTTGCGCGGCGCGCCCGGGCGGAAGTGATAGACCGCATCGTCACCGCAATAGCGCAGGCTGATGGCGCGCCGACGGCGGACGGGGCTCAGATTACCGCCCGCGGCATGCAGGGTGCGGGCGTGATGTACGGTCATGTCACCGGGGCCGAGCGCAAACTGCACCAGCCGAACCTCGCCGGCAGCGGCCAGTGCCTCGATATCGGGAATCAGCTCTCCCTCCGTATCGGGCATCGGCTGGTTGGAGACAAACCAGTTGGGCCGGTACTGGCCGCGCCAGAGATGAGAGCCCCGCACGAAGCTCATGGCCCCCGTTTCCGCATCGGCAACGTCCAGCGGAATCCAGGTAGTACAGACCTGCTCGCCACTGACATGGAAATAGGACAGGTCCTGGTGCCAGGCCGTACGCTCGGCCGTATCCGGCTCCTTGACCAACACGCTGTCCTCCCACAGATTGACCTTGCGGGAGCGCAGCAGGCACGCCGCGATCTCGCCAAGCCCGGGGTTGAGGGCGAACGCCCGACAGTCCGCATCGACCCGCCAGTGGTCCGTGCCGGAGACAAACCGGCCACGGCCCTGGCGCCCGTCGGTCAGCACATCCCCACCGCTGTCGGCAATCCCGGCTCCCATGGCGGACATGTCGTACATGGTGCCGCCGACGGCGTCCCGTACCAGGCGGTCGACCGCGGGGGCCATGCCCAGGACGAAGGCGGGGTCCAGCACGCCGCGCAGGCACACCACCCCGTCTTCCCAAAAGGCTGCCACCTCGCCTGCAGTGGGCAGCCGCAGCAACACGCTGTTGCTCATCGTCACTCTCCTTCCGCCGGAAACCCGCGGGAACCCGGCTCATGCGCGGCCTCCGCGCTGTGCGGTTCAGGCCCCCGCACCCCGGGCCGGTACCAGATGGGTGAAGTATAGGCCCGCTCCTGGAGAGTCGGGGGCACGGACTCGGCCAGGGGCAATCCTGTCCGCAGGCTGTCCCAGGTACTCCAGCGACAGGTGGGATTTTCCAGCACGCGAACATAGTAAAACGCAGCCTGTTCGGGATCGAAATCGGGATCGCGCCATACCGTCTGCAACTGTGTGGCGCCCTTGCCGCGATCGAAATCACAAGTCTCGAGCGACACGCGGGCGCCGTTGTCCGGGCAACGGTGGGTCACGGCATCCGGTTCCAGGCCGTCCGAGCAGGCGATATCGTAAACGCGCTCCCGCTTTTCGCCGGCCTCGACCCAGCCCTTGACCAGCTGCAGTCGCTGCAGCCAGGCGCTGGCGGGGTCCTTTATCGCCGAGACCAGGAACTGCGGCGCATCCGCCGCGCCAGCGCGCCCGGCGAGATCCCCGCCCATGGGTACACCGCTCGCATAGGCCAGCTGCACGGCATCGTGGCGCTGCAGAATATCCTCCGGCCACTCCCAGCCGCCGAAGAACCGGACCTTGATCCGCGGGCCGCTGGTGCCGAAGACCTCCCGCCGCGCAAGCGCGTCAAAAATCGCCTCCCGCGTGTTGCTTTCGGCCCAGACCCCGGCGAGCCCGGAGGCGCCATACTTGATGTGCTCGACATTGATGAAACTGCCGCCCCGGCGCTGCTCCGGGGTACCATCGGCAACGCCGATCTTGCCGTGGTAGTTGTTTTCCTCGACCGGCGATGTCGCGTTGTGGCCGTCGCTGGCAGCGATGACACCGAAGCGGTAGGGGTTGAATCCACCCGCGGCCTCCAGCTGCAGCCCGGTGAGCCAGGCGTCGCGTATATAACTGCCGCGCACCTCACCCTCCGTGCCGCGGCCACCGAGCAGGTCGCCGAG
>JBFHFJ010000056.1:0-14811 GCA_041583655.1 Haliea sp. | reverse complement strand
GTTCCGGTTCCGGTTCCGGTTCCGGTTCCGGTTCCGGTTCCGGTTCCGGTTCCGGTTCGGGTTCCGGCTCCGGCTCCGGTTCGGGTTCGGGCATCCACGCATCGGGATCATAGCCGCGTTCGGCCACTTCAACTGCAGACACAGGCACGCGGGCCAGGTCCTGGTCGCGATCGACCCAGGACACCGGCAGCGAATCGTCATCGCGATCAACACCGCCTACGTACCTGCCTGTCACCTATGGCCCTCGATTGTCATGTCCAACACCCAAACGGTATCTTCGACAGCAAACACTATCTCGGGCCCGGGCGCAATGCTCCGACCGGGGCAGGGAACTGCAGGGCAGTCAGCGACGCAGCCCTGTAGCGGAGCAAAAAAAACCCGCCGCGGGGCTGCCGCGGCGGGTTGTTGGACAACTGCGCAGGATCAGAAGAACTTGCGCATGGTGATACCGACAGTTCGCGGCTGGTTGTTGCGGTAGGCCAGGCGGGCGCGGCCTCCCCGCTCGCGGTCGAAAGACAGCTGGGCATTTTCATCGGTCACGTTGTTGACGTAGAACACCGTTTCAAAGGTGTCCCAGATGATGCCCGCGCTCAGGTTGACCTGTTCGTAGGCGTCCAGCTCCAGGTCCACGACTGTCAGTTCCGCGCCGGTGGCACCGCCAAAGGGCAGGCCGGAGACAAAGTTGCCGGCGCCTGCCACCTGGTCACCGGGCTGCGTGATACGGTCGCCCACGTGCTGGACCATGGCGGAGACATACATCTCATTGGAGCCAAAGGCGTTCACCGGGAAGGTATAGGTGGCGGAGGCGGCCATCTGGAACTCGGGCACCGAAGCCAACCGGTTGCCGTCCTTCACCCCGCCCAGCACGTTGCCGTTGCTGTCTGTCACCGTGGAATCGAATTCCGCCTCCAGCAAGCTACCGGAAAGCGTCAGCATCAGCAGCTCCATCGGATAGGCCACCATTTCCCACTCCACACCGAGCGTATGGGCTTCGGGGACGTTGAAACTGATCCGGGAGGAACAGGAGCCCGCATCCAGGGTAACCTGCAGGTCTTCAATGTCGGTATAGAATACCGCGGCGTTGAAACGCACCTTGTCGAATTCGCTCTTGAAACCCAGCTCATAGTTCCACAGGGATTCGTCGTCATAGGCCTGGAAGGAGCCGAAGGTCTCCAGGTCGCCCCCTTCGCACAGGGGCACGTTCAGCGGGTCGTTCACACCCCCGAGACGGAAGCCCTGGGACGCCTGGGCATTGACTGCAATCTCGTCACTGACATCGTAGCTGACCAGCAGACGCGGATTGAAGCCGTCCGACGAGGTGGAATCAACCTGGTCATCACCGTTGGAGAACAGGCCCCCGGTGGTGAAGCGGCGCTCTTCCTCGAAGTCATAATAGCGGCCGCCCAGGGTCACGTTCAGGCGGTCGGTAACGTCGTAGCTCACTTCACCGAACAGCGCGATCTGCTCGATATCGTAAGGCAGGTCCGAGTTGTAGGGAGAATCGGTGCCATAGCCATTACTGACCGCGGCGGACGTGCCCGCGCCCAGAACCGCATCGGTGACAGCGTCATAGCCCGGCGTGGGCAGACGCTGCGCGTACTTGCGCTCGACATCTGAATAGAACGCCCCGACCACCCAGTTCAGCGGCCCATCGGCATTGGAGGCCAGGCGCAGTTCGTGGGTGGTTTGCTGGAGGTCCGTCGAATCCAGGAGATTGGAGGGAATCAGCACCGCCGATTCCGGATACCCCAGATCCACCGACACCGATCCGGTCAGCGCACTGGCATCGCGACTGGCGAGAATCTCCCGGTCCACGTAGCTGCCGGCGTAGGTCAGATCGACACCGTCCAGGCTCCAGTTGACCACCAGGTCGGCAATCATGGTTTCGTCTTCGAAGGACTCATCAAGGCGCAGGAACTGCTCGCGCTCACCCAGCTGAATCGCCGGCCGGGTAGTGGTGAACGGGTTGGCGAACAGGTTGTAGACTTCCTCGCGATTGAAACCGTCGGTCTCGATGTTCTGGAACACGACCCGCGGGGTGATGGTCAGGTAATCGGTAGGTTGCAGCGCAAGGGTGATGCGACCGCCGTAGCGTTCACCGCTGTTGACGTCCTCGCTGACGCCGCCGCCTTCACGCAGGGCGTCAATCCAGCCGCCGTATTCGGTACCGTAGCCGACAGCGCGCAGGGCCGCCTTGTCGTTCAGGGGGATGTTTACCATGCCCTTGACGTGGCCACCCATATCACCGTCTTCCACCGTGTTGAGGTTGCCCTCCACGGAACCGCTCAGCTCCTCGAAATCGGGCTGGTTGGTAATGAAACGGATGGTCCCGCCCACGGAACCGGAGCCGAACAGGGTGCCCTGGGGCCCGCGCAGTGTCTCCACGCGATTCAGGTCGTAGAGGTCGAGATCCGGGGTAAACAGGGACAGGGAGATCACGGTTTCGTCGAGATAGACGCCGACCTGCTCCTTGACGCCGGGCTGGTCGCGCACCACCTGGCCGGCGGACACGCCGCGGATGGAAACCTGGCTCTGGCCTGGCCCCAGGTTCTGGATGGCGAGGCCGGCGACATTGCGCGACAGTTCTTCGAGGTTGGTGGCCCCGGTGCGGCGGATGTCCGCCTCGGACTGGGCATTGATCGAGAACGGCAGATCCTGGGCGGACGCTTCACGCTTGGTTGCCGTCACCACCACTTCTTCGAGCTGGGCGTGGGACACCGAAGGCACCAGAGCGACCACTGCGGCGGCGAGAATGGTTTTTCTGAAATGAGTCATTGCGGGCTCCCTCAAGGGCTGTTGTTGTAGTACCCGAAGTCTACCCCCTCACTGGCAAAGTTAAAGTTCCTCCTGTTGTTACTTTTTCATAGAAATAATATGAGAATTCCGACCTACTCCGGGGGCCTCGACCGGCCAATGAGGGCCGGTATCGAAAGGCCTTTCTCGCCCTGACGTGCCAGGTCCTGGGCCAGCGCTTTCAGCGGCGGCCCGGGCTGGGGCGTCACGCCCTCCGGGCGCAGGGGTTCACCGCACTCGCTGCAGGCCAGGACTGGCTGGGTAAGCTTGCCGCAGCCCCGGTGCACATACTCCAGCGGAACACCCGCTTCACCGGCCATCCAGTCGTCGCCCCAGCGCGCCAGGCTCATCAGCACCGGATACAGCCCCAGTCCCTTGCGGGTGAGGCGATACTCGTGACGCGGAGGGCGCTCGCAGTAAGGCACCTTCACCAGCACGCCCTGTTCCACCAGCTTGCCCAGGCGCTCGGAAAGCCGGTGCCGGGTGATGCCCAGATTGTGCTGGAACTGCTCGAAGCGGCGGGTTCCAAGAAAAGCATCCCGCAGGATCAGCAAGGTCCACCGCTCCCCCACCACCGACAGCGCACGCGCCACCGAGCACAGCTGCTGATCAATATCTGTCCATCGCATCTCGCTTTCTCCCTGCAGCCCCTGCGGTTATCATCTGGTTGCTCCAGCTATCAGGATAAACCACCCTCAATCCGACGCCAACGAGGATACCCATGACCCACGGCATAGGCGGCTCCGACGCCGCTACCGAACTCGCCCGGCTGCAGGACATGACCGCCGGCGCCACCCCCATTGCAGACAGCGAATTCGCTGCCCGCCTGACCCAGGCCCGGGCCTTGATGCGGGCCAGCGGGCTGGACGCGATCTTCCTGAACGCCGGCACCAACCTCTACTACTTCACCGGTACCCGCTGGTCCCCCAGCGAGCGCCTGGTGGGGGCACTGGTGCCCGCCAGCGGAGACCCGCTCTACATTGCCCCGGCGTTCGAGCTGGGCACCCTGCGGGGGTTTCTGCGGGTGCCCGGCGAGGTGCACTGCTGGGAGGAGCACGAAAGCCCCTACCAGCTCTGCGCCAGGCTGCTGGCGGACACAGGCGCCCGGGAGGTCGGCGTGGACGAGTCGGCGCCGTTCTTCGTCGCCGACGGCCTGCAGCAGGCGGCCCCGAACTGCCGTTTCCGCAGCGCCACCCCGGTCACCGCCGGCTGCCGCATGCACAAGTCCAGCGCTGAACTGGCCCTCATGCAGCGCGCCAAGGACATGACCCTGGAAGTCCACCGGGCGGTGGCACGCATCCTGCGCCCGGGTATCAGTACCGGCGAGGTGAGCGCCTTCATCGACGCGGCGCACCGAAAGGTCGGCGCGCCGGCGGGCTCCTATTTCTGCATCGTGCTGTTCGGCCCCGACAGTGCCTTTCCCCACGGCGTGGCCCGGCCCAAGACCCTCGACGAGGGCGACATGGTGCTGATCGACACCGGATGCCAGTTGCACAGCTATATCTCGGACATTACCCGCAGCTATGTCTTCGGCGAGCCCACGCCGCAGCAGCGGGAGATCTGGAACCTGGAGCAGGCGGCGCAGAAGGCGGCCTTTGCCGCGGCGCAGATCGGCGCACCCTGCGGCAGCGTGGACGATGCCGCCCGCGCCGTGCTGACCGAGGCTGGCCTGGGACCTGATTACGCCCTGCCGGGCCTGCCCCACCGCACCGGCCACGGCATCGGCCTCGACATCCACGAATGGCCCTACCTGGTGCGCGGCAACACTACGCCGCTGGCGCCAGGGATGTGCTTCAGCAATGAGCCCATGATCTGCGTACCCGGTGCTTTCGGCGTGCGCCACGAGGACCACTTCTACATGACGGCGGAAGGACCGCGCTGGTTTACCCAGCCGGCGCACTCGGTGGACGACCCCTTCGGCGCGGCCTGAGCCGGAACGAAACAGGGCGGCCGAAGCCGCCCTGCCAGTCGGTGCGGTCTGTGCCTAGCCGAACTGGTTCATGGTGTTGTCCTTGCCGCCGGCCTTGAGGGCGCCCTCGCCGGCAAAGTACTCCTTGTGGTCGTCGCCCATGTTGGAGCCCGCCATGTCCTGGTGCTTGACGCAGGCGATACCCTGGCGAATCTCCTTGCGCTGCACGCCCTGCACGTAGGCCAGCATCCCCTCCTCGCCGAAGTAGCCCTTGGCCAGGTTGTCCGTGGACAGGGCCGCGGTGTGGTAGGTCGGCAAGGTGATCAGGTGGTGGAAGATCCCCGCGTCGCGGGCGGCGTCCGCCTGGAAGGTCTGGATGCGGCGATCAGCTTCCTCCGCCAGTTCAGTGCCGTCGTAGTCGACGCTCATCAGCTTGTCGCGGTCGTAGGCGGACAGATCCCGGCCCTCCTCGCTCCAGGCATCGAACACCTGCTGGCGGAAGTTCAAAGTCCAGTTAAAGGACGGTGAATTGTTGTAGACCAGCTTGGCGTTGGGAACCGCCTTGCGTATCTCGTTGACCATGGCGCCAATCTGGCCGACATGGGGCTTCTCGGTTTCGATCCACAGCAGGTCCGCGCCGTTCTGCAGGCTGGTGATGGAGTCCAGTACGCAACGCGCCTCGCCGGTGCCTTCCTTGAAGCGGTAGAGACCATTGGCCAGGCGCACCGGGCGCACCAGCTTGCCGTCCTGTTTGATCACCACGTCGCCCTCGCGGACGTCGCTGGCGCTCTCCACGACTTCCGTTTCGAGGAAGGCATTGTACATGTGGGCGAGGTCACCGGTATCGCGGGATACGGGGATCTTCTGGGTCAGGCCGGCGCCCAGGGAGTCCGTACGGGCGACAATCACGCCGTCGTCCACACCCAGTTCCAGGAAGGCGTAGCGAATGGCATTGATCTTGGCCAGGAAGTCCTCGTGGGGGACGGTGACCTTGCCGTCCTGGTGGCCACACTGCTTGGCGTCAGACACCTGGTTCTCAACCTGGATGGCGCAGGCGCCGGCCTCAATCATCTTTTTCGCCAGCAGGTAGGTGGCTTCCTCGTTGCCGAAGCCGGCGTCGATATCGGCAATGATCGGCACTACGTGGGTTTCGTAGTTGTCGATGGCATTGAGCACGGCCTTTTCCTTGACCTGGTCACCGGCGGCGCGGGCGGCGTCGAGATCGTGGAACAGGTGCCCCAGCTCGCGGGCATCTGCCTGGCGCAGGAATGTATACAGCTCCTCGATCAGGTCCGGCACCGAGGTTTTTTCGTGCATGGACTGGTCCGGCAGGGGGCCGAATTCGCTGCGCAGGGCGGCGATCATCCATCCGGACAGGTACAGGTAGCGCTTGTTGGTCGTACCGTGGTGCTTCTTGATCGCGATCAGCTTCTGCTGACCGATAAAGCCGTGCCAGCAACCCAGGGACTGGGTGTACTTGCTGCTGTCGGCATCGTACTCCGCCATGTCCCGGCGCATGATGCCGGCGGTATAGCGGGCGATCTCGAGCCCGGTGCGGAAGCGGTTCTGGCGCTTCATACGTGCCGCGTACTCGGGATTGATATTGTTCCAGGTGCCTTTTTGCGCTGCGCGCAGGGCGGCAAAGGATTCAACGTCTTGCAGATAATTTGACATGAGGGGCCTCGACTGTTTCAGGACAGGTTGGCGAGTATCTTATAGAGCCCCACACTATAATTGAAATAAATAGAAAGTATCTTTGCTATTCACTAAACAGATAAACTAGATCTCCCAGCGATAGCGGCGCAACCACACCGTCACCGCCAGCAACACCGCCGCCACTATCAGCCCCAGAACCAGTCCCGAATAGTCAAGGTTGGCCCAGTCAGGACCGAGCAGGTAGAACCCCACGGCGCTGCGGCCACTGTTGTAGTGGGGCATGTGGTTCATCAGGGCCGCGGCAAAGTGCTTGCTGCCCAGCAGCATTGCCTCCAGCAGCATCAGCCCCAGCACCGGTGCCAGCGCCAGCATGAAGGGCGAGCGCCTGGCGCCTGCCGAGGCGAGCAACACCCAGGCATAGACCGGCATCACCCACAGGGCCGTCAGCAGCCAGCCGCCTATCTGATCGAGGAATACACTGCCGAACTGGATATTGCCCAGTACTACCGCGACAGGATCCATATCCATGCGCAGCACCAGCAGCATGGCCAGCAGCACCGTGGCCAACTGCGCCAGCACGGATGCGGCGATAAAGATGGCGGGAGCCACCAGCAGGGCCACGGCGAGCTTGGCCAGCACCTCATCACGGGCGGAGACCGGCATGGAGCGCCAGAACAGTATGCTGAGGTCCCTGCGATCGGTGTACAGGCAGCCCAGCAGGTAGTTGAAGCTAACAAACACCAGGATGACCAGCATGAACATGTGCACGCCATGCAGCAGAGGGTCGAGGCTGTCCATCGGGGGCTCAGCATTGCCCCCGCGGGCGGGCTGCGCCGGTGGCACCGGCGAGAAAGCCCAGTCGGAGGAGAAATCCCAGAGCTTTTCATCGGCAAGCTCCGGGGCCTCCGTCACCCGGTAGTCTTCCCTGAGCGCACCCGGTGCAGCCTCATCCCCGGCCACAGTTTCAGTGACCACCTCGGCAACCCGCTGGCCATTTTCATCCACGACCACGCGGATATTGAGATTGATGCCATCGCCGGCCTCCTCCTGCATCACCGCCTCCAGCAGGACCTGGCCAAGATTGCTGAACTGGTTGGCCACCAGCACCCCGGCAAGCATAAGCAGCGCCAGAGCAGCCGCCACTGCCAGCGGCGTCCAGACCAGGGACACCCGGTATTCCTGCAACTCGCGCTGGACCAGGGCAAACCAGCGCGACGGCACCTTGTCAGACATGGCTGTTGTCCTCCCCAACCTTGGCCACGAACAGGTCGGCCAGCGACGGTGTACGCAGTTCACCCAGGGGCGCCAGAGCCTCGCGCTCGACACCCTGATAGATGAGGGCCTTGCCGCCCAGCAGGGGACGCTGGCCGATGTGTGGAATCCCCTCTGCCCGCACGGCCTCGGGACCCACTGCGCGCAGTTCGACATACTCTGCTTCAAGCGCCGACAGAGAGTCGCAGAGAATCGCCCTGCCCCGGTTCATGAACATGACATGGGTGAGGATGTGTTCCACCTCCTCCACCTGGTGAGTCGAGATCACAATCGTGCGCTCCTCATCGAAATAGTCATTGAGCAGCTGGTCAAAAAACTGCTTGCGAAACAGGATGTCGAGACCCAGCGTTGGCTCATCCAGGATCAGCAGGCGGGCATCAATCGCCATCACCAGCGCCAGGTGCAGCTGCACCATCATGCCCTTGGAGAGCTCGGCTACACGCCGCTTGAGGCGCACTTCCGTAGCTGCCAGCAGCTGCTCGGCGTGGGCACGGTCGAAGCGGGGATGGGTCCCTGCGACATAGTCCAGCAACTGCTGCACCGTAATCCAGCGCGGCAGGATCGCGGTGTCGGCGATGAAGCAGACCTGCTCCATGAGCTTCGCCTGCTCCCGGCGCGGGTCCATACCCAGTACCGACAGCTCACCCTCGCACCGGGTCAGACCCAGCAGGGACCGCAGCAGCGTGGTCTTGCCCGCCCCGTTGGGGCCAATCAACCCCAGCACAGAGCCAGGCTCCAGCTGCAGGTCAACCCCGGCCACCGCCTCCTGATCCCCGAACCTGCGCTGCAGCCCGCGGGCCGCGACGACTGTCGTAGTCATGATTCCTCCCCCTGTTTCAGCAGCGCCGCCGCCACATCCTGCATATCCAGCCCCAGTGCCCGCACACGCTCGGCGAAGGCCGGCACCTCCTCGGCATAGAAGCGACCTCGCTCATCCGCGGTCAGGTTCGCCCGCGCGCCGAGCGTCACATACATGCCCAGCCCCCGCCGCTTTTCCAGCAGACCGCTATCGACCAGCTCCTGGTAGGCCTTGCCGACGGTGAGGTGGTTGATCTGGTAATCGGTCGCCACCTGCCTCACCGAGGGCACAGCCTCACCCTCCGCGAATGTCCCATCCATGATTCTCTCCACGACCAGGTCGCGCAGTTGCCGGTAAATGGGCTGCTTGTCATTCCACTCCACGCGAGCTATTCCCGCAGGAGCTGGCCAGAGCCGAACAGGGTTTGCTCGATCTCGGGCTCGCCCCGGTAGTGGATGTCCCCGCTACCCAGAATGGTCGCTTCGATCTCGCGAAAATCACCCACCCTGGCGGTCCCCGAGCCGACCACACTGATGCTCGCCCGGTCGCCGTCCAGGCCGGAAAAATTCACGTCTCCGGAGCCAATGATGCTGATCTCGGTAACGGCGCCGCGACTGCCCGCCCCACTGCTGACATCACCGGAGCCATTGACGGCCGCGCGCATGCTGTCTGTCTCCACCGATCCGAGCTGGAGGTCACCGGAGCCGGTCAGGGCCAGACGCACTGACCCGGCGCGCACCCTGACGGCCTGGATGTCGCCGCTGCCCCGCATGTCGAAACGCGCACTGTCCACATTGAGTTCGTAGAGATACACATCGCCGGTGCCATCGACCACCACCTTCACGGCCGGCCCGGTAAAGGGGCGGACGAATACATCGCCGGAACCACGCAGATGCAGGGCGGCCAGGGTTGGCAGGGTCAACTTGTACTGCACACCGCTAGCTGCGGTGGCGGGACTTCCGGCAGGGAGGCCCAGTACGAGGGTACGCCCGCGCACGTGGAATGGCTGCGGCTCCAGGTCACTGTGCTGCCCTCTCAGGAGCAGTATCGGCGTGTCACCCTGGCTGATTTCGACCTCGGTATTGCCGTGGACGACAACCTCGTCGACATCAAGGCCCTCCACCCGCCGCACGCCAGTCTCTCCGGAGGCCAGGGCCAGGCCTGGCAGCACCAGCAGCAGCGCGGCCAGCAGGTATATCGCGCTGACCGGCAGGATGCTGTCGGACCTGACCAGGAAGCGCCCGCGCTGTGAGTATCTCAACATACCTTCCACCCCTCAGGTATAGTGTTATATTTGACTATAACACCAAATCCGGCCAATGCAAGCCCTCGGATGCATCGCAGGCCGGTGGAAGGTGTCTCAGTCCAGGCCCTTTTGCATGTTGGCGGCGATTGTGGCGGCCAGTTCCCTGGCCCGGGACGCCTGGGGGCCACTGTAGCGCTCATCCAGGGTGGCGGTGAAGAGTGCGAGCCAGCGCTGGAAATCCTCGGGGCGCAGGGGCCGCTGCCGATGCAGGCGCCGGTGGATGTCCATGGTGTGGCGACGATAGCCCTGCTCGCCGAGGAGCAGCTTGCACCAGTAGTCCTTGATGTGGGGCAGGTGTACCGCGAGATCGACCCGCGCTACTTCAAGGAAAAAGGGCGCAAGCTGCGGATCCACCAGCAGTTTGGCATAGAAGCGGTCAATGAATGCTTCTATGTGGACACGGCTGTCGAGGTCGGGCTTGCTCACAGGGCATCCCTCAGCGTTTCTTTTTCTTCTCGTTCTTTTTCACGTGGGCCATGAGTCGGCGTTTGCGCTGCACCTGGCGCTGGGTCAGCTGGTTGCGTTTGTCGGCATAGGGGTTCTCGCCGGTGCGGAACTCGATGCGGACCGGCGTTCCGGTGAGTTTGAGCTCGCGCCGGAATACCTTTTCCAGATAGCGCTGGTAACTGTTGGGCACGCTGCCGGTCTGGTTGCCGTGGATAATGATCAGCGGCGGATTCTGCCCCCCGGGGTGGGCGTAACGGAGCTTGATGCGGCGGCCATTGACCATCGGCGGCGCGTGGTCGAACACGGCGCCCTCAAGAATCCGGGTGAGCTGGTTGGTGTTGAGCTTGCGGGTTGCGGACCCGTGGGCGGCAAGGATCGATTTGTACAGCAGCCCGACACCGGTGCCGTGCAGTGCCGAGATGAAGTGGGTGTCGGCGTAGTCGGCAAAGATCAGGCGGCGGTTGAGTTCGCTCTTGATCCAGTCGCGCTGGTGCGGTTCGATGCCGTCCCACTTGTTCACCGCCAGGACCAGGCCGCGGCCGGCGTCAATGCAGTGCCCCAGCAGGTGCATGTCCTGGTCGACGATACCTTCGTGCGCGTTCATGACCAGCACCACCACGTGGGCGTCATCGATTGCCTTGAGGGTTTTCACGATGGAAAACTTTTCCACCGTCTCCCGCACGTTTTTACGCCGGCGGACGCCGGCGGTATCAATTAGCGTATAGCGCTGCCCATCCCGTTCGTAGTCGATGTAGATACTGTCGCGGGTTGTACCGGGCTGGTCGTACACGACCACCCGTTCCTCGCCCAGCAGCCGGTTGACCAGGGTGGACTTGCCGACGTTGGGGCGGCCGACGATAGCAACCCTGACACTGTCCCGATGGTCAAAATCCTCCGCGGCGGAACTTTCCGGTTCGGGGAAGCTCGCCAGCACGTCGTCGATCATCTGCCGCACACCGCGCCCGTGGGAGGCGGCGATGGCGAACAGGTGGTTGACGCCCAGGGCGTAGAAATCCCCCAGCGCGACCTCCTCGTTGAGCCCGTCGATCTTGTTCACGACCACGTGGAAAGACTTGTTGCGCTGGCGCAGGTGGCGCGCCAGGGATTCATCCGCGGCATTCAGCCCCTCGCGGGCATCGACCAGGAACAGGACAGCATCCGCTTCCTCAATGGCCAGCAGGGACTGCCCCGCCATCTGCGCCTCGATCCCCTCTTCATCGCCGCTGATACCGCCGGTATCAATGACGATGAACGGCCGCGAGCCGATGCGGGCCTCTCCGTATTTACGATCCCGGGTCAGGCCCGAGAGGTTTGCCACCAGCGCATCGCGACTGCGGGTCAGCTGGTTGAACAGGGTCGATTTGCCCACATTGGGACGCCCGACCAGGGCAATCACCGGAATCATTTCAGTTACCTGGTTTTGGCACTCAGCTCATAGGCGTACAGCTTGCCGCCGTCGCCATAGACGTACAGCACGTTGCCGTCGCTGAGCATGTCGGCGCTGACGCCCTTGCTGTCGGCACGGAGGCGGCCGACAAAACTGCCATCCACCTGCGACAGGATGTGGATATAGCCTTCGAAGTCGGGTACGGCGACGTAGCTGCTCACCGTCACCGGTCGGCCGAGGCCGCGCCAGCCCAGGGCGTCCTGGCGCCAGCGTTGACCCTGTCCATTGCGCTGGAAGGCGAACACTGTGCCGTCCTCGTCCGCGACATAGACATTGCCAAAACCCTGCGACAGCCCGGATACGGATGACACGGGGCGCTCCCAGATCTTGCGGCCGCTGCTGGCCTCGATGGCCACGATATTGCCCTGGTAGCTGGCGGCAAACAGCTCGTTACCCGCAAGCACCATGGTGCCATCGACATCAACGATACGCTCGATTTCCGAGCGGCCCTGGGGAATGGCCACCCGGGCCTCCCACTCCACCGCGCCGGTGACGGCGTTGAAGCCCAGCACCCGGCCGTTGGCGAAGCCTGCGATCACCAGGTTATCGCGGAATATCGGCGTGCTGGTGCCGCGAATGGTCAACACCGGCATGTTGCTGTCGTAGGTCCACAGGCGCTCACCGGTCTTGAAATCCAGGCCGTGCAGCTTGCCGTCGTAGGTCTGCGCCACGACCACCCGACCGTTGCCCTGGGGCGGCGCCAGCACCTCGCCGGATACCCGGGCACGCCAGCGGGTTTCCCCAGTGCCGGCATCCAGGCTCAAGACGAAGCCATCGCTGCCGCCGAGGAACAGGCTGTCGCCGTACAGGCCGACACCCCCGGATATGAGAGTCTTGAGGTCCCGGGCCCAGACCCGGCGACCGTTGCTGCGTTGCAGCGCCTTGACCTCGCCATCCGAGGACGCCGCATAGATCCGCTCACCGCCGATGACCGGCTCGATACGGTACAGGCCATCGCCCTGGCCGTTACCCACACCGGTAGACCACAGGCGCTTGACCTTGACGGTTTCCTCGATCTTCTCCAGCTCCACGGGCTGGCGCGGATCTTCGTCATCATCGATCGAGAACCAGCCTTTCATGGTACTGCAGCCACCGATCAGCAGCAGTGACAGCAGCAGGGCGCTCCACCTGAGGGTAAACGTCATCATGCGCCCGCCTCCGTGCCGGCGGCGACGAGACTCTGGATCTTCGCCTCGAGGGTAGCGAGATTGAGCTGGGCGGGATATTGCTCAACCAGGGCCTGCGCCTCACGGTATGCTGCCAGCGCCTCCGCGGCACGACCCGCAGCCACCAGTATGTCACCGCGAGCCAGTGCCCAGGCCGCGGGGAACCTGCCGCTGCCGCCAGGAGACAGCAGCTTCAGCGCCTGGTCGGTCTCCCCCTGGGCTGCCAGCACCCGTGCCAGGCGCAGTTGTGTCACCTGGGCCATGTCGCTGCCGCCGGGCGCCTTGCCCAGTACCCAGCGCAAGTGGCCCTCGGCTGCGGTCAAATCATTGCCCGCCACGGCCACACGAGCCTGGTGCAGTGCTGCGAACTGGGCGTACGTGGTGCCGCCGTACTCGCTGCGCAACTGGCTGGCAAGCCGCTCCGCGGGAGCCCCGTTGACAACACCCTGCCCGGCCATGGCTGCCGCCTCCAGCATTTGCTGGTACAGATCCGAGGCCCTGTCATCACGCTGGGCGTCATAGCGCTGCCAGCCCTGCCAGCCGAAGGTGCCTGCCAGCACCAGTACCACGGCGACCAGCGTGGAACGGCCGTTCTCGTTCCACCAGCGGCGCAGTGCTTCAACCTGCTCTTCTTCTGTCCGATATGCTTCCACGATCCGGTTCCCTTGATTGTCCTGTTATGGCGATGAATGGTGGGCCAGGTAGCCGGCGAGGTCCGCTACCGCCATCGATTCCTGCAGCCCCTGCTCGCGCAGGGACTTTACTTGCACGGTGCCGGCGGCAACCTCGTCCTCACCCCAGATAAGGGCCCAGCGAGCACCGCTTTTGTCGGCCTTCTTCAGTTGGCTGCGAAAACTGCCGCCACCGGCATGCTGGACAATGCGCAGCGCCGGAAGCGCATCCCGCACTGTTTCCAGTGCCGCAAAAGCCGCGGTTTCCGCGGCGGACCCGGCACTGACCACGTAGATGTCGGCGGTTGCCGGCGCCGGCGGTGCCAGCGCCAGCGCCTCGAGCATCAGGACCAGACGCTCCTTGCCCAGCGCAAACCCGATGCCGGGTGTGGGCTTGCCCCCCAGCTGTGCCACCAGGCCGTCGTAGCGGCCCCCGGCGCAGACCGTGCCCTGGGCACCGAGCTTGTCCGTCACCCACTCAAACACGGTCTTGTTGTAGTAGTCCAGGCCGCGCACCAGATGGGGATTCACCACATAGGGGACCGAGGCTGCCTGCAGAAGTTCACAGAGGCGGGCAAAATCCTCACGGGACTCCGTGTCCAGGTAATCCGTCAGCACCGGCGCGCCCGCCAGGACTTCGCGGGTGCCCGGGTGCTTGCTGTCGAGAATCCGCAGCGGGTTGCTCTGCAACCGGCGCTGGCTGTCCTCATCCAGCGCCTCGCGGTGGCCGGACAGGTAATCCACCAGAGCCTCGCGGTAGGCCTGGCGGGCGGCGCTGCTGCCGATGGAGTTTAGCTGCAGCTGCACATGCTCGCCGAGGCCCAGCACCCGCCACAGGCGCGCGGTCATGAGGATCAGCTCGGCGTCAATATCCGGTGTGGCAATGCCGAAGGCCTCGGCGCCCACCTGGTGGAACTGCCGCTGGCGCCCTTTCTGCGGGCGCTCGTAGCGAAACATGGGGCCGCTGTACCAGAGCCTCTGGGGCGTGCCCAGCATACCGTTCTGGATAACCGCGCGCACACAGCCCGCAGTGCCTTCCGGACGCAGGGTCAGGCTTTCACCGTTGCGGTCGTCAAAGCTGTACATTTCTTTTTCGACGATGTCCGTGACTTCGCCGATAGAGCGCCGGAACAGGGCCGTCTGCTCCACCAGCGGCAGGCGGATCTCGCCATAGCCGTAACTGGTCAACACCGCGGCCACGGTGGACTCCAGATACTGCCAGTAAACACTCTCGTCCGGGAGAATGTCGTTCAGTCCCCGAATGGCACGAATGGTTGTCACCTGTACTCCTGCGGTGTCATGGGATCAGGCCGGCGACCGGGCGATCAGCCTGGCGTCCTCGGCG